>NZ_JAHFUY010000064.1 GCF_023264895.1 Herbiconiux sp. | reverse complement strand
GGCTCCGGCGGTTCAGCCGGTTCGGCCGGCACCGGCGCGGGCGCCACGCTCGCGGCCACCGGCTCGGAGCCCGCTCCGTGGCTCGGTCTCGCCGCGCTGCTGCTGGCGGCCGGTGCGGTGCCGGCGGCCCTGCGCATCCGTCGCCGGCCCGCCTAGGCTGGAGGCGTGGACTTCAGAATCTTCACCGAACCCCAGCAGGGCGCCACCTACGACGATCTCCTCGCCGTGGCTCAGGCCACCGAGAAGCTCGGCTTCGACGCGTTCTTCCGCTCCGACCACTACCTGCGCATGGGCGACGGCGATCCGGGCCCCGGCCCCACCGACGCCTGGACGACGCTCGCCGGGCTCGCCCGCGAGACCTCGCGCATCCGGCTCGGCACGCTCGTGTCGTCGGTGACCTACCGCTACCCCGGCATCCTCGCGATCCAGGTGGCGCAGGTCGACCAGATGTCCGGCGGCCGCGTGGAGCTCGGGCTCGGCACGGGCTGGTTCGAGGAGGAGCACCGGGCCTACGGCATCCCGTTCCCGCCGAAGCGCTTCGACCTGCTCGAGGAGCAGCTCGAGATCGTCACGAGCCTGTGGGCCACCGAGCCCGGCGAGACCTACTCGTTCCAGGGCGAGCACTACTCGCTCGAGAACTCGCCGGCGCTGCCGAAGCCCGTGCAGTCGCCGCTCCCGGTGATCGTGGGCGGCAAGGGCGCCAAGCGCACTCCGCTCCTGGCGGCGCGGTTCGCGACCGAGTTCAACGTGCCGTTCCCCGACCCGGGCACGCTGCCCGGGCTGTTCGAGAACGTGCGGCGCTCGTGCTCCGAGCTCGGGCGCGACCCCGACGACATCGTCTACTCGGCGGCGTTCGTGGCGGCGGCCGGAGCCACCGAGGCGGAGTTCACCGCCCGCGCCACAGCCATCGGCCGGGAGCCGGCGGAGCTGCGGGTGAACGGTCTAGCGGGCACGGCCTCGGAGGTCGTCGACAAGCTCGGCGCGCTGCGTGAGCAGGGGGTGGAGCGGGTGTACCTGCAGATCCTCGACCTGACCGACCTCGATCACCTCGACTTCCTCGCGCGCGAGGTCATCCCGCAGCTGGGGGAGTAGCCCGCTCCGCAAAGAGCATATGTATGATGTTGCCGACGGTTTCGGGCGAAGGAGCATCGACGTGGAGCAGGGAATCGAGCGGCACGCGCTCATCGTGGGCATCGAGCCGAGCCGGCGCGAGGAGTACCTCAGGCTGCACGCGGCGGTCTGGCCGCAGGTCGAGGCCACGCTCTCGGCGTGCAACGTCACCAACTACACGATCTTCGTGCGCGGCGAGGTCCTCGTGGCCTACTACGAGTACACCGGCACCGATCACGACGCCGACATGGCCCGGATCGGCGAGGATCCCGTGACCTGCGAGTGGTGGACGCACACCGACCCCTGCCAGGTGCCCCTCTTCGCCGACCAGCCCGCCGGTGAGCGGTGGGCCCCGCTCGCCGAGGTCTGGCACCTGCCGTGACCGCGGACGCGCCCGCATCACCCGGCGCGCGACGCTCCATCCTGGATGCGCACGCCCACGTCTGGGATCGCACCCGCACCCCCATCGACTGGATCGACGAGTCGCTGCCCGAGATCGACCGCGACTTCTCGGTGGCCGAGCTGCACGAGGTGGCGCACGCGGCCGCCTCTGCGCACGGCGTCGGGTTCGAGGGCGCCGTGCTCGTGCAGGCGCTGAACGACGCCGGCGAGACCGCCGACCTGCTGCGCACCGCCCGAGGCCCGGTGGTGGGGTGGGCCGACCTCGACGCACCCGGTCTCGAGGCCCGTCTCGCCGAGCTCCGTCAGGGCCCGGGTGGTCAGCGGCTCGCCGGAATCCGCCACCTGGCCCACGTCGATCCGGATCCCGAGTGGCTGCTGCGGCCGCAGGCGTCGCGGGGTCTCGACGTGCTCGCCGCCTCCGGTCTCGTCTTCGACCTCGTGGTGCGGCCGTGGCAGCTCGAGATCGCCGCCCGGGTCGCCGCGGCCCACCCCGACCTCACGTTCGTGCTCGACCATCTGGGCCAGCCGCCGGCTGCCGAGGCCCGTGACGAGGCCGCGGCCTGGGAACGCGACCTCCGCGACCTCGCCGGTCTCCCGAATGTGGTCGCCAAGATCTCGGGCATCGCCGTGCGCGGCGAACGCGCCCGCCGACGCGCCCGGCTCGAGCGTCTCGGCGGGATCGCGCTCGAGGCGTTCGGGGCGGATCGGCTGATGTTCGGCTCCGACTGGCCGCTCGTGCGCCTCGCCGACGACTACGACTCCTGGCTCGGCGACCACCTCGCCTGGTCGGCCGCCCTCTCGCCCGCCGAGCAGCTCGCCCTCGATTCCGCCACAGCCCGCCGCATCTATGGAGCGACTTCATGACCGCCGAGAACGCATTCGACCCCCGCCTGCCCGAGCGCGCCCTGCCCGGCACGCCTCTGCGCCTCACCGAGCTCGGCTTCGGGGCCGCAAGCCTCGGCAACCTCTACCGCGAGACCTCCGACGCCGACGCCCGGGCGGCGGTCGACCGCGCGTGGGAGCGCGGCATCCGCTACTTCGACACCGCGCCGCACTACGGCCTGGGCCTCTCCGAGCGGCGTCTCGGCGCCGCCCTCGCCGACCGCCCGCGCAGCGAGTACGTGCTCTCGACCAAGGTGGGCCGGCTGCTCGTGCCCAACGAGCATCCCGAGGGCCAGGACCCCGACTTCGTGGTGCCCGACACCCTGCGCCGGCAGTGGGACTTCTCGCGCGACGGCATCCTGCGCTCGATCGAGCAGAGCCTCGAGCGCCTCGGCACCGACCACGTCGACATCGTCTACGCCCACGACCCCGACCAGTTCGACGAGAAGGCCGCCTGGCAGGCCGCCGAGACGCTCACCGAGCTCCGTGACCAGGGTGTCATCGGCGCCCGCGGTGTCGGCACGAACGACGCCGGTCAGCTCGCCGCGCTGTTCGAGGCCGACGCGATCGACGTGGCCATGCTCGCCGGGCGCTACACGCTGCTCGAGCGGGAGGCGGCGCTGCCGGCGCTCGAGGCGGCGGTGGCCGCCGGCAAAGCGGTCGTGGCGGTCGCGGTGTTCAACTCCGGGCTGCTCGCCACCGATCGCCCGGCCCCCGACGCCCGCTACGACTACGGGCCCGTGCCGCCCGAGCTGCGCGCCCGCACCGAGGCGCTGGCCGAGCTGTGCGAGGCGCACGGGGTGACGCTGCCGCAGGCGGCCATCGCGTTCCCGCTTGCGCATCCGGCCGTGGTCAACGTGACCCTGGGCATGCGCACGGCCGATCAGGTCGATCGCAATGCCGACCTGTACGGCGCCGCCGTGCCGCCGGAGCTGTGGGCAGCGCTGCCATTGCGTCCAGAATGATGGAACATGTGATGTATGCTCTTTCGTGACGTCGCCGCCGACAGACACGGGGAGAGCATGAAGATCACAGGCTTCACCAGCCTCAGCACCGTGCACGACTGGGGCCGCCCCGTGGGCGACGTGAACGGCGTCATCGCCGGCGGCGTCACCGAGGTGGGCGTGCTGCTCGTGCACACCGACGGCGGGTTGACGGGGGTCGGCCTCGGCGCCCACTCCGACATCGCCCGGGTCTTCCCCGCGGTCGAGGGCGAGGACCCCCGAGCGGTCGTGGCCCTCTACGACCGGATGCTCGCCCACGTCTTCAAGACCGGTCACGCGGGCGCCACCTTCGGCGCCATCGGCGCGATCGACATGGCGCTCTGGGATCTCAAGGCCAAGATGGCCGACGAGCCGCTCTGGCGCACCCTCGGCGCGCGCGACCGCTTCGTGCCCGGCTATGCCTCAGGCCTCGACATCTCGCTCGACGACGAGGCGCTCGTGGCCCTCTACGAGCGCTACGCCGACCGCGGCTTCTCGAGTGCCAAGCTCAAGGGCGGGCTCGACGCCGACACCGACATCGCGCGACTCAAGGCCGTGGGCGACGTGCTCCGCCGCAACTCGCCGAAGCCCGCCCTCATGCTCGACGCGAACGAGGCCTGGAACCGCAAGCAGGCCGTGCGCTACGTCTCCCAGGTCGAGGCCGAGGTGCCGCTGACCTGGATCGAGGAGCCCGTGCGCCGGTGGGACGCCGAGGGCCACGCCGTCGTCGGCCGGGCCGTGCGCGCCTCCGTGGCCACGGGCGAGAACCTCGTGGGCCTCGAGCAGTACGGCCCGCTCCTCGCCGCCGGCGGCGTCGACATCGTGCAGGCCGGCATGGTGTGGGGCATCACGCACTTCCTCCGGGTGGCCGCGATCGCGCACGGCCGCGACCTGCCCGTGAGCCCCGTCGGCTACAACGGCAACCCCGTGGCACACGCCTCGGCCGCCGTGCCCAACCACCTCACGACCGAGGTGCAGGATCTCGGCTCGCCGGTGGG
The DNA here is from genome assembly GCF_023264895.1 of Herbiconiux sp. Lineage (GTDB taxonomy): Bacteria > Actinomycetota > Actinomycetes > Actinomycetales > Microbacteriaceae > Herbiconiux. The sequence goes on along the minus strand of NZ_JAHFUY010000064.1, from coordinate 22,367 downwards.
CCTCACGGTCGACCAGACCATCGCCGACGGCGGCATCGTGCTGGGTGACACCCCCGGTCTCGGCATCGTCGTCGACCTCGAGGCCATCTCGGCGCTCGACTCCGCGGCGGGCTGGCGCGTTCCTGCGGGCCCGCACGTGCGCCCCGAGCGCGCGGGGCTCCGCCTCGTCCCCGGCCCGTGACCGCCGGTCTTCTGAAACCAGCCCGCCCCGAGTACAGAAAGCAGCTCGCATGAAGTTCCAACGCCGTGGCCCGTCGGGCCACGAGATCCCCGCCGTGCTCGTCGACGGGGTCGCCTACGACCTCACCTCGGTCACGGATGACATCGACGGTGCTTTCCTCGCCGGTGACGGCCCGGGGCGGGCGCAGGCGGCCCTCGATGCGGGCTCCCTCCCGGCGCTCGCCGATCAGGACGCCCGGCTCGGCGCGCCGCTCGCGCAGCCCACCAAGATCGTCTGCATCGGCCTCAACTACCGCGACCACGCCGACGAGACCGGTGCGCCGTACCCACCCGAGCCCGTCGTGTTCATGAAGGATCCGTCGACGCTCGGCGGCGCATCCGACACCGTGCCCATCCCGCGCGGCTCGGAGAAGACCGACTGGGAGGTCGAGCTCGGCATCGTGATCGGCCGCACCGCCCGCTACCTCGACTCGGTCGAGGAGGCCCGCGAGCACATCGCCGGCTACGTGCTCTCGCACGACGTCTCGGAGCGCCGGTTCCAGCTCGAGCTCGGCGGCACCTGGGACAAGGGTAAGAGCTCCGAGGGCTTCAACCCGCTCGGCCCGTGGGTGGCCACCGCCGACGAGTTCGACGACCCGCAGAACCTCGGCCTCCGGCTCTGGGTGAACGGCGAGCTCCGGCAGGACGGCTCGACCGCCAACCAGATCTTCGGGGTCGAGCACGTGGTCTGGTACCTCAGCCAGTTCATGGTGCTGCGGCCGGGCGACATCATCAACACGGGCACCCCCGCGGGAGTCGCCATGGGCATGGAGGGGCAGCCCTACCTCCGGGTGGGCGACGTCGTGGAGCTCGAGATCGACGGCCTCGGCCGTGCGCGCCAGGAGTTCGTGAGCCATGAGTGACGCGCAGAACGCCGGATCGCCCGGGTCGCCGGCATCGACCGCGTCGCCCGGATCGCCCGCCGGGGAGCTCCAGGGCCTGACCGCCATCGTCACGGGCGGCGCCTCGGGCATCGGCCTCGCCACCTCCCGGCTCCTCGCCTCGCGGGGCGCCAGGGTGGCCGTGCTCGACCTCAACGCCGAGGGGCTCCCGGAGGGCCTCACGGGCTTCGCCGCCGACGTCACCTCGCGCGAGTCGGTCGACGCCGCGGTCGCGGCGGTGGCCGAGTGGGCGGGCGGCATCGACATCGTCGTGAACAACGCCGGTGTCAGCGCCATCGGCACGGTCGAGGCCAACAGCGACGACGACTGGCGGCGCGTGCTCGACATCAACGTCATCGGCGTGGCCCGCGTCTCGGCGGCCGCCCTCCCGTGGCTCCGCCGCTCCGAGCACGCCGCCATCGTGAACACCTGCTCGGTGTCGGCGAACAACGGCATCCCCGAGCGCGCCCTCTACAGCGCCTCGAAGGGTGCGGTGCTCGCGCTCACCTACGGCATGGCGGTCGACCACGTGCGGGAGGGCGTGCGGGTGAACTGCGTGCGCCCCGGCACGGTCGACACCCCCTTCGTGTCGAACTACCTCAAGAAGTACGACGACCCGGTGGCCGAGCGCGCCGCTCTGGATGCCCGTCAGCCGACGGGCCGCATGGTCACGCCCGAGGAGGTCGCGCATGCGATCGCCTACCTCGCGAGCCCCGCGGCCTCCTCGACCACGGGCACCGCGCTCGACGTCGACGGCGGCCTCACGACCCTGCGCATCCGCCCGCAGAAGCCGTAGCCGGTTCAGAACCACACCCCTCGTGGCCTCCGCCCCGCTCCAGCGGCCGGAGGCCGCGAGGGTTGCGAGACTGAACCGAGATCGGCTAGCGCGGGAGGCGGCGGCGCTCCCAGGACAGCGCGATGTGCTCGCGCATGACGGCGCCCGCCACCTCGGCGTCTCCCGCCACGACCGCGTCGAGCACCTTCTGGTGCTCCACGAGCGTGAGCGCGAGCGCCTCGGGTCCGGGCTCGCCGTGGAAGCGGGCGTACTCGCTCGCGCGCTGCACGAGGGTGTGCGCGATCGACTCGGCGAGCCGGCTGCCGGAGGTCTCCATGATGGCGTCGTGGAAGGCCCGGTCGAGCGCCTGGAAGGCATCGAGGTCGCCGAGCGCGTCTCGCTGCACCTGGAGCGCCTCGCGGAGGGCCACGATGTCGTCGTCGGTGCGCCGCCTCGCCGCCTCCGCGGTCATCGACGACTCGAGGTCGCCGCGCACCTGCGCCAGCTCGTCCAGGATGCCGAGGGTCTCGTCGTTCTCGATCATCGACGAGATCACGACCCGGTCGAGCAGGTTCCACTCCGAGGGTTGGGTGACGACGGTGCCCCGGCCCTGGGCCACGGTCACCATGCCCTTCTCCTCGAGCCGCTTCACCGATTCGCGGATGACGGTGCGGCTCACGCCGAACGCGTTCACGAGCTCGCCCTCGGGCGGCAGCGGGTCGCCGGGCTTCACCGAACCGGTCACGATCGCCGTGACGAGGTCGTGCACGACCGCGACACCCAGCCGGGTGGCGGGAGCCCGGCGCTCGCCGCTCGCGGGGATCCCGCTGCGGGAAGGGGTGCTCGACAGGGTCATGCGCACATCCTAGTAAACTGCCGTCCGATGCATGGCAGCGCTAACTATTGCTCATACGTAAGATGTATGATCTGATAGCTCCACCGCTCGACCACAGCGGATCGACAACGACGCCGACATGAAGGACTCGCTCATGGCAGGACAGCACCGCCGCTCAACAGCCCGCATTCTCGCGACCGCCACGGCCGCCCTCACGGTGGCGGCACTCGCCGGCTGTGCCGGCGGATCCGGCGGGGTCAACAGCGACTACGGCTTCGCCACCGCCGACCAGGAGGATGGCAGCACCATCACCGTCTGGGTCGACGCCGCGCGCGAGCCCGTCGCCAAGGCCTTCGAAGAGGCCAACCCCGACGTGCCGATCTCGATCGAGACCTACGACGGCAACGCCGGCGGCTCGGGCTCGTTCCAGACCAAGGTCGCGCTCTTCGACCAGTCCGGTGAGGGCTGGCCGGACGTCGTCTTCTCCACCCAGACCAACGACGCGTCGTGGGCCGCCAAGGAGACCAACGGCGTGCAGGCCTTCGCGGCCCCGCTCAACAAGGGCTACTTCAGCGACGACTTCCTCGCCGGGTTCACCGACGGTGCCAACGACCCCATGACGGTCGACGGCTCGGTCTACGGCCTCCGCAACGACCTCGCGCCCGTCGTGCTCTGGTACAACCAGAAGCTCCTCGACGAGTTCGGCTACGAGATCCCCACCACGTGGGAGGAGTACGAGGCGATGGGCGAGAAGCTCGCCGCCGAGCACCCGGGCTACATCCTCGGCTCGATCGGCGACTCGTTCGTGGGCACCTACGTCTACTACTGGGGAGCCCAGGCCCCCATCTTCGCCCTCGACGGCAACACCTTCTCCTCCGACTTCGACGACCCGTACTCGGTCGCCATGACGGAGATGCTCGACAGCATGGCGGCGAACGGATCGCTCGTGCAGGACAGCGTCTTCAGCGCTCCGTTCGTGGAGAACTACTCCGACAAGATCGTCGCGATGCCGGGCCCGGCATGGTACGCCGGCGCGCTGTTCCAGAACCCCGACAGCGTCAACGCCGAGCCCGGCACGTTCGGAGCGGCCGATCCGCTCTACTGGGAGGGCGAGGACGAGGTCACCGGCAATGTCGGCGGCGGCGTCTGGTACGCCTCCAGCCACTCGAAGAACCTCGCCGCGGTCGAGACCTTCCTCGAGTTCGCCACCTCCTCCGAGGAGTCGGCCGAGCTGAACTCCGGCCTCCCCGCCTACGACGAGGCCGCCTCCACGTGGCTCGACGGCCAAGCCGCGAGCGGGTTCTTCGCGGGCGACTTCAAGGCCGCTGTGCAGAAGGCTTCCGGCAGCGTCTGGGGCGGCTGGGGCTTCCCGAGCTTCAGCCCGGAGACCGCCTACGCCGCGGTCGTCGTGCCGGCGCTCGCCGAGGGCAAGACCATCGCGGACGTCGTGCCCGAATGGCAGGAGCAGATCCTCAACGAGGCCCAGGTCCAGGGCTACACGGTCGAGTAGACAGGCGCACACCATCACCACGACAGCCCAGGGTTCTGGACAAACACAGATCACGGCCCCGGCCGTCGAGCCCCTCCAGGAGGAGGCTCGGCGGCCGGGCCGCAGGCGCCGCAAGCCCGACGCGAGCCAGACCCGCATCGGCTACATCTTCTCCAGCGGCTACGCGATCCTCCTCGTCGCGTTCGGCATCGTCCCCGCGATCTACGCGGTCGTGCTCGCGTTCACGAAGAACGGCGCCTTCGTCGGCATCGACAACTTCGTGAAGGTGTTCGCCGACTACCGCTTCTGGCCCGCGGTGCAGCACGTAGCGCTGTTCGTGGCGATCTGGCTCGTCTCGCTCACGCTGCTCGTGGTGCTGCTGGCACTTCTCGTGCACGCCATCCGGGTGCGCTGGCTGTCGTCGGTGTCGCGGTTCCTGTTCTACATCCCCGGCGCGCTGGCCGGAGCCTCGAGCGTCATGCTCTGGCTGTTCCTGCTCGACCCCGCGGTGAGCCCGGTCGCCGGCATCCTGCAGCTGTTCGGCTTCGAGACCTTCGTGCAGACCGTCTCGATCGACAACCTGCCCGTCATCTTCACGCTCATCGCCTTCTGGGCGGGAGCGGGCGGCTGGATCATCATCATGTACGGCGCGCTCAACAACATCCCGGTCGAGGTGATGGAGGCGGCGCGCATCGACGGCGCCGGTCCCATCGGCACCGCCTGGCACATCCAGATCCCGCTCATGCGCAAGTGGATCTCCTACATGGCGGTCATGTCGCTCGCCGCCGGCACCCAGCTGTTCGTCGAGCCGCGCGTGCTCTCGCAGGCGTCCAAGGGCGTCGTGCCGCCGGACTACTCGCTCAACCAGCTGGCCTATCTCTTCGCCTTCCGCCAGAACGACTTCAACGGATCCGCGGCCATCTCGCTGCTGCTCCTCGTGGTCGCTGCCGGGCTGTCGGCGCTGTTCGTCTTCCGTGGAGGTCTCTTTGAGCGCGAGTGAACGACTCACCGTGAAAACGGATGCGCCGCGCGGCTCGCGCAGCCTGCCCCCCGGCCCCGGCCGGTGGATCGGGCGGGTGCTGGCCTGGAGCGTCATCGGCGTCTTCCTGCTGTTCTTCGTGGTGCCGATCGCGTGGCTCATCCTCGCGCCCACCAAGACCGCCAGGCAGCTGCTGCTCGACAACCCCTTCAGCTTCGGCGGCTTCGAGACCCTCGCGGCCAACTGGGGCGAGCTCATGGCGTTCCAGAACGGCATCGTCTGGGTCTGGCTCGGCAACGCGACCCTCTACACGGGCGTCGCGCTCGTGATCACGCTCGTCGTGAGCATCCCGGCCGGCTACGCGCTCGCCATGGTGGAGTTCCGGTTCCGCAGGGCGCTGCTCGTCACGACGCTCATCGTCATGCTCATCCCGAACACGGCGCTCGTGCTGCCGATCTTCCTCGAGCTGAGCGCGCTGAAGCTCGTGGGAACGCCGCTGTCGGTCATCCTGCCGTTCTCGTTCTTCCCGTTCGGGGTGTACCTCACCTACATCTACTTCTCCACGGCGGTCTCGCGCGACCTGCTGAACGCGGCGCGGATCGACGGTGCGGGGGAGTTCCGGGTGTTCGCGCAGGTGGCGATGCCGCTCGCGACGCCCGTGATCGCGCTCGTGGGGTTCTTCAGCCTCGTCGGCAACTGGAACAACTACTTCCTGCCGTTCGTCATGGTGCCCGGGCGCAAGTCGCCCATCCAGGTGGGGCTCGCGGAGCTCTTGTCGAACGTGCCGCTGTTCAATCCCACGACCGCCGGATCGGTCACGATCTCGCTGCCGGTGCTCGCGCTCGCGACCATCCTGTCGGTGGCGCCCGTGCTCGTGATCTTCCTGTTCTCGCAGCGCTTCCTCGTGAGCGGGCTCACGGCGGGCGGCACGAAGGAGTAGCGGGGCTGGATCGCCGGGTGGACTACCGGGGCTGGATTCTCGTGCTGGATTCTCCGGGCCGGATCGTGTAACGTTGGTCAGTCGGCTCTGGACACCGCGAGTTGCATCGCGGATGGGTTTGTAAGTCTGGTGGGCCGGTTTCCCAGTCAGTGCGCAGATGCGCTGGTCACTGGTGAACGTCGCGTACGACACGGCCCCGGATAGCAGATAGCCGGGTTCTAGAAATCACTTCCAGCGAGCGCTGGAGTGAGCGCACTTCGAGATAACCCGGAAAGAACCATGCCCAAGAACAACAAGTCCGGCGGCTTCAAGCCCGCCAAGAACTACGAGCCCCGCACCCCCGGCAAGGGCGGCCCCAAGGCCGGCAGCCGGAGCCCCAGCCACCGCGGCTACCGCCCCGAGTCCGACGAGTCGCCGCGCAAGCAGCGCTGGAGCGCCGACGACCGTTCGGCCCGAGGCGCTGCTCCGAGCAGCCGCGGCACCGAGCGCCCTGAGCGTGGCGGCTACGGCGACCGTCCCGAGCGCGGCGGCTACCGCGGCAACGACCGCAGCGAGCGTCCCTCGTACGGCGATCGTCCCGCCCGTGGTGGGGACCGTCCGTCCTACGGTGACCGTCCGGCCCGTGGCGGGGACCGTCCTTCGTACGGCGACCGGCCCGAGCGCGGCTCGTACGGTGACCGGCCCGAGCGCGGCTCGTACGGCGACCGTCCGGCCCGCGGCGGCTACGAGCGCCCGAACCGCGAGAACGGCTTCAACAAGTCCGGCACCGGCACCGGCCGCTCCGAGCGTCCCTCCTACGAGCGCGGCGAGCGCCCCGCCTACAACCGTGGCGAGCGTCCCTCCTACGAGCGCAGCGAGCGTCCGGCCTACAACCGCGACGAGCGTCCGGCGTACGGCCGCGACGAGCGCGGCGGGCGCGGAGGCGCTCCGGCCCGCACCGACCGCCAGAAGTGGAACGACGCCCGCAACGAGGAGCGTCGCGCCGCCGTGGCCGCCGAGCGTGCGGCCGAGCGCGCCGCCGGCAAGACCGGCAAGGCCCCCCGTGTCGACGAGAACGGCTTCAACCGCTCGACCCGTCCCGAGAAGGACTTCCGTCCCGCCGAGCGCACCGAGCGCCCCAAGCGCTCGTGGGACCGCGACGACCGCGCCCCGCGCACCAACGACTACCAGCGCCCCTCGGCCGACCGCACCGAGCGCCCGTCGCGTTCGTTCGACCGTGACGACCGTGCGCCTCGCACGGGTGGATACGACCGTCCGGCCCGCCGCGACGACGACCGTCCCGCGCGTTCGTTCGACCGCGACGACCGCCCCGCGCGTTCGTTCGACCGGGACGACCGTCCGAAGCGGAGCTTCGACCGCGACGACCGTCCGGCACGTTCGTTCGACGACCGCCCGAAGCGCTCGTTCGACCGCGACGACCGCGCATCCGGTGCCGACCGCGCCGAGCGCCCGTCGAACTTCTACCCGAGCCGCGACTCCAAGCCCGCCTACGGCAGCAACCACGGCGACGACGACGTGGTGCTCGAGCGCCTCGAGGCCACCGCCACGCTGGCCGAAGAGGTCGAGGGCGTGAGCTTCGGAGACCTCGGTCTCGGCGGCAACATCGTCAAGGCCCTCGCCGAGCTCGGCGCCGAGAACCCGTTCCCCATCCAGGCCGCCACCATCCCCATGGTGCTGCAGGGCAAGGACGTGCTCGGCCGCGGCCGCACCGGCTCCGGCAAGACCATCGCGTTCGGCGCCCCCCTCGTGGAGCGCCTGCTCGAGAACGGCGGCGGCGCCAACCGCAAGCCGGGCCGGAAGCCCCGCGCGCTCATCCTCGCCCCCACCCGCGAGCTCGCCCTGCAGATCGACCGCACCGTGCAGCCCATCGCCCGCTCGGTCGGCCTCTTCACCACCCAGATCTACGGCGGCGTCTCGCAGCACCGCCAGGTGGGCGCGCTGCAGCGCGGCGTCGACATCATCATCGGCACCCCCGGCCGCATCGAGGACCTCATCGAGCAGCGCCGGCTCGACCTCTCGGAGGTCACCATCACGGTGCTCGACGAGGCCGACCACATGTGCGACCTCGGGTTCCTCGAGCCGGTGCAGCGCATCCTCCGCCGCACCAAGGGCGGCGGCCAGAAGCTGCTCTTCTCCGCCACCCTCGACAAGGGTGTGGCGAAGCTCGTCGAGGAGTTCCTCGTGGAGCCGAGCGTGCACGAGGTCGCGGGTGAGGACCAGGCGTCCTCCACCATCGACCACCGCGTGCTCATCGTCGAGAGCCGCGACAAGAGCGATGTCATCAAGCAGCTCGCCGACCGCGAGGGCAAGACGCTCATCTTCTCCCGCACCCGCGCCTACGCCGAGATGCTCGCCGAGCAGCTCGAAGACGCCGGGTTCCCGGCCACGAGCCTGCACGGCGACCTCAACCAGGCCAAGCGCACGCGCAACCTGCAGATGCTCACCTCGGGCCGGGTCAACGTGCTCGTGGCCACGGATGTCGCCGCCCGCGGCATCCACGTCGACGACATCGACCTCGTCATCCAGGCGGATGCCCCGGACGAGTACAAGACGTACCTGCACCGCGCCGGCCGCACCGGCCGCGCCGGCAAGAAGGGCACCGTCGTGACGCTGATCGGCCGCAGCCGCGGTCGCCGCATGCACGAGCTGCTCGGCCGCGCCGAGATCGAGGCCGAGATGGTCACGGTCGTGCCGGGCGACGACATCCTGCGCGACATCGCCGCCGACACCGACGTGACCTCGCAGGGCACGAAGTAGGCCTCCGCCGCACCGTATGACCTCCGTCAGCACGCCGATCGCCGGCCGCCTGCCCCTCTGGGCGGCGGTCGGCGTCGCCGTCGTGTGCGGGATGCTGATGGCCACGCAGTCGCGCATCAACGGCGAGTTCGGCCGGCGGCTCGGCGACGGCTACACCGCCGCGGCCCTCAGCTTCACGGTGGGGCTCGTGATCGTGGCGGTCATCGTGGCGCTCATGCCCTCAGCCAGGCACGGCGCGCGGCAGGCCGTCGCCGAGGTGCGGGCCGGGCGGCTCCCCGGCTGGATGCTGCTCGGCGGTGTCGGCGGGGCCGTGTTCGTGCTCACGCAGAGCCTCGCCTCAGCCCTCGTGGGCGTCTCGCTCTTCACGATCGCGTTCATCGGCGGCCAGACCATGAGCGGTCTCGTCGTCGACCGGATCGGGTTCGGGCCGGGCGGCCGCCGCTACCTCACCGTGCGCCGCGTGCTCGGCGCCGGGATCGCGCTGGCCGTGGTGGTGTGGTCGGTGGCCGCGCACATCGATCCCGAGATCCCGGTGTGGCTCCTCCTGCTGCCGTTCGGGGCCGGCGTCGTGCAGTCGGTGCAGCAGGCTGCGAACGGGCGGGTCGCGGCGGCCTCCGGATCGGCCGTGAGCTCGACGCTCTTCAACTTCATCGCCGGGGCGAGCGTGCTCGTCGTGATCGCGCTCGTGCACGCGCTCGTGGTGGGCGGCTTCCCGACGTCGCTCCCGGCGCTCGTGTCTCCCGATTGGTGGCTCTACCTCGGCGGGCCGCTCGGCGTGACCTTCATCTTCGGGCTGGCCACCGCCGTGCGGGTCACGGGGGTGCTGCTGCTCGGGCTGTGCTCGATCTCGGGGCAGCTCGTGGGCTCGATCGCCATCGACCTCATCGCCCCCGGCCAGGGCCACGGCGTCGACTGGACCACCCCCATCGCGGCGGCCCTCGTGGTGGTCGCGGTGCTCGTGGTCTCGCTGCCCTCCCGAGGCCGCCCCTAGCCACCCCTCCCGGGGGCGCCCGTAGCGCCAGACCTCCCGGGGCCGCCCGTAGCGCCAGACCTCCGGGGCCGCCCGTAACGGCACCCGCCCGAGGCCACCCCGAGCGGGTGCACCTCCCGGGCCGCAGCCGGCGGCAATCGTTCTGGTGTCCTGCCCCACGACCACCCATCTCGGGCCCACCCCACCCCACCCCATCCCCCCACCCCCCCCATCCGCCCCGGGTGAGTCGCGCCGAAGTGCTCCCATTCCGGCCGGATCGGGTGGTTTGGCGACACAAGGGCGCGACTCACCGGCTCTGGTGGGTGGGTGGGTGGGGGGCGCTAGCCGGCGGCGGCGTGGCCGATGCGCCAGTAGCCGACGAAGCTGATGTCGCTCTTGGGCATGCCCTGCGCCACGAGGTGGCGGCGGAGACCCGTGGCGAGTGCCGACTCGCCCGCGAGGTAGGCGTAGCCGCGGCCCTCGGGGAGGGTGAGCGCGCTCGCCGCCTCGAGCGCGAGCCGCCCGGGGACCTGGTGCGCCGCATCCGGGGTGTGCGCCGCGTCCGGGAGGTGCGCCGCATCCAGGGCGTGCGCCGTGCCCGGGGTGTGCGCGGTGCCCGGGGTGTGTCCGGTGCCTGCGGTGTGGGGCGCATGCGGGGTCTGCGCGGTCGACCCGGGCGCTGCTCGGGGGAGCCAGTGCACCTCGACTCCGGCGGGGGCGTCGAGGTGCTGCGCGTCGGCGGCGGTGGGCAGCTCCACGAAGGCGTGGCCGCGGGCGTCGCGGGGGAGCGAGGCGAGGATGCCGGCGGCCGCGGGCAGTCCCGTCTCGTCGACGGCGATGAGGTGCCAGTCGGGATCGTGCGCCGGCGTGTAGGCGATGCCCTGGTCGAGGATGCCCGCGGTGTCGCCGGGCGCGGCCGACGCGGCCCAGTCGCTGGCCGGGCCCGATCCGGAGCCGTGCAGCACGAAGTCGACGTCGAGCTCCGGATGCGCGAGCGCGGCGCCCGCAGAGGAGGCGCCCGCAGTCGAATCGCCCGCAGCCGCAGCCGCAGCCGCAGCGCCCGCCGGGCGGAACGCGCGCACGGTGTAGTTGCGCACGTAGGGCCGCTGGTCCTTCGGCATGCGCAGGAACTGGGCGTACCAGAGCGCGCTCGAGCGCGTCGGCAGCCGCAGCGCCTGCTGCCCCGCGCGCGGCAGGAACAGCCGGAACCACTGGTCGTGGCCGAGCGGCTCGAACAGCCGCAGCGACTCGCCGCCGAAGGTCACGCGAACCATGTTCGGGGTGACCCGCTCGGTGCGCACCACCTCGGCGAGGATGACGTGCGGATCCTTCGGCTTGGCCTGCTTGAAACGACTCACGGTGCCTCCAGGAACGGGAACGGGCGAAGGATGCCGGCCGCCACCACGAGCGCGGTGACGAGCCAGAAGACGATCACGAACACGCCGTCGCGCACCCGGAACGGCACGAGGTGCCGCTCGGTGCGCGTGGGGTGGGCGCCGAACGCTCGGGAGTCCATGGCGAGCGCCACCCGCTCGGCGTGGCGGATGCCGCCGGCCAGGAGCGGCACGACGTAGCCGAGCCAGCGGCGCACGGCCGCCACGGGCCCGCGACCCGCCGCCATGCCGCGCACCCGGTGGGCCTGCCGGATGACCTCGAGCTCGTGTCCGAAGCGCGGCACGAAGCGGTACGCGGCGAGGGCCGTGTAGCCCACGCGGTAGGGCACCCGCAGCTGCTGCACGAGTGCGCGCACGAGGTCGGGGCCCGAGGAGGTGAGGCCGGCGACGAGCGACAGCACGAGGATGGCGACGAGCCGCAAAGAGGTCGCGGTGCCGACGAGGAGGGAGCCGAGGTAGAAGCGGTAGTCGCCGAGCTGGAAGAGCACGGGGGTGGTGTCGACGCGGCTCGCGTCGGTCCAGAGGCCGAAGCTCACCGCGAGCACGGCGGCCGCCACCGGCAGCACCACGAAGAGGCCGAGCAGCGCGCGACCGCTGAGGTGAGCCCCCACGAGCAGCAGCACGAGGGCGATCAGGATGAAGGCGAGCGGCACCGCGATGTCGCGCGACACGATGAGCGCCACGATGGCCGGCAGCGGCGCTGCGATCTTCGCGAGCGGATTGAGCCGGTGCAGGAACCGCAGCGGCCCGTGGTCCGGAGCGTCGGCGTAGGGGGCGACGGGCTCGCGCCGAGCGCGCGTCACCGCGGCCGCGCTCACGGGGCCTCCTCCGCCCGGGGTGGGGACGGAGATGGGGAGGGGGTAGTGGCATCGGAACGGCGCGGCGAGGTGGTGCCCGACGCGAAAGACGGTGCGGTGGGCGGGTGGCTCCACGAGGGGACGGACGGCGTGGGCGGGCTGCTCGGCAAGGCGGCGGGGTCGAGGTCGGCGAGCCGGGTGAGGGCGTGCCAGGCGGGGTCGGCGGCCGCGCGGAACGCGCGCACGAGCGGCGGGGGTGCGAGGCCCGCCGCCTCGAGGGCGCCCGAGGCGAGCACCACCTCCGTGCGGTCGTAGGCGGCCATGCGGCCCGCGTCGAGCACGAGCACGTGCGAGGCGTGGTCGGCCACGAGCTGCAGGTCGTGCGTCACCACGAGCACCGTCGTGCCGGCGGCGTTCAGGGCGCTCAGGATGTCGAGGAGCTCGGCGGCGCGCTCGCGATCCTGGCCGAAGGTGGGCTCGTCGAGCGCGAGCACCGGCGCGCCCGCGATGAGTGCCGTGCCCACCGACAGTCGACGCTTCTGCCCGCCCGAGAGCAGGAACGGATGCGCGTCGCGCTGCGCGGTGAGCCCGAACCGCTCGAGCATGCGCCCCACCTGCCGCTCGATCTCGGCCGGCTCCGCCTTCTGCAGCTCGAGCCCGTGCGCGAGCTCGTCGGCCACGGTGCCCCGGATGAACTGGTGCTCGGGGTTCTGGAACACGAACCCCACGGTGCGCGCGAGCCGCCGCACGTCCACCCGCGCCGGATCGATGCCCAGCACCTCGACCGTGCCGCGCGGAGGCGCCGCGACCCCCGCGATCGACTGCAGCAGCGTGGTCTTGCCGGCCCCGTTCGTGCCCACGATCGCCACGAACGCACCCCGCTCGATCTCGAGGTCGACACCGTGCAGGATCTCGCTGCGCCCCTTCACCACACGCAGCCCGCGCACCGAGACGGCGCTCTCCGCGGGTGCGACGCCGACGTTCCGATCCGCCGTGTCGGCACCCCCGACGGACTCGGGCGGCACCAGCGCATCGAGCAGGGCGGTCAGCTCCGCCGGCGTGAGGGGAAGCTCGGGCACCGGATGCCCCGCGACCCGCAGCCGCCGGCCCGCGAGCATCGCGGAGGGCAGCCACACCCCCATCTCGACCAGCGTCTCCACGTTGTCACGCAGCACCGAGCGCGCCGGGCCGTCGAAGGCGGGACGGCCCTCCCGGTCGATCACCACCACGCGGTCGACGAGCCCGATGGCCGCATCGAGGTTGTGCTCCACGAGCACGAGGGCGTGCTCGCCCGTCTGCACCAGCCGCTCGAGCACGGCGTAGACCTCGTCGATCCCGACGGGATCGAGGTTGGCCGTCGGCTCGTCGAGCACCATCACCGGGGAGTCGAGGGCGAGCGCGCACGCGATCGCCAGACGCTGCCGACCACCGCCGGAGAGCCGGTCGGGGTTCTCGCCGCGCCGCTCCCAGAGCCCCACCTGCCGGAGCGCCGCCTCGGCGCGCGCGAGCACCTCGCCGACCGGCACGAGCAGGTTCTCGGGCCCGAAGCAGACCTCGTCGAGCAGCGTGCCCGTCACGATCTGCGCATCCGGATCCTGGAACACCATCGACACCCGACGGCTCAGCTCGGCCACCGTGGTCGTCGCGGTCTCGACACCGTCGACCGTGATGCTGCCCTCGAGCGTCGCGGGCACGGCATGCGGCACGAGACCGTTCAGTGCGAGCGCGAGCGTCGACTTGCCGCTGCCGGAGGGTCCGAGCACGAGGACAACCTCGCCGAGGCGCACCTCGAGCCCCACGCCGTCGGGGGTGGAGCGCTCGCTGCCGTCGTGCCGGATGCGCACACCGCGGGCACGGAGCACGGGCGCGGTCATGCCCCTAGCTTAGGTGACCCTTACTTCGCGTGGGACTGCGCGAGAACGATGCATCCGGATCGACTTCTCGCTCGCGCTGGGGTTTTCCAGCGTCATTTGTTAAGCTGGGTGCACCCCAAGTCGTGGTCCCGCCGTTCTCCGCGTGCGCCACCCCCGCTCCACCCGAAAGTTCTTGACGTTTGACAATTCCGGATCCCCGCGCTGACGGCCTGCCCTCCAGCGACGCGAAAGACGCTCCGGAAGCACCCCTCACCCGACGCCAGCTGCGCGAACTCCGCCAGGCCGAGATCGCCGCCGCCGAGGCCGCCGCCTCTAAGGCCGCGGGCATCCCGGCTCCTCTCACCCGCCGGCAGCTGCGCGAGCGCGAGCTCGCCCTCCGCGCCGAGGAGATCGCCGATCTCGAGATCGCGCCCGCCGGCAACGCGCCTCTCGACCCCCACGTCGACCTTCCGCTCGTGCACCTCGAGACCGGTTCGATCCCGGCCGTCGCGGTCGCCACCGAGGCGGTCGCCACCGACACCGTTGCCACCGCCGCGGGCGAGGAAGCCGAGCCCCGCTCGTCGAGCGCCGCGCCGTCGCGCCGCGAGGCCCGGCTCTCGTCCCGCGAGGCCGTGCGGGTCGAGGCGGCTGGAGGCGTCAAGCCGGCTTCACAGATCGAACCGGCTGCAGAGATCGCGCGGGCCGTCGAGATCGTGGCGTCCGAGCGCACCGAGCCGTCCGCGCACGTGGCGCGTCGCGAGCTCTCCCGGCCCCCGGCATCCGCCCCGCGCCGCTCCACGAGGCCCGCCGGCACCCGCCGCGCCCGTGCCAAGGCCGGTCTCAGCGCCGTGGCCATGGCCTTCGTGGTGGGCATCACCGCCGTCATCGCGCTCCCCACGACCGTCTCGGCGAACCCCGACGACGCCAACGTGGTGAACCTCAGCCTCTCCACCTCGGCCCCCGCCACCCAGCAGCTCGTCACCGCCGCCGACTCGTCGACCGAGTTCGTCAACCGCGACGGCTACAGCGTCTCGGACGCGGGCGAGCTGCAGGCCGCCGGCTATTCCACCGCCCAGCTGCTCGTGGGCCGCTCGCTCGCCCAGGAGCTCGTCGACGCCATGGACTCGGGCAAGCTCATAGGCTCTGTCCCGGACCATCTGAAGGAGATCCGCTGGATCGCCCAGGGCGTCACGGTGCCCGACTGCGGCGTCGACTACCGCGCGCTCGAGATCATCGCGATCGCTGTGCGCAACTTCGACCAGGTGGGCGTGAGCGACATCAACCGCAAGTGCACCGGCCAGATCGAAGGCGCAGGCACGAGCTCGTCGCACTACATCGACGGCGGCGGCCGCGCGGTCGACTTCTACCTGCTCGACAACAAGAGCCTCAACGGCTCGGACCCCGGCACGCTCAAGATGATCGAGCTGCTCGATCCCGTGATGCCCGTCGGCGCCCGCGTGGGCCAGGCCGGCTGCCGTGCTTCCGCCGGCGTCTCGGTGAGCCTCACCAACTGGACCGAGTTCGACGACACCTGCACCCACATGCACGTCGACGTGCCCGTCGCGGACGCGCCGCTGCTCATGCCCTCCGCGGGCGAGTAGCGAGCCACCCAGCAGCAGCGCCCGCAGCGATGCCGGCGTGCGGCGGTCGGCTCAGCGCCGGCGGTCGAGCCCGCGCGTGACGCCGGTGGCCTCGAGCGCCCGCCCGAGCGCCAACGCGAGCAGCGTGAAGATCACGGGCGACAGCACCGAGCCGGCGATCAGGATGCCCGCCCCCACCGCATCCAGGGCGTGCGCCCCCACGAGCCGGTACATGCCGATCGCGAGCACGACGCCCGAGAGCACCGATCCCGCCACGAACAGCCACGTGGGCCAGCGGCGGTAGCGGACGACGAGGAACGGCAGCTCCTGCACGAGCCCGATGCCCACCGCGATGAGGGCCGCCCCGAAGCCGAGCGGCTGGAACGCGGCCGAGACGAGCCCCGAGATCGCGGCCACGAGGAGTGCGACGCCGCCCCGCCGGAACAGCCGCTGCGCGATGGCGCCCGGCATGAAGTAGACGCCCAGCGTGAGCCCGTAGAGCACGGGCAGCACGGCGTTCACGGTGCCGCCGAGGTAGGAGTTGACGATGAAGAGCAGGCCTCCGGCCACCCCGATGGCCGCGCAGCTCAGCAGCAGGCGTGTGCTCGTGTTCTTCATCGGCCCTCCGCCACAAGCTTAGGCGCGCCCCGGATGCCGGTCGGCGCTCAGAACAGGCCGGCCCTCAGAACAGGATGAGCAGGGCGAGCACCCCGCCGATGACCGCGGTGGCGATGATGAGCGCGGTGATGCGCACGAGCGGGGTCCAGGCCCCCCGGCGTCCGCGCCCGGTGAAGAGCATCACCCCGCCGCCCACGGCGACCGTGCCGGCCACGAGCGTGCCGATCAGGAAGCCGCTGCGCAGGCATGCGAACGCCACGACGAGCGCCACCATGGAGGTCGAGAGCGCGGTGCGCTGCCATGCGAGAGCCGTGCGCTCGGGCTGCAGGCCCGGATCGCGGGCAGCAGGACCGCGGGCGACAGGATCGCGGCTCACAGGTCGCCCACGAGCTCGAACACGGCGTAGGCGGCGAGCACGAGCGCGAGCACCACGACCCCGCCCACGAGCCAGGGCAGCGCGGCGGGTGCGGGCAGCGAGCGCCCCTCCCGGAGCGCCCGCTCGGCACGCCGCCACGAGAACAGAGCGGATGCGGCGAGCAGTCCGCCGGCCAGGCACGCCACGAGCGCCACGGCATCGATCACCCACGGCAGATCGGCGAGGGCGGCGAGCGTCGTGAGCGCGACCCCTCCGGCCACGAGGGCGAGCCCCGTGCGCACCCACGCGAGGGCCGTGCGCTCGTTGGCGAGACTGAACCGCACATCCGGATCGCTGCCCACGCCGTAGACGGAGCGCGGACGCCGGTCGTCGGGCTGGGGAGCGTCGGGCTGCTGAGCGCCGGGCTGATGAGCGTCGGGCTGGGAGTCCGGCCGCTCGCTCATGGGGCCAGCCTAATGCGGCCCGCGAGGGGTGCCGGGTTAGAGTGGGCGGGAACTCCGTTCGCCCCGCACCACTCCAGAGGAGCTCCACGTGACTTTCGCATCAGAACTCGCCTCCACCGGCGCCAACGGGCAGATCGCCCTCATCATCGGCGGCATCGCCGTGGCCGTGCTGCTCGTGGGTGGCATCGTGCTCTTCGTGGCCCGCCGCCGCCGCTCCAACAACGGCTGACGCAGCTCGCCGGCCGGCGATTCAGCCGAAGGCTTCCACGATGGGCCGGAACTTCATCTTGGTCTCGAGGTACTCCCGCTCGGCATCCGAGTCGGCCACGATGCCGCAGCCGGCGTAGGCCGTGATGTCGCCCGCCGCATCCACCTGCGCTGAGCGCAGCGCCACCGCCCACTCGCCGTCGCCGTCGGCGCCCACCCAGCCCACGGGTCCGGCGTAGCGACCGCGGTCGAAGGGCTCGAGCTCGGCGATCAGCGCGAGCGCCGAGTCGCGCGGGGTGCCCGCCACGGCCGCGGTGGGGTGCAGCGCCGCGATGAGGTCCAGCGAGGTCGAGCCGTCGCTCAGCGTGCCCTCCACGTCGCTCGCGAGGTGCCACAGGTTCGGCAGCTTGAGGGTGAAGGGGATCTCGCTCGTGGTGAGGCTGCGGCTGTGCGGAGCGAGTGCGTTCACGACACTCGTCACCGCGAAGCCGTGCTCGTCGAGATCCTTGGCCGAGGTGGCGAGGGCCACCGCCTTGTCGTGGTCGGCCTCGGCATCCGTTCCCCGTGAGGTGGTGCCGGCGAGCACGCGCGCGCTCACGGTGCCGTGCGAGACGCGCACGAGCGTCTCGGGGCTCGAGCCGAGGAAGCCGTCGACCGCATAGGTCCAGCAGTCGGGGTAGCCGAGCGCGAGGTCGGTGAGCGGCCGGCGGAGGTCGGAGCCCGCCGGAAGGTGCCCCACGAGGTCGCGCGCGAGCACGACCTTGTCGAGCTCCTGGGCCGCGATGCGGTGCACGGCGTCGTCGACGGAGCGGCGGAAGGCATCGGCGCTCATGGCTCCGGGCAGAAGGGACAGGCGGTACTCGGCGCCGAGCGGCCGCGGGGTCGGCAGGGACGCACGCCCGGCCACCCCGGATCCGGACGCGTCGCCGGATGCGTCGCCGGGCTCGGAGCCCTCGACCGTGAAGGTCGTCACCCAGTAGCGGCCGTCGCGCTTGCCGAGCAGCAGCCGAGGCACGATCAGCACGCTCGAGGCGGCGGAGTGGTCGGCGAACGCGAAGCTGCCGAACGCCACGAGTCCGGTTCCGGGAACCTTGAGGGGATCGGTGACGACGGCCTTCTCGGCCACGTCCTTCCAGGCCGCGCACGCGTCGAGCATGCGGTCGGGGCCGCTGAACTCGAGCCGCAGCGCCTCGCCGACGCCGGCGATGCCCTGGCCCTTGCGCATCCAGATGAGGGGCCGTGCCGGGTCGATCAGGGGAAGGAGGAGCTTCAGCTCGTCGACCGGCGTGGTCTCGACCCGCAGGACGGGAACGGGACGTGCAGTTGCGCTCACGGTTTCAGCTTACGCCCGCACTTCGCGCTCACAGGCGGCCCGGGAACGGCTCCGACTCCACTGTCAGCGAACTGAACGTAAACTGTGACGGTGACTAAGGCAGACCTCACCAAGCGACCCGAGCAGGTCTCCGCGATGTTCGATCAGGTCGCGGCGAACTACGACCGCACCAACGACGTGCTGTCGGTGGGGAACGCCGTGCTCTGGCGGGTCGCCACCACGCGCGCCGTCGGCCCGCGCCCCGGCGAGAAGGTGCTCGACCTGGCCGCCGGAACCGGCACCTCGAGCGCGTCGCTCGCCAGGAGCGGTGCCCACGTCGTGGCCGCCGACTTCTCGCCCGGCATGATCGACGTCGGCCGTCGCCGCCAGGCCGCCGTGCCGAACATCGAGTTCGTCGTGGCCGACGGCATGGACCTGCCGTTCGCCGACGCCGAGTTCGACGCCGTCACCATCTCGTTCGGCCTCCGCAACATCGCCGACCCCAAGGTCGCGCTCGCCGAGCTGTACCGGGTCACCAAGCCCGGCGGCCGCATCGTGATCTGCGAGTTCTCGCGGCCCATCAAGCCGCTCCGTCAGCCCTACTTCTGGTACCTGCGCCGCGTCATGCCGGCGCTCGCGAAGGCCGTCTCCTCCAACGATGCGGCCTACGACTACCTCTTCGAGTCGATCGCCTCGTGGCCCGACCAGAAGACCCTCGCGGGCTGGCTCCGCGAGACGGGCTTCCGCTCGGTGCGCTACCGCGACCTCAGCGCCGGCATCGTGGCGCTGCACAAGGGCGTCAAGCCCGAATCCCCGGAAAAGTAGGCTAGAGACGTGACTCCCAGTCTGCGCCGCTCCAACGCGCTCTCGCTCGCCGACCGCCTCTTCTCCACGGGCGAGGACAGGCGCACCGCCCGCCTGATCGAGGACAGCATCCAGACCCTCGAGGCGCGCCTCGGCGACGAGACGAAGTTCTCCGGCGGACTCGTCGACGTGGTCGCCCGCTACCTCCTCGAGGCCGGCGGCAAGCGCGTGCGCCCGGTGCTCGCGTTCCTCACGGCCCAGCTCGGCGAGGGCGTGAACGACGACGTCATCGCCGCCGCCACCTCCATCGAGCTCACCCACCTCGCCTCGCTCTACCACGACGACGTGATGGATGTCGCCGACCAGCGCCGCGGGGTGCCGAGCGCTCAGATGGTGTGGGGCAACTCCGTGGCCATCCTCACCGGCGACCTGCTGTTCGCCCGGGCCAGCGCCCTGCTCGCCATTCTCGGCGAACGGGCCATCCGGCTGCAGGCCGACACCTTCGAGCGGCTGTGCCTCGGCCAGCTCAAGGAGACGATCGGGCCGGCCGACGACGAGGATCCCGTGGAGCACTACCTCGCGGTGCTCGCCGACAAGACCGGATCGCTCATCGCGGCCTCGGCCCAGCTCGGCGTGATCTTCGGCGGGGCCGACCCCTCGTTCGAGCAGCCCGTGCGCGAGTTCGGCGAGAAGGTGGGCATCGCGTTCCAGCTCGTCGACGACGTGATCGACATCGCATCCAGTGACGAGGACTCCGGCAAGACCCCGGGCACCGACATCCGCGCCGGCGTCGCCACCCTGCCCGTGCTGCTTTTGCGCCGGGCCGCCGCGACCGATGCCGACGCCGCCGCCCTGCTCGCCCGGCTCACCCCCGAGGCGCTCTCCGCCGCGGGCGCCGACGAGTCTGCCGACGTGATCCGGCTGCTCCGCGAGCACGCCGTCACCGCCGAGACCGTGAGCGAGGCCCGCCGCTACGCGCACGAGGCCATCGCCGCGCTGGCGCCGCTGCCCGAAGGAACCGTCAAGAAGACCCTCACCCGTTTCGCCGAGACCGTGGTGGAACGCACCAACTGAACAAAGGATCCCCACCCGTGACCAAGCTCCGTTTGGCCATCGTCGGAGCCGGCCCCGCCGGCATCTACGCCGCAGACCTCCTCGTGAAGGCCGAGCGCAAGTTCGACGTCTCGATCGACCTGTTCGAGCAGCTCCCCGCCCCCTACGGGCTCGTGCGCTACGGCGTCGCGCCCGACCACCCGCGCATCAAGGGCATCATCACGGCCCTCCGCGAGGTGCTCGACTCGGGCGTCATCCGCTTCTTCGGCAACGTGCGCTACGGCGTCGACATCACGCTCGACGACCTCAAGAAGCACTACAACGCCGTCATCTTCTCCACCGGCGCCATCCGCGACGCCTCGCTCGAGATCCCCGGCATCGACCTCGAGGGCTCCTACGGCGCCGCCGACTTCGTGAGCTGGTTCGACGGGCATCCGGATGTGCCGCGCACCTGGCCGCTCGAAGCCCGGTCGGTGGCCGTGATCGGCAACGGCAACGTGGCGCTCGACATCTCGCGCATCCTCGCCAAGCACGCCGACGACCTGCTGCCCACCGAGATCCCCTCGAACGTCTACGAGGGGCTCAAGGCCTCCCCGGTCACCGATGTGCACGTGTTCGGTCGCCGCGGCCCCGCGCAGGTGAAGTTCACGCCGCTGGAGCTCCGCGAGCTCGGCGAGATGAACGACGTCGACATGATCGTGCACGACGAGGACTTCGAGCTCGACGAGGCCTCGAAGGCCGCGATCGCCTCGAACAAGCAGGTCTTCGTGATCAACAAGGTGCTGAACCAGTGGCGCGAGCGCCCGGTGGGGCAGGCCTCGCGCCGGCTGCACCTGCACTTCTGGGCCAAGCCGCTCGAGGTCGTCGGCGATGAGGACGGCCGGGTCGCCGCCATCCGCTTCGAGCGCACCGAGCCCGACGGCGCCGGCAGCGTGCGGGGCACGGGCGAGATCCGCGAGATCCCGATCCAGGCCATCTACCGTGCGGTGGGCTATTTCGGCTCGCCGCTGGACGGCATCCCGTTCGACGAGCAGCACGGCGTCATCCCTAACCACGAGGGCCAGGTGCTCGACGACCACAACGACGTCATCCCCGGCGTCTACGCCACCGGCTGGATCAAGCGCGGGCCCGTCGGCCTCATCGGCCACACCAAGTCGGATGCCATGGAGACCGTCTCGCACGTCATCAACGACCAGGCCAACTGGTGGGCGCCCGCCGCGCCCGAGGAGTCGGCCGTGCCCGAGCTCCTCGAGTCGCGTGGCGTGGAGTACACCGACATCGAGGGCTGGCACAAGCTCGACGAGCACGAGCTCGCCCTCGGCGCCTCCGACCCACACCCCCGCGTGCGCGTGAAGGTCGTCCCCCGCGACGACATGGTGAAGGTCTCGAGAGCTTAAGCCCGGCGGGCCACCCGGGCTCTCACGGCGAGGGCCGCGCAGGCTATGACTGCGAGGGCGCCCAGGAGGGTGAGGGGGGTGAGGGGCTCCGCCAGGAGGAGGGCCGCCCAGGCCAGGGTGAGCACGGGCTGGAGGAGCTGCATCTGGCTGACGGTCGCTATGGGGCCGATGGCGAGGCCGCGGTACCAGGCGAAGAACCCGAGGAACATGCTGATCGCCGCCACGTAGGCGAACGAGAGCCACGCGGCGGGCGAGACCGCCGCCACGTCGAGCGGATGCGTGACGAGCGAGACGCCGCTCAGCACGATCATGACGGGCGCGGCCGCCACGAGCGCCCAGCAGATGACCTGCCAGGAGCCGATCTCGCGTGCCAGCAGGCCGCCCTCGGCGTAGCCCGTGGCGGCGGCGACCACGGCACCGAGCAGCAGCAGGTCCGAGAGGTGCAGGCCGCCGAAGCCGCCTCCCGAGAGCACGGTGAACACGACCACCGCGGCAGCTCCCGCGAGCGAGGCCACCCAGAACAGCCGGCTCGGCCGCTCGCGACCGCGCAGCACGGCCACGGCGGCCGTGGCGGCGGGCAGCAGCCCGATCACGACGGCCCCGTGCGAGGCCGGCGAGGTCTGCAGCGCGAACGACGTGAGGAACGGGAAGCCGAGCACGACGCCCGCGGCCACCACCAGGATGCGCG
>NZ_JAHFUY010000015.1:33711-106416 GCF_023264895.1 Herbiconiux sp. | reverse complement strand
AGAGCAGCGGACTCATAATCCGTCGGTCACGGGTTCAAGTCCCGTCCGCCCTACGACTCGAGGCAGGGGGAGGACGCTCATGGCCGGGCACCGCATCTTCGGAACGCCGTTCGCGGCCATCCACCCCCACTACGTCGCGAAGGCCGAGCGCAAGGGCCGGTCCCGCGCCGAGGTCGACGAGGTCATCCGGTGGCTGACGGGCTACGACGAGGCGGGGCTCCAGGCGACTCTCGACGACGAGGTGACACTCGAGGCGTTCTTCGCCGACGCTCCGGCGATGAACCCGCACGCGACCCTCATCACGGGGCTCATCTGCGGGATCCGGGTGGAGGAGATCGACGACCCGCTGATGCAGAAGATCCGCTACATGGACAAGCTCGTCGACGAGGTGGGCCGCGGCAAGAAGATGGAGTCGATCCTGCGGGCGCCGAAGAGCTGACCCGGCTGGAAGAGCTGACCCGGCTACTCCGCGCCGAAGGCGTGCAGCCCGAGGGCCGAGCTCAGCAGCTCGCACGCCGCACGGCCGCGCACGCTCGTGCCCTGGCCGTCGAGCGGGGGACTGACGACAGCCGCACCGAGGCGCCCGGGAGCCGACAGCACGATCGCCCCGGAGACGCTCGACTTCGCCGGCACGCCGACGGCACGCATCCATCGCCCCGAGCCGTCGTAGACACCGCACGTGGCCATCACCGAGACGACGTCGCGCGCGACCCGGGCCGAGACCACCCGCTCACCCGAGACGGGGTTCACCCCGCCGAACGCGAGCGTCGCGCCCATCACGGAGAGCGCCACAGCGTCGACGAGCACGGCGCAGGCATGGGCGTAGACCTCCACGGCGTCATCGGCGCTCACGTCGAGCGTTCCCTCCGAGCGCATGAGGTGGGCGAGGGCGTGGTTGCGGTCGCCGAAAGCGTGCTCGCTGCGGGCCACGTTGTCGTCGACCTCGAGGCGCCGCGCGGCGAACGCCGACAGGCCCTGCAGGATGCGCCGGCTGCGGCCGTCGGCATCCCCGCCGTCGACGAGCGCGGCGGTGAGCAGCGCGCCCGCGTTCACCATGGGGTTCGGCGGCCGGCCGGTGCCGGTCTCGAGCTTGAGGGCGTCGAAGGCCTCGCCCGTCGGCTCGATGCCGACGAGGTCGAAGGCGTCGCCTCCCGTGTCCTCGAGGGCGAGCGCGAACAGGAACGGCTTCACCGCCGACTGGATGCTCACGAGCGAGTCGGCCTCGTCGGAGGCCCGGACCGTGCCGTCGGGAAGCGTGATGGCGATGCCGCAGAGCTCCGGATCGGCCGCCGCGAGCTGGGGGATGCTGTCATCGACCTCACCGCCGCGCTCAGTAAGCACCCGGGCTCGGAGCTGCTGCAGGTCGTAGCGGCGGGGGTCGGCGGACGCACTCATCCGCCCAGCCTGACACAGGGCCGGGAGTGTGCGCCGCGGGAGGCCGGGCAGTCGCTGCGGGGCCGGGCTCCGAATAGGCTGGAGACTCATCGCGAGGCGGTAGGAGCACGATGCGCAACCGGGACGACAGCACGCAGGAGGGCTTCGACTCGCGCTTCGACGCGGCCTTCCAGCCGGGATTCACCGAGACGGACGACGGCGGGGGCCTGCAGCGGCTCGGCCTCGAACCCGGTGCGGCACCCTCCTCCCCGCCGACGCTCGACGGCTCGGCGGCGACGAGGCGCCCGCGCCCGCTCGTCGACCGGTTCGTCGTGGCCATCTGGATCCTGGGCGCGCTGCTCCTGGCCACCGGCATCGCGGGCATCAACAGCCTCGTGCTCGGTTTCGACCGCTCCGGATCCAGCGAAATCACACCCGACTACCTGATCCTGGTCATCGTGACCCAGGTGTCGCCCTGGCTCATCGCCGTGGGCCTCGCCGCCCTCATCGGAACCCTGTTCCTCCTCGCCGCACGTTGGGAGCGCCGCCCATGACCCCCGAACAAGCCCACGCCCCCGCGCCGGAGCGCACCGGCCAGCACGGGCAGCCGAGCCCCTCGGAGCGCGCCGCCCCGCTCACCCTGGAGGAGTTCGGCGAGCACACCGGCGCCATCCTGGCGAACCTCGAGAGCGTCATCGACGGCAAGACCGAGGCGGCGACCCTCGCCCTCATCGTGCTCATCGCCGAGGGCCACCTCCTCGTGGAGGACGTGCCGGGCGTCGGCAAGACCACCCTCGCCAAGGCTCTCGCCACGAGCGTCGGCTGCACGGTGAGCCGCATCCAATTCACGCCCGACCTGCTGCCCTCCGACGTCACCGGTGTCTCGATCTACAACCAGAGCGACCACGCCTTCGAGTTCAAGCGCGGCGCGGTCTTCGCCAACATCGTGATCGCCGACGAGATCAACCGCGCCTCGCCCAAGACCCAGTCAGCCCTGCTCGAGTGCATGGAGGAGGGGCAGGTCTCGGTCGACGGAACGACGCATCCGCTCGAACCGCCCTTCATCGTCGTGGCCACCCAGAACCCGATCGAGATGGAGGGCACCTACGCCCTTCCCGAGGCCCAGCGCGACCGCTTCATGGCTCGGCTCTCGATGGGCTATCCGGATGCCGCGGCGGAGCTCTCGATGCTGCACCACCGCGAGACCCAGAGCCCGCTCGACCGCCTCACCGCCGTGATCGACAAGACCCGGCTCGCCGAGCTCATCGCCACGGCCCGCGCCATCTACGTCAGCCGCGCCGTGGAGTCGTACGTCGTGTCGCTCGTGCAGGCCACCCGCACGCACCCCGAGTTCCGCCTCGGGGCGAGCCCCCGCGGAACCCTGCACCTCGTGCGCGCCGCCAAGGTGCTCGCCGCCCTCAACGGCCGTGAGTTCGTGGTGCCCGACGACGTCAACCAGCTCGTCGTGCCCGTGCTCGCCCACCGGATCGTCGCCACCCGTCGCGCGGCCGGCGACGCGCGCGGTGGCGGCACGCAGGCGATCGCCGAGGCGCTGCGGGGCATCATCGCCGCCACGCCCGTGCCGCTCACCCGCTCCCGCTCGGCATGACCGCCCGCCCGCATCGACAGGGCTGGGCGCGCCTCACCCCCAGGGGCTGGGGTCTCGTGGCCGCCGCCGTGGTCGTCTTCGTGCTCACCCAGGTGCTGCGGCGCCAGGAGCTCGCGTACCTCGCGTGCTTCCTCATCGCCGTGCCGGTGTTCTCCCTCGCCTGGGTCGCGCTCCGCCGCCTCGCGGTGACCGTGCGCCGACGTTTCGACCCCGAGTCGGGCGTGGTCGACCAGCGGATCGTCGTGGCCCTCTACCTGCAGAACTGGGGCCGCGTGAGCACCCCCGCGGGCGTCTGGACCGAGCACGCGGCTGCGCCGCTGCGCTCCTCCCGCCCGGCCCCCCTTCCGGTGCTGCCCGGCTACGCCTCCGCCACGCTCGACGAGCCGGGCCTGCAGGTGCTCCGCTACGACCTCGACACCCGGGTGCGCGGTGCGCACCGCATCGGCCCGTTCGAGGTGACGCTCGCCGATCCGTTCGGCTGCGCCGTGCGCAAGGTCGAGCTCGGCGGCAGCGATGTCGTGCTCGTCACGCCCACCGTCTACGAGCTCGCCAGGATCGACCTGCGACTGTCCTCCGGCGACGGCGCCGAGCAGGTCTCCCGCCGCCTCGTCGGCGCGGGGGAGCAGGATGTCATCGCCCGCAAGTACCTGCCGGGCGACTCGATGCGCCGAGTGCACTGGCCCGCCACGGCGAAGCACGGCGAGCTCATGGTGCGGCAGGACGACCAGCGCAACGACCAGGACGCCGTGATCGTGCTCGATCCGGCCTCGTTCGCCGCACCGGGCACCGCGGGCACCGGTGGCGCCGGGGGCACTGCGGGAACCAGGCGCCGGGCTCGCCACGCCCTCATCGACGACTCGTTCGAGTGGGCGGTGAGCACCGCCGCGTCGATCGCCCTGCACCTCATGAACGAGGGCTTCGGCGTGCGGATGATCGGAGCCGCGGCCCGCACGGGGGCGGCCGCCGGCGCACCCGACGTCGCCGAGGTGCAGACGGCGCCCTTCGGCGCGCAGCGTGTCGTGCAGGATCTCGCCTGGGCACGACCCGGCACCGCCGAGGATCCCCTCGCCTTCAGGATCGCGGTCGAGGAGGCCGCTCTCACGTCGCCCGACGCCCCGCCGGTGTTCGCGGTGGTCTCCGGTGCGTCGGGTGCCGCCGCTCGCATCCGCGACCTCGCCGCGATGTCGTCGCACGCCGTCGCCTTCGTGGTGGGCGAGCAGCGCGACCCCGCGGTCGCCGCAGAACTCCGCGGATCCGGCTGGACGGTGGTCGAGGCCGGTCCCTACGAGCGCCTCACGGCCCTCTGGAAGGCGCTCGGCGACGCGAGGGGGCCCGGATGAGCGCGGCAGACCGTCCGGGCATGGCGGCGCGCTTCGGCGCACGGGCCGCCGAGCGCCGCGGAGCGTGGCTCAGCACACTCGCAATCGCCCTCTGCCTCGGCATCGCCCTCGGCGGGCTCGCACCGCTGCTGCAGGGGGTCACCTGGTGGTTCGCCGCCATGGCCATGATCGCGGCGGTGCTCGGCGTCTCCGCCCTGCTGCGAGACAGGGGAGCACCCGAGATCACGGTCGTCGCGGTCTCCGCCATCGTCTGGGGCGCGCTGGTCATCCTGCTGTACGCGGCCGACACGCTGTGGTTCGTGGCGCCGACCTTCGACACGCTCCGGGACATCGCGGCCGACCTCGCGGATGCGCGCTTCTCGATCGCCGAGCAGGAGTCGCCGGCGATCGCGGAGGGGCCGATCACGCAGCTGCTCGTCATGGCCGTCGGACTCATCGCGATCATCTCCGACGAGCTCGCGAGCGGGCTCCGCACGCCGGTGCTCGCCGGGGTGGGCCCGCTCGCCCTGCTCGCCGTCACCCCGATCATCAGCGAAGGCCCTCCCGACCTGCTCCTCTACGTGCTGACCGCGGCGGCCTTCCTCCTCGTGATCTGGTGCAGCTCCCGGATCGGCCGCGCCCCGAGGCCCGGGCGCGGCGGGCGCAACCCGGGGCTGGCGGTCGCGGTCGGCGCCGGCGCCCTCGCCGCCATGATCGCGCTCCCGACCGTCGTCCCCGGGCTGACCGCGGAGTCGCTCGCCGACGACGGCTCGTCCAGCCGCTTCCCGTCGGTCTACTCCAGTGGCGTCGACCCGACCATCCAGCTGGGCCGCGACCTCCGCCGGAGCGACCCCGTGCTCTCGCTCACCTACTCCACGGATTCCGAGGACGGCCTCTACCTCAAGATGGTCAACCTCACCGACTTCTCCACGGACACCTGGGAGCCCGAGCGCCCCTACCAGGCCGATCGGTACCGGGGTGGGCCGTTCGGCACGCCCCAGGGTCTCGCCCCGGACGTGCCGGTCACCACGCAGGCCACCACGGTCTCGATCGCGGGCCTCCGGAGCGACTGGCTGCCGCTGCCGTACCCCACCCAGCAGGTCGACGAGCTCCTCGGCACGTGGATGCTGTCGCCCGGCAGCTTCACGGTGACGGAGCTCCGCGGAGACACCCAGGGCCTCAACTACCAGGTCACGGGCCTCGACATCCAGCCCACCGCCCAGCAGCTCGCCGACGCCGGCGGGATCGTGCCGGACGGGTTCGACCGGTTCCTCGAGGTGCCCACGGGCCTCGACCCGATCGTGGCGCAGACCGCCGCCGCCGTCACGGCGGGGGCCGCCACCAACTACGACCAGGCGGTCGCACTGCAGGAGTACTTCCGCTCCGACGAGTTCTCGTACACGCTCACCGCTCCGGATGCCACGGCCTACGAGGGCGGCAACACCCAGATGATCCCGGCCTTCCTCGCCGCGAAGGAGGGCTACTGCGTGCACTACGCGGCGTCGATGGCGGTCATGGCGCGCACCCTCGGCATCCCGTCCCGGATCGCGATCGGCTACGCGCCCGGCCAGAGCGCCGACCGCACCTCCGAGGGCGGCCGCGCTCTCTACGAGGTCTACACCGACCAGCTGCACTCCTGGCCCGAGCTCTACTTCGAGGGAGTGGGCTGGCTGCCCTTCGAGCCGACACCGGGGCTCGACTTCACGCCTCCGGACTACAGCCTGCCCGACTACGCGCAGTCGGACGCGGGCAACCCGGATGCCGCGGCCGAGACCCCCGAGACGGAGACCACCGACCCCGCCGACCGCCCCGACAGCGAGCAGGCTGCTCCTGCCGCCACCACGGCGGAGCAGGCCGTGCTCGCCCAGGTGCGGGGCTGGGGCACCTTCCTCGCCGTGCTCGGCGGCGTGGCGCTGATCGTTCTGGCACCCCTGCTGCTGCGACGGGCTCGGCGTGCCCGCAGGCTCCGCGAGCTCGGGTCGACCGGGCTGCCCGCGACCCTCGCCTGGATCGAGCTCGAGGACACCCTGGACGACCTGCGGGTGCAGCGGTCGGCGGGGGACACCCTCGTGGACCTCGCGGCCCGTCTCGCCGGCGACCACCTGGTGCCGGTGGATCCGCTCGAGCGCCTCCGGCGCGGCGTGGAGTGGGAGCAGTACGCACGGCCCGGATCGGCCGACGACGAGACCCGCACCGGGCTCGCCGACGACCTCCGCGAGGTGCTCGCCGCGCTCGAGGCCGAGGCCACCCCGCGCGACCGCACGATCGCCCGGCTGCTACCGGTCTCGCTGCTCCGGCGCCGCCGGGCGTCTACCCCGGCGGGGGCGCTCGTCCCGTAGCGGCCGCCGCAGCCCCGCGAGGCCCCCGGGCATCCGCTCGAGATCGTCGAGCCAGGTGAGGGCGGCCCGCGCCAGGTGCACCCTCGCCAGCCCGGCTGCCTCGGCAAGGGGGGTGTGGTCACCAGGTTCCGGCAGAGCCTGCCACGCGGCCCGGTAGCCCTCGAGCAGGGGGCCGGCGTCGGCGCCCCGGAGACTCGCCGCCAGCAGCACCTTGAACACCATGTCGCCCCACGCCGAGACGCCGCCGAGCGCCGGGTCGTCGAGCCAGGCATCCGCTGCGCGACGGCCCTCGGTGGTGAGGCCGTAGAGGGGGAGTCCGTCGTCGGTGCTGCCCGTGACCGTCACGAGGCCGGCCGTGCCGAGGCGCTCGAGGGTCGAGTAGATCTGGCCCACGTTGATGCCACCCACGCGGTCGGTGCGCGCCTCGAGCTCGGTGTGCAGCTGGAGTCCGTAGAGCTCCGACTCGCCGAGCACGGCGAGGATCCCCGAGCGCACCGACATCCCCTCCGCCTCTCCACGAAATATTCACTGAGTATATGTCTGAGAGTTCCGGCGCGGCGGGATGACACGGTTGTGATTCGCGGATCCGCTCTGGCAAGATGTGAGCACAACTGCACAGCCCGTTCCATCCCGTTCACAGGTCGTTGGGGAAGACGTACCTCACGAATGGAGATGAAAATGGCGGCAACCGTTGCACGCGGGGTGGTCTATGTCCACTCCGCTCCTCGCGCGCTCTGCCCCCACGTCGAGTGGGCCGCAGGTCGCGCTATCGGTCGTGCAGTGAACTTCGACTGGATCGAGCAGCCCGTGCTGCGCGGTTCGCAGCGCGCCGACTTCTTCTGGGAGGGCGCGCCCGGAACCGGTGCCGCCATCGCCTCCGCCCTCCGCGGCTGGGAGCACCTCCGCTACGAGGTCACCGAGGATCCGAGCGAGGGCTACGACGGCGGGCGCTGGATGCACACGCCCGACCTCGGCATCCACTACGCCCAGGTCGACTCCTCCGGCAACACCGTCATCGCCGAGGATCGCATCCGGAACGCCATGGAGCTCGCCGGCACCAACGCTCTCGAACTGCACCGCGAGCTCCGACTCGCCCTCGGCCAGGCCTGGGACGACGAGCTCGAGCCCTTCCGCTACGCCAGCGACATGAGCCCGGTCGTCTACCTCCACCGCGGAGTGGGCTAGAGCACCCGAAACGGGCACGACCCGTCAGTTCGTCCCCTCGTAAGTGCTTCGGAGGGGGACGAAGTGACGGGTCGTCGGGGTCAGGCCGTCTTGAAAGCGACGACCGCGTTGTGGCCGCCGAAGCCGAACGAGTTGCTGATCGCGACGAGTTCACCCTCGGGGAGCTGCCGCGGCTCGCGGACGACGTCGAGGGGGATCTCGGGGTCCTGCTCCGAGAGGTTGATGGTGGGGGGAGCGGTGCGCTCGTGCAGGGCGAGCACCGTGAAGATGGCCTCGATGGCACCGGCGCCGCCGAGGAGGTGGCCCGTGGAGGCCTTCGTCGCGGAGACGGGGATCTCGTGCAGGCGGTCGCCGAAGACCTGCAGGAGGGCCTTGTACTCGGCGATGTCACCCACGGGCGTCGAGGTGGCGTGGGCGTTGATGTGTGCCACGTCGTCGAGCGAGTATCCGGCGGTCGCGACGGCCGCGAGCATGGCGCGGGCGGCGGCCGAGCCCTCGGGGTCCGGAGCGGTGATGTGGTACGCGTCGCTCGTGACGGCACCGCCGAGCAGCTCGGCGTAGATCTTGGCGCCTCGGGCGAGGGCGTGCTCCTCGGTCTCGAGCACGAGGGCGGCTGCGCCCTCGCCGAGCACGAAGCCGTCGCGCGTGAGGTCGTAGGGGCGGGATGCCGTGGCCGGGTCGTCGTTGCGCTTGGAGAGCGCCTGCATCGAGGCGAAGGCGGCGATCGGCAGCGGGTGGATGGCGGCCTCGGAGCCTCCCGCGATGATGATGTCGGCGTAGCCGGCCTGAAGGTGCTCCCAGGCGTTCACGATCGACTCGGTGCTGGAGGCGCAGGCCGAGACCACGGTGCGGGCGCCGGCGCGCGCGCCGAGCGACATCTCGATGGCGGCGGCGGGGCCGTTGGGCATGAGCATGGGCACGGTCATGGGCAGCACCCGGCGGGGGCCTTTCTCGCGCAGGGTGTCCCAGGCGTCGAGCAGGGTCCAGACCCCGCCGATGCCGGTGGCCCAGTCGACGCCGAAGCGCTCGGGCACGACGTCGGGGGAGCCTGCGTCTTCCCACGCCTCACGGGCGGCGATGAGCGCGAACTGGCTGCCGGGGTCGAGGCGCTTGGTCTCGATGCGCTCGAGCGACTCCGAGGCGGGCACGCGGGCCTGAGCGGCGAAGGTGACCGGCAGCTCGCGCTCCGCGACCCAGTCCTGGGTGAGCGTGCTGGCGCCGGACTCGCCTGCGAGCAGGTTCTTCCAGCTCTCGGGGGCGGTGCCGCCGAGGGGGGAGGTCGTGCCGATGCCGGTGACGACGATCTTCTTCGTGCTCATGGTGAAACTTTCTGTGGGTGGTCAGTCCAGGGTGCCGGGAACGGCGGGTGCTGCAGGGCGCGGGAGGTCGGCAGGATCGGATCTGAAGAACGTGATCCTGCCGACCAGGCGCAGGTGGGGCGGTGTCAGCCCTGGGCGGCGACGATGAAGGTGACGGCGTCGCCGACCGTCTTGAGGTTCTTGACCTCTTCGTCGGGGATCTTCACGTCGAACTTCTCCTCGGCGTTCACGACGATGGTCATCATCGAGATCGAGTCGATGTCGAGGTCGTCGGTGAAGGACTTGTCCAGCTCGACAGTGTCGGTCGCGATGCCGGTCTCGTCGTTGATGAGCTCGGCCAGCCCGGCCAGTACTTCTTCGTTGGACAGTGCCATTGTTCTTCTCCTTGAGGTGTGGTTTGACCGAGATTCAGTGTAGTCAGTGGATTCAGGGCAGGACGACGACCTGCGCGCCGAACACGAGACCGGCGCCGAAGCCGATCTGCAGCGCGAGACCGCCGGACAGCGACGGGTTCTCCGCCAGCAGCCTGTGCGTGGCGAGCGGGATCGACGCGGCCGAGGTGTTTCCGGTGGTCTCGATGTCGCGACCGATGGCGACGGACTCCGGGAGCTTCAGCTGCTTGGCGAACTCGTCGATGATGCGCATGTTGGCCTGGTGCGGGATGAAGGCGGCCAGGTCGTCGACGGTCACCCCGGCGGCCTCGAGGGCCTGCTTGGCGACCTTGACCATCTCCCACACGGCCCAGCGGAACACGGCCTGGCCGTTCTGGCGGAGGGTCGGCCACTCGGTCTCCTGGTCGCGGAACGCGATGCTCGTGCCGGTCATGAAGATCTCGTCGCGCTTGGTCGCATCCGAGCCCCAGATGGTGGGGCCGATGCCGACGCTGTCGCTCGGGCCCACGACCGCGGCTCCCGCCCCGTCACCGAGGAGGAACGAGATCGACCGGTCGGTCGGGTCGACGTACTCCGAGAGCTTCTCGGCGCCGATCACGAGCACGTACTCGGCGAGACCGGCCCTGATGAGCGAGTCGGCCTGGCCGATGCCGTAGGCGTACCCGGCGCAGGCCGCACTGATGTCGTAGGCGGCGGCGTGCGGTGCGCCGATCCGCTCGGCCACGTGCGTGGCGAGCGAGGGCGTGATGACCGGGTTGCTGATGGTGGAGACGAGGATGGCGCCGATCTGCGACGGCAGGATGCCGGCTCCCTCGATGGCCTCCTTCGCGGCGGCCTCGGCGAGGTCGACGGCGAAGACGTCGTGCGAGGCGCGCTTGCGCTCGGCGATGCCGGTGCGCTGGCGGATCCACTCGTCGGAGGAGTCGATCGGGCCGACCAGGTCGTCGTTGACGACCGAGAGGTCGCCGCGGGCAGCGCCGATGGCGTGGATGCGGGTGAACTGGGGGCCGGAGCTCTGCGTGAGGGTGGGCTGCGTCATGGGGGTTACCGCGAGGCCTTCCGTGTGTCGGGTGAGATGGCGGTCGCTCAGGCGGCCTGGTCGAGGAGGTCGAAGGCGGCCGCGAGGTCGTCGGGGGTCTTGACGGCGACGGCCGGCACGCCCTTGAGGCCGCGCTTGGCGAGGCCGGTGAGGGCGCCGGCGGGGGCGACCTCGATGAGTCCGGTGACCCCGGCGGCCGCGAAGGCCTCCATGTCGAGGTCCCAGCGCACGGGGGAGGAGACCTGGCCCACGAGCAGCTCGACGAATCGGGCTCCCGAGTCGACGCGCGATCCGTCGTTGTTGGTCCAGATCGGCAGTGTCGGGTCGGCGGGGTGCACCGAGGCGGCGACGGCCGCGAGCCGGTCGACGGCAGGGGCCATGAAGTGGGTGTGGAAGGCGCCGGCCACCTGCAGGGGCACGACGCGCACGCCGCGCGGCACGCTCTCGGCGAGACGGGCGAGGGCGTCGGGGGCACCGGCCACCACGATCTGGCCGCCGCCGTTGTAGTTGGCGGGAAGAACGCCGACCTCGTCGAAGAGGGCCAGCAGCTCGGCCTGGTCGCCTCCCACCACCGCGCTCATGCCGGTGGTGGTCACGGCCGCCGCATCGGCCATGGCACGGCCTCGCTCGCCGACGATGCGCATGGCGTCACCCTTGGTGAGGATGCCGGCGCCGGCGGCTGCGGTGATCTCGCCCACCGAGTGTCCGGCGATGCCGCCCACCCGCGCGCGCCGACCGGCGGTGTTGGAGAGACCGTCGAACAGCGCGTCGAGGGTCAGGATGCCGGTGGCCACGATGAGCGGCTGGGCCACCGCGGTGTCGCGGATCGTGTCGGCGTCGCTCACGGTGCCGTGCTGCACGAGGTCGACCCCGGCGGCGTCGCCCAGTTCTTC
Source organism: Herbiconiux sp. (assembly GCF_023264895.1). Taxonomy (GTDB): domain Bacteria; phylum Actinomycetota; class Actinomycetes; order Actinomycetales; family Microbacteriaceae; genus Herbiconiux. The sequence goes on along the minus strand of NZ_JAHFUY010000015.1, from coordinate 94,947 downwards.
GAGGGTGTCGCGGAAGGACGGCTCGGCGATCCAGGGTTCCAAGAAGCCGGGGGTCTGCGAGCCCTGGCCCGGGCATACGACGACGATCATCAGTTCAGTCTCCCAAAGGTTCGGTGATTGCTTGTGTCGATCGCATACAGCAGATCACGAAAGACATTGTCGGAAAGGCATACACGCAGGGCGTCACCGACGCGGCGTGGGGGAGTCGTGGTCGTTCATCGAACCGAGGATGAGCGCCGACTGCAGGATGAGGGCCTCGCGGGCGCCCGTGGCGTCCCAGCCGATCACCTGCGTGACGCGCTTCAGGCGGTAGCGGACGGTGTTCGGGTGCACGAAGAGCTCGCGTGCGGTGGCCTCGAGCGAGCGGCCGTTGTCGAGGTAGCACCAGAGGGTGGTCATGAGCTCGGGCGACTGGTCCTGCAGCGGTCGGTAGACGCGGTTGACGAGGGTCGAGCGGGCGAGCGGGTCGCCCGCGAGGGCGCGCTCGGGCAGCAGGTCGTCGGCGAGCATGGGCCGCGGCGCGTTCCGCCAGGCCTTCGCCACCGCGAAGCCGGCGAGGGCCGCCTTGGCGCTGCGAGAGGCATCCACGAGGCTCGGCACCTCGTGGCCGAGCACGAGGTAGCCCGGGCCGAAGCCGGGCTCGAGCTGGGTGGCGATGTCGAGGAACGAGAGCACCTCGTCGGGGCCCGCGGCGTTCGCGGGCAGATCGTCGTCCTCCGGCCCTCCCGCGTCGAGCGGAGCGCCGTCGGCGGGATACGCGCGCCCGATCACGAGCACGAGCCGCCCGCCCTGCACGCCGATCAGGAGGTCGGCGTTGAGGTGCCGGGCCGTGCGGCGCAGCTGATCGACGTCGAGCTGGCGCGGAGTCGTTCCGACGAGCACGCTCACCTCGCCGTGGCCGTGCCAGCCGAGCGCCGCGATCCGGCTCGGCAGCTCGTCGTCGTACTCGCCCGAGAGGATGGAGTCGACCACGAGGGCCTCGAGCCGTGCGTCCCAGAGCCCACGGGCCTCGGCGGCCCTCGCGTAGACATCCGCTGCCGCGAAGGCGATCTCGCGCGAGTAGAGCAGCATCGCCTCGCGGAGCGACGGATCGGAGCCCGCGACCCGCTCCTCGACGACCTCCACGACCACCCGGATGAGCTGCAGCGTCTGCTGCAGGCTCACCGAGCGGAGGAGCTCCCGGGGTGCGGAGCCGAACACGTCGGCCGCTATCCAGGTCGTGGTGGTGGGGTCGTCGTACCACTGGATGAACGACTTGATGCCCGCCTGGGCCACGAGGCCCACCGCCGAGCGCCGCCCGGGCGGCATGTCGCCGTACCAGGGCAGCGTGGCGTCGAGCTTCTTGATCGTCGCGGTCGAGAGCTCGCCCGAGATGGTGCGGAGCCAGGCCAGGGTCTGTGCCTTGGTTTTAGCCATCGGCGCTCCCGACCGCGATCGATCGTGTGCTCATCGGTGGCGGATCAGCTCTCGCCGCCCGCCGAGCCGGAGGTGCCGGCCGTCACGTCGTAGAGACGGTACTTCTCGATGGCCCAGGACGGGGCGTTGCGGTCGACCTCGCCGCGCTCGGCGAGCTGCTCGAGGACGCGCACCACCACGGAGGGGCCGTCGATCTTGAAGTAGCGCCGCGCGGCCGGACGGGTGTCCGAGAAGCCGAAGTCGTCGGCGCCGAGCGTGGCGTAGTCACCGGGAACGAACTGACGGATCTGGTCCGACACCGCGTGCATGTAGTCGGTGACCGCCACGAACGGGCCGCGGGCATCCTGCAGCTTGGTCGTGAGGTACGGCACGCGCTTGTCGTCGTTCGGGTGGAGGAAGTTGTGCTCCTCCGCCTTGAGGCCCTCGCGGCGGAGCTCCGTCCACGACGTGACCGACCAGACGTCGGCCGACACGCCCCAGTCGTCGGCGAGCAGCTTCTGGGCCTCGAGAGCCCACGGCACGGCCACACCGGAGGAGAGGATCTGGGCCTTGGGCCCGTTGTCGCCTCCTGACTTGAGCTTGTAGATGCCGCGGAGGAGTCCGTCGACGTCGAGGCCCTCGGGCTCGGCCGGCTGCACGTGCGGCTCGTTGTAGACCGTCAGGTAGTACATGACGTTCGGGTCCTCGTGCTCGCCCCCGTACATCCGCTCGAGACCGGCGCGCACGATGTGGTTGAGCTCGTAGCCGTAGGCGGGGTCGTAGGTCACGACCGCGGGGTTCGTGGCCGCCAGCAGCAGCGAGTGGCCGTCGGCGTGCTGCAGGCCCTCACCCGTGAGGGTGGTGCGGCCTGCGGTGGCGCCGATCACGAAGCCGCGCGCCATCTGGTCGCCCGCCGCCCACAGGGCGTCGCCCGTGCGCTGGAAGCCGAACATCGAGTAGAACACGTAGATCGGGATGAGCGGCTCGCCCTGGGTCGAGTAGCTCGTGCCCACCGCGGTGAACGCCGCGAGGGCGCCCGCCTCGTTGATGCCGACGTGAATGATCTGGCCCTGCGGGCTCTCCTTGTAGGCCAGGAGGAGCTCCCGGTCGACGGAGGTGTAGGTCTGGCCCTTGGGGTTGTAGATCTTGTTCGACGGGAAGAAGGCGTCCATGCCGAAGGTGCGCGCCTCGTCCGGGATGATCGGGACGACGCGGTTGCCGAAGTCCTTCGCCCGGGTCAGGTCCTTCAGCAGGCGCACGAAGGCCATCGTGGTGGCGATCTCCTGCGTGCCGGAGCCCTTCTTCAGGGTCTGGTAGCTCGAGTCGTCCGGCATCGTGAACGCCGTGTGCTTCGTGCGGCGCTCGGGCAGGTAGCCGCCGAGCGCACGACGGCGCTCGTGCATGTACTGGATCGCCTCGTCGTTCTCGCCCGGGTGGTAGTAGGGCGGGAGGTAGGGGTTCTCCTCGAGCTGCGCATCCGTGACCGGGATGTGCATCTGGTCGCGGAACGTCTTGAGGTTGTCCAGCGTCATCTTCTTCATCTGGTGCGTGGCGTTGCGGCCCTCGAAGGCAGGTCCCAGGCCGTAGCCCTTGATGGTGTGCGCCAGGATGACGGTGGGCTGGCCCTTGTGCTCGCTCGCGGCCTTGAAGGCGGCGTAGACCTTGCGGTAGTCGTGGCCACCGCGCTTGAGGTTCCAGATCTGGTCGTCGGTGTAGTCCTTGACGAGCTCGAGCGCGCGCGGGTCGCGACCGAAGAAGTTCTCGCGCACGTAGGCGCCGGACTCGGCCTTGTAGGTCTGGAAGTCGCCGTCCGGGACCGTGTTCATGAGGTTCAGCAGAGCGCCCTCGGTGTCGCGGTTGAGCAGGTCGTCCCACTCGCGGCCCCAGACCACCTTGATGACGTTCCAGCCGGCGCCGCGGAAGAAGCTCTCGAGCTCCTGCACGATCTTGCCGTTGCCGCGCACCGGGCCGTCGAGACGCTGCAGGTTGCAGTTGATCACGAAGTTGAGGTTGTCGAGGCCGTCGTTGGCCGCCACCTGGAGCTGGCCGCGGCTCTCGACCTCGTCCATCTCGCCGTCGCCGAGGAAGGCCCAGACCTGCTGGTCCGACGCATCCTTGATGCCGCGGTTGGTGATGTACTTGTTGAGCTGCGCCTGGTAGATCGCGTTGATCGGGCCGAGGCCCATCGAGACGGTCGGGAACTGCCAGAAGTGCGGCATCAGACGCGGGTGCGGGTAGGAGCTGAGGCCCCCGCCGGCGTGCGACTTCTCCTGGCGGAAGCCGTCGAGCTGGTGCGTGTCGAGGCGGCCCTCGAGGAAGGCGCGGGCGTAGGTGCCGGGAGAGGCGTGGCCCTGGATGAAGATCTGGTCGCCGCCGCCTGGGTGGTCCTGGCCGCGGAAGAAGTGGTTGAAGCCGACCTCGTAGAGCGCTGCGCTCGACGCGTAGGTCGAGATGTGGCCACCGACCGCGATGCCGGGCCGCTGCGCCCGGTGCACGGTCATGGCCGCGTTCCAGCGGATCCACGCGCGGTACTTGCGCTCGAGCGACTCGTCGCCCGGGAACTCCGGCTCGTTCTCCGGAGCGATGGTGTTGATGTAGTCGGTCGTCGGCACCATCGGAACGTTGAGGTGCAGTTCTTTGGACCGCTTCAGCAGGCTGAGCATGATGTCCCGCGCGCGGCCGTGGCCACGTGCTTCGACGAGGGCGTCGAGGGACTCGTTCCACTCAGCGGTCTCGTCGGGATCCGAATCGGAATGTCCGGCCGAGTAAGGGTCCTGGTCGTTGACAGTCACCGGCGACCTCTTTCTGTTGTGTACAGATCGTTACGTGGCGGACGCCCGCTCCGGGATAGTGGAGCGGAACGCCACAGAACAGCCTAGTGACTTATTCCGGTGCCGATGCCCGGTGCCGATCCGGGGTTGCTTGGTGTATCGGCGCACCGGGTCTAGTATCGAGGACGCGTTTGCCGGAACGACGACCGGCAGTGAAAGGAAGCCTCATGGCTTTGGAGAACGACACTCTCGCTCCCGATTTCGATCTCCCCAATCAGTACGGCGAGCGGATCCGCCTGAGTCAGTTCCAGGGCAAGAAGCCCGTGGCCCTCGTGTTCTTCCCCCTCGCCTTCTCCGGCGTCTGCACGAGCGAGCTCTGCGCCCTCGAGGAGAACCTCTCGATGTTCAAGGATGCGAACGTCGAGCTCATCGGCATCTCCGTCGACTCGAAGGCCACGCTCCGCGCGTGGGCCGAGAAGGAGGGGTACGACTTCACTCTCGTGGCCGACTTCTGGCCGCACGGCGATGTCGCGAAGGACTACGGGGTGTTCCTGGAGGAGAAGGGCTTCGCCAACCGCGCGACGTTCCTGATCGACACGAACCGGATCATCCGCGCGAGCTTCATCACCGCTCCGGGTGAGGCCCGCTCGATCGAGGCCTATCGCGCGGCCGTCGAGGACCTCACGCCCGCTCGCGTCTGATCGATATCAGCCCACAGCTTATATTCGCCGATTATTAGCGCTAGGCTAATATCCATGAGCGAGCAGAGCGTGGCCGTGATCGTCGACATCGTCGGATCCCGCGCGCTGGTCGACCGCCCGGTCGTCCAGGCGGGCATCCAGGGCGCGTTCGCCGAGGTCGACGACCTCATCGCCGTCGGCTCGCCTTTCCGCGCGACGGTGGGCGACGAGTTCCAGGCCGTGTATCCGTCCGTCGGGGTCGCCCTCGAGGCGACTCTCGCGGCTCGGCTCGCCCTTCCCGAAGGGGTCGACTGCCGATTCGGCCTCGGTCTCGGCGAGGTGAAGGAGGTGGGTGCGGGCGCCGCCGGACCGATCCAGGACGGCTCGGGCTGGTGGCGGGCGCGCGAGGCGATCGACGAGGCCCACGACCGTGAGGACTCGCGCACGCCGAGCCTCCGCGGCTGGTTCAGGGCCGGGCCGGGCGACGAGGCGCTGGAGGGCACCGTGAACGCCTACCTCCTCGCTCGCGACCACATCGTCGGAGCGATGAGCGAGCGCGCGCGCCGCCTCACCTTCGGCACCATGAGCGGGCGCGTGCAGAGCGAGCTCGCCGAGATCGAGGGGATCTCGCAGGGCGCCGTGTCGCAGGCCCTCCGGCGGTCCGGGGGCATGAACCTGCTGGCCGCGGTGGCGCAGCTGAAGGGGCTGTCATGATCATCGGTGCGCTCATCCTCGTCGTCATCGGCGCGGCCGACATCATCCGGGCCGGGCTCCGGCGGGCGCCGATGCCCGTCACCGTCGCGGCGATCGGGCTCGTCTGGGTCGCGGTGCTCGTGCTCGCCGCCACCGGGCTGGGGGTGCCTCCGGCGTGGCTCGCCGTGCCCCTGCTGCTCGGCGTGGGCTGGCTGCTCACCACCCGCACCGAGCCGGCCGTCGAGGCGGGCCGCCGGTCAAGGGTGTCCCGGGTGTCCCGTGCGCGGGCGCTCCCCGCTGTGGCCGTCGTCGTGGCGCTCGTCGCCACGGCCTTCGTGGATCCCGTGCCGTCCGGCCTCTCGGGCTTCCTCGCCGACGCTCTCGCCGCGTCGCCGGCGGGAGCCGTGGCCGCGCTGCCACCGACGACCGTGGTGCTCGGGATCGGGTCGGCGCTGTTCCTGGTCGAGAGCGCGAACATCGTCGTGCGCTCGGCGCTCCGGCCGGCCATGGAGGAGGCCAGGCTCGGCCGGGTGGTCGCGGACGCGGCCGATCCGGAGCCCCTCGCCCCCGCTCGCCGGTCGGCAGCGCGCTGGTGGTCGCGGCGGCCCGTCGCCGAGAGCGAGGCTGCTCCTCTCGTGGTGGAGGATCTGCGGGGCGGGCGCATCATCGGGCCGCTCGAGCGGCTGCTGATCGTCGGGCTCACGCTCGCCGGGGCCCTGCCGATCGTGGCGGGCATCCTCGCCGCCAAGGGGATCGTGCGGTTCCCCGAGATCTCGCAGGACGGGCCGGGCGGGTCCAAGGCCGAGTACTTCCTGGTGGGCAGTCTTGTGAGCTGGTCGCTCGCCATCCTGGCCGCGGGAGCCCTCTGGATATCAGCTCAGGGCTGATATCCGGGCGGATATAAGGCGGGGGCTTATATGCAGTCTCAGCCGAGCAGGCTGACGCCGCGGGCGATCACCAGAGCGAGCAGCACGAACCCGGCGAAGGCCTCAAGGCCCATCAGCAGCTTGGCGCGATGCGTGAGGGGCATCGTGTCGGTGGGGCTGAACGCCATCGAGTTCGAGAGCGAGAAGTAGAAGTAGTCGACGAAGCCCGGCAGCCAGTTGCTCGACTTCGACGAGTGCGCGGCGACCTCGGGGGAGGCGTCGTGGTCCTCGTCCTGGGGAAAGCGGAAGTCGGCGGGAGGCAGGTGCTCGCGCGAGCGCTGCGTGCGCACGACCGGGCCGCCCCGATCGAACTCCCAGTAGAGCAGGGCGAAGCCGATCACGTTGGTCACCCAGATCTGGAGTGCGGCGAGGAGGAGGGTCGGGCCGTCCTGCGAGTTCTGCACGAGCAGCGAGATGAGGAGCACGAGCAGCAGCTGGTTCGTCGCGCCGATCACGAGGGCCAGCACGAGCCCGAGCCGGCGCGACCAGGCGGTCTGCTTCACCATCCGGTGCGGGTTGACCACGATCACGGCCACGAGCAGTGCCAGGCACACGACCACGACGCCGTAGCGGATGACCCCGAACAGGTGATTCGGCAGCACCGCGTAGCTCACGAGGATGACGATGACCCCGATCGCCGCCGGCCAGCGGTGCTCGGCCTGGGCTCTCTCCGCACGGATGGAGGCGGAGGGCTGCGGAGGCACACCCGCAGTCTAGGCCTGTATGCTTTTGGGGCGCCTCGGCGCGAGGGGGCCTTTAGCTCAGCTGGTAGAGCGCCACGTTTACACCGTGGATGTCATCGGTTCGATCCCGGTAGGGCCCACGTAGTAGAACCCTCGGTCAAGGTTAAGGAACCCCGGTCAAGCCGACGGTTTTCTGTTTTTCGGGCCTACTTTTGCCGAAGGGCGTCCGCCTGTATTGCGACACCGGTGGGATCTGGCGACTGGTGCCAGGGACGTGGGCGATCCGTCCGGCCACCCGCGGCTTGCTGTGGAAGAGAACATCATCGAGTTGAGGGAAAGCCTCAGCCGCGATGACGGGACTTTCTTCATTTTGTCCCCCCGGACTCGACCACGCCCCTAGAGCGACAGGCGCGGAACCTTGCGAACAACACCGTGCGGGTCCGGACGAGACTGTCTCCTGTGGACCGCCTGATTTGGATTTGTCACCTCTAGCCTCCCGGAGTCACGGTGACAGTGACAGCCGGTGCCGGTGGTTCGTTGTCAACCGCATTTGTAACCAAGACCGTGATGAATGCACTGACTGCGGCAATCGCAGCGGCCGAGATGATAGGAACCAGGTGCTTGTTGAGAGCAGAGCCGACTCGACGAAGTCTGGACGGGCTTGCTTGTCTCCGATCGATACGAGGTTCCGGAGCAGCATTCGAAGGTGTCGCCACGGGCACCCTCGATTCCTCCGCAGCATCGATGAAGATAGAGAGGACTCTCTCCGCGTCGGTGTCTGAAGGGGCAGAAACCTTGACTGTCGTAGTCCCTGATCCGTAGTCAGAAAAGGAGAGCCCCTGATCCATTTTGTAGCTACCTACTAGCGGATGAGTGATATAGACGCTCATACTGACGCTCTTGTACGGCTGTCTCATCGCCAACAGGAATTTTTCAATGTCATCGAACGTGCGCGTTCGGCCTGCTGAGCTTTCGATCGATGCGTAGATGACATTCATCTCCATCTCTCCACCGGGCCTCTGGCTCTCAGCGGGAGCTGGATAGCCGTGTGGGTCGTGACTTGAGTTGTACCCGTCCCACCACTGCATCACTCGACGTTCCATCAACTGCTTTAGAGAGTCTATGCCCCTCTGGAGAGTCTGAGCTTTGAAGCGGGTGGCGTGGAACTCCTGGCTGACTTCCGGCATATGCGAATCGTAACCGTCCCCACAGACATGCCCGAGGTGGACCGCACCCATCGAGTAACCGGCACGTGATCCTCCGTGGGCCGTCACGCGGCGTTAGGTTGATAGCGGGCCGAAGGTTGTTATCCTGAGACGGCAGCGTCCCCCCTTGCTTGCAACCGAGGGAGAGCAAATTGTCCATCGTCAAAATCGAAGCCGGGGACATCGGGCCGGAGCACATCGGCACCATCGCGTTCGGCGACATCTTCAACGAGGACGATGGGTCCACCATGTTCCAAGCGGCTGGACGGTCTGCGGCGATCCACTGGGTGGACGACGGCGTTGCTCTGGTGCTGGAGGGCGTACCTGAGAGCGTTTAGGTCATGGCCCCGTACGGCCCCACCGTGCAGTTTCACCTCCCCGTACCGCGCGCCTGAGGCGTGCCCGTCGGTTGGAGTCGGGGACGAGTTCGAGCACCTGCGAATTCGAGAAACTCGTGGAATGGCGGATCCCGGGGCTTAGGCACATCCACACCGTGGATGTCATCGGTTCGATCCCGGTAGGGCCCACTCCTCTGCAGGAGCCGTTGTAAGATGACCCATGCTCATCTCGGGGCCCGCGCTCACTCGTCTCCAGGCCTTCCTCGGGATCGGCGGGGTCGCGAGCTTCCATCGTCTCGAGCGCCTCGTCGCATCGGTTCCGGCCTCGGACGGGTCGTCTGATGCGATGGTGATCGACGGGCTGCGGGAGGCGGTCGGGCGCCGCTGGAGCGACGACGAGCTGAGGCTGTTCTGTCGCATCGTCGGCGACGCGAGCGCGCGCACCCTCGGACAGCGGCCGTTCTCCACACAGCTGATCGCAGCCCTCGCCCTGCTCGGCGGGCACGGGGTGCAGCTGGCCACCGGGGAGGGCAAGACGCTCGCCGGGGCGATCGCCGCGGTCGGGTTCGTGCTGCAGGGCCGGCGCGTGCACGTGATCTCGGTCAACGACTACCTCGCGCGGAGGGACGCGGAGTGGATGCGCCCACTGCTCGAGGCGTTCGGCGCCACGGTCGGGTGGATCTCGGCCGACCAGGATCCGGAGTCGCGCCGCCTCGCCTACGCCGCCGACGTCGTCTACGTCTCCGCGTCGGAGCTCGGCTTCGACACGCTCCGCGACCGCTTCCGCGTCGACCGCGAGCAGGGGCCGCTGGTGCGGCCGGACGTGGCGATCGTCGACGAGGTCGACGCCGTGCTCATCGACGAGGCGAGCACCCCCCTCGTCCTGGCCGCTGCTGCTGCCACTGCCGCTGCCGGCGGCGAGCGCCTCATCGATTCACCCCGCATCGCGGCAGCGGTGGCGGAGCTCGAGGAGCACGAGCACTTCGAGATCGACACCGATCGCCTCAACGTGTCGCTCACGGAGGCCGGCACCACCGCCGTGGAACGCCGGCTCGGGGTCTCGAACCTCTTCGACTCGGTCACGCACGACCACCTCACCGCCGTGAACATCGCGCTGCACGCCCGAGCGCTCGTCCAGCGCGATGTCGACTACCTCGTGCGCGAGGGGCGACTCGAGCTCATCAGCGCCGCGCGCGGCCGGGTGGCGGTCGCACAGCGCTGGCCGGACGGGCTGCACGAGGCCATCGAGGTGAAGGAGGGCCTCCGGCCGAGTGCCGTGAGCGAGGTCCTGGACTCGATCACCGTGCGATCGCTCCTCGCCTCGCACCGCACGGTGTGCGGCATGAGCGGCACGGCGCTGGCCGTGGCGCCGCTGCTGGCGGAGGGCTACGGGTTCACGACCGGCGAGATCGGCTCCCGAGTGCCCTCCCGGCGCATCGACCACCCCGACCGCCTCTTCCGCACCCGCGACGAGAAGCACGCGGCACTGCTCGAGCGCGTCTGCTCGGAGCACGCGACCGGCCGTCCCGTGCTCGTCGGCACGGCGAGTGTCGCGGCGTCGGAGCGGCTGGCCGCCGACCTCGGGCGAGCCGGCGTGGCCACGGCCGTGCTCAACGCCAGGAACGACGAGGAGGAGGCCGCGATCATCGCCCGGGCGGGCGAGGCCGGGCGGGTCACGATCTCGACCCAGATGGCGGGTCGCGGCACCGACATCCGCCTCGGCGGTGCCGATGAGAGCGACCGCGAACGGGTCGCGGCCCTCGGCGGCCTCTGCGTGATCGGCGCCGAGCGCTACGACAACGGCCGGCTCGACGACCAGCTCCGTGGGCGCGCCGGCCGGCAGGGTGACCCCGGTTCGACGATCTTCTTCGCGAGCCTCGACGACGAGGTGGTGCAGTCGAACCTGGAGCTCGTGTCCGACGAGCACTCCGCCGCCATCCGGTCCGGGGGTCTCGACCGGGCCGCCGGCATCCTCGACCACGCCCAGCGGATGAGCGAGGTCTCCCGCGAGCAGCAGCGGGCCGCCACGCTCCGCTTCGCCGAGACACCGGCACGGCAGCGCGCGGCGGTGCTGCGCCTGCGCGACCAGGTGCTCGAGCAGGGCCTTCGCCGGGCACCGGATGCCGGCACCCTGCTCACCCAGGCAGCCGCGGCCGATCTCGCGACGGTGGAGCGTGAGTTCGGTGCGCCGGCGGTCGACGCGTTCGCCACCCGGGCGGCCCTGTTCCACCTCGACGAGTCCTGGTGCCGGCACGCGGCGATCCTCGCGGAGGCGCGGGAGGGGATCCATCTGCGATCCCTCGGCCGCGACAGCCCGCACGACGAGTACGTGAAGATCGCCCAGCGGGAGTTCGGGAGCTTCCTGCCCGACGTGGCATCCGGAATCGGCTCGACCCTCGCGAAGGCGGTGGCCGACGGGGACATCGACGGTGCAGGGCTGAGATTCCTCCGCCCCGGCTCCACCTGGACCTACATGGTCACGGAGGATCCGTTCGGTTCCCCCGAGAAGCGTCTCTGGCGCCGCGCCACCACGTCGCTCCGCCGCTTCCTCGGGTGAGAACCCACGACCGCTACTGGGAGGCGCCGGATTCGCCCGAGTACGGGGCGGCGATGGCGGGGTCGACGTCGTTGAGGTAGGCCTTGACGATCTGCTCCCAGTCGGAGCCGAAGAGGTTGCCTTCCGTGCCCTCCGTGGTGCGGATGGCGTAGACCGGCTTGTCCACCTCACCCGCCGTCGACGTCAGCACCAGGTGGCCCAGGGTGACGCCGTCTCGGATGATCGCCCATTCCGGGGCGCCGCCGGTGAGGGTGTAGACGTGGTCGCGGTGATCGAGAGTGGTCTCGTCGAGTTCGAGTGCCATGGGGCGGTCCTTCCGTCGGAGGCCGTGCCGTCGGCGGTGCGGCCTTGCGTTCTTCACCGTAGGCCGGTCCACCCCATCCCGGGAGGGGTGACGGCCGACTCAGGCGACCCGGGCCGCGAACACGACGCGGTTGTCCTTGTAGTGACCGACGGACTCGTCGAAGAGTCCCGTGCAGGTGATGAGCCGCACCTCGTCGTCGAGGAGCGCGCCGAACACCTCGCCGGTGGGGAACTCGTCCTTCGGGAAGTCCTCGGCGCGGTAGACCTCGTAGTCGAAGACGGCCCCCGCGACATCCGTGACCGAGAACCGGTCGCCGGCCTGCAGGAGCCCCAGGTCGAAGAAGACCGCCGGACCGACAGCGGAGTCGACGTGCCCGGCGAGCACCGTGGGCCCGATCCCGCCGGCACGACCGCCGCCCGTGAACCAGCCGACCCGCGAGAAGTCCTGAGGCACCTCCATGGTGCCGTCGGTGCCGATGCCCAGGTCGATGAGCTCCTCGTCGAGGCCGAGCGCCGGCACCGTGAGCCGTGCGGGCACCTCGCCGCGGGCCGGAGGCACGGGCGCCCCCGACGGCGCCGGTGACGGCGTGGGCGAGGGAGACGTCGGGGCCGGCGGCGACACTCCCTCAGCGACAGCCGGCGACGAGGAGCCGACCGGCGCGCCTGCACCACCTGAGCCCGCGCATCCGCCGAGCAGGGCGGCGGCGACCACGACAGCCGCCACCACCCCGCCCCGCTGCGCACGGCGGAGGATCCCGCTCATCCGAACCTCAGGTCAGCCCGGTTCAACCGGCGATGCCGTCGCGCCGACGCTTGAGCGCGACGCCGGCCGCGAGACCGAGGCCCACGACGCCGATGGCCGCCGCAGCGACCGCACCGGCCGTGGCGCCGGCGGCATCCGGAGTCGCGGGCACGGCGAGCGCCGAGGCCGCGCCTCCGCCACCGGTCTGCACACCGCCGACCGGCACCTGGCTGAGCTGTCCGCGCACGGCGCCCGCCGGGTTCGCCGCCGTGTGGGTGTCGGCCGCGAAGGCCGCGGAGTCGGCCTCGAGCTGCGCGAGGGTGAAGCCATCGCCGGTGTCGACGCCGTTGTTCACGATCCCGGTGGTGAACGGCCCCTGCAGGCAGCCCGAGCTCGTGCGCGGGCCGTCTCCGACCGGCGCCGGGTTCGGGAAGGCGATCCGCGGCGGGCCTGCCTTGCCGGCGGCGGCCTGGTGGATGTGGGTGGCCGTCTTCGCCGGGCTCATGTAGTCGCCCGAGATCCCGGTCACGGTGATGTCGTAGCAGATGATGTCGAGATCGGAGTTGACCCGGAAGTCGAAGGTGCCCGAGGCCCCGGCCGGGCCGGGCGTCGCGACGCCATCGGCGTTCAGCACCTGGTCGGGTGTGGCCATCACGGTGAAGGCGCTCGTGAAGCTCGACGGCTCGGCGACCTCGGTCTCGGCGTGCGCGGGTGCCGCGGCTCCGAACACGAGCACCCCGCCGGCGAGGGCGGCACCGCCCAGTCCGATGATTCCCGTGCGGCGTCGAGCGGTTCTCTGAATGGACATGACGACCTCTCTTCCGAGCGGGCCCAGTCGCCCGTTCTGAGGGAGGTACGGCGGATCGAGCGGATGCGTTCACCGTGATCGCGAGAAATTCCGGATGAAGGCGGGTGGCGATGAACGGACGGCACCATCCGGCCGTACCCCCTTCGACCGTGTGGCAGGCTGAGGAGGATCCGTGACCGTGCAGGGGAGTGTGATGGACGCCTCATCGGAGACGCCCTCCGCGTTCGACCTCGCGGCCGAGTACGACGCCCACGGCGGCGCTCTCTTCGGCTACGCGTGCGGACCTGGCTCTTCGCCATCCAGCGGAACGTCATCGTCGACGCCCAGCGCGCCCAGAAGCGGCTCCCGCGGCTCGTGTCGGGGGAGGAGGCGGACGACGTGCCCGCCGAGATCGGCGATGCCCTCGACCGGCTCGCGATCGTGGAGGCTCTAGCCAAGCTCAGCGAGGAGCACCGCAGCGCCTTCGTGGCCATCCACGTCGACGGCCGGAGCTACGCCGACGCCTCCGCACGGAGCGGGGTGCCGATCGGCACCCTGCGATCGCGCGTGTTCTACGCACTGCGCGCCCACATCGATGGAGAGGAGAGCCGACCATGACCTCGACTCCCGAGCGGCGCGACGAGCTCGTCGCCGCCGCTGCAGCAGACGCCCTGACCGCCGAGGAGAGGGCCGAACTCGACGCCCTCCGTGCGGGCGATCCGGCCGTCGACCGCGAGATCGCCGAGCTGCGCGCCCTGCTGGGCCGCGTCCGGCACGCGGTTCCGGTGTGAGACGACTCCGCTCCCGACGTGGGCCTCCGCGGCCGGGTGGTGGCGATCGGTGCCGACGCCGCCGAAGGGACGACCGGCGCGAACGCCGCTGCGACCGCGCGGGTCTCGGCCCTCCGGCCGCGCCGACGCTGGCTCCTGCCTGTCGTCGCCGCGGCCTGTCTGGCGGTCGGCATGGGCATCGGCGCGCTCGCCCTGCCGCTGCTGGGCGGCCCGGCTGCCCCTGCCGCCGAGGAGCAGCCGGGCGCGCCCGGCCTGCTCGGTGCCCTCGAGGCCGTCGACTTCGCCGGCGAGCCTGCGGGCGTGCGGGTCGACGGCGCCGTCGTGGCCCACACCTGGGGCACCGAGACCATCGTCGAGATCGACGGCCTGGCCGAGGGCGCCCGCTACGAGGTCGTCGTCGTCGACGAGGCGGGCATCCCGCACTCCTCGGGCTCGTTCACGGGAAGCGCCGTGCCCATCGACTGCCGCATGAACACCGCCACGCTCCGGCCGGATGCCACGCGCGTCGAGATCCTCGACGCCGCCGGCGGGACGGTCGCCACGGCGGCGCTTCCGGCGGTAGTCACCTGACCCCGAGGCAGTCCACAGCCCCGCACCCCCGTTGCGGCCTAGGCTCGGGAGGATGAGCCAGCAGCGCACGATCGTCATCACCGGAGCCAGCTCGGGCATCGGCACCGTGACCGCCCGCCACTTCGCCGAGGCGGGGGAGCGCGTGATCGTGGTGGGCCGGAACCCGGAGCGCACGCGGAAGGTGGCTGTCGAGCTCGGCGCCGAGCCGCTCGTGGCCGACTTCGCGTCGTTCGCGGAGGTGCGCGGCCTCGCCGCAGCGCTCCAGGAGCGCACCGACAGCATCGACGTGCTTCTCAACAACGCCGGAGGCCTCATCTCGGAGCGCACCCTCACGGTCGACGGCCACGACGCCACGATCCAGACCAACCTCTACTCGCACTACCTCCTGACCCGTCTGCTGCTCCCCGAGCTCGAGCGCGCGGCGGCCTCGGGCGAGCCCGGTCGCGGGCGCGTCATCACCACGGCGAGCGTCGCCAACCGCTGGGGCCGGATCGACCTCGGCGACCTCGACTACGCGCATCACCCCTGGCGCGGCGGCTGGCGCGCCTACGGCACCGCCAAGCTCGCCGTCATCCTCTTCACCCAGGAGCTCGCCCGCCGCGGTGCGCAGGCCGGCCTCGTGGCGTTCTCCGTGCATCCGGGTGCCGTCAACACCGGATTCGGCGCGACCTCGCCCCTGATCAAGCTCGGCAACGCGCTCACCGGAAGCCGCTGGGGGATCACCGCCGAGGTGGGGGCCACGCCCCTCATCGCCCTCGCCGAGGCGTCGCCCGTGCCGACCGACTCCGGCGCCTACTTCGACCGCCTGAAGCCGCACGGCCGCACGGCGAAGCAGGCGACGGATGCCACGCTGCAGCGGGCACTGTGGGAGCGCGCGGCCGAGGTGGTCGGCCTCCCCGCCGACTAGTCTGGTCGGGTGACCACGCTCTCCGATCTCCACGCCGCCGTCGAGCGCCTCTGGCCGAGCGAGTTCGCGGAGTCGTGGGACGCTCCCGGCCCCGTCACGGGAGCGGGTGACGACTCCGTGCGAAAGGTCCTGCTGGCGGTCGACGCCGTGGCCGCCACGGTCGACCAGGCCGTCGACGAGAGCTATGACGCGCTGCTCGTGCACCACCCGCTTCTTCTCCGCGGCGTCACCACCGTCGCCGAGTCGGGCTTCAAGGGCTCCCTGCTCGCGAAGCTCATCCGGGCCCGCTGCGGCCTGATCGCCGCGCACACCAACGCCGACATCGTCGACGACGGCACCTCGTCGGCTCTCGCGAACCGCCTCGGACTGGTGGAGCAGACCGCCATCGAGCCCGGCACCCGCCCGGGGACGGGGCTCGGCCGGGTCGGCCGCCTGACCACCCCCAGCACGCTCGGCCGGGTGGCGCTCGCCCTCGGTGAGATCCTGCCCGCCACCGCCGGTGGCGTGCGGGTGTCGGGGGAGTACGACCAGCCGGTCTCCACGGTCGCCCTCTGCGGCGGCGCCGGCGACTCGCTGCTCGGCCACCCCTCGGTGCGTGCGGCCGACCTCTACATCACCTCCGACCTCCGCCACCACCCCGCCTCCGAGTCGCGCGAGCAGAGCCTGCACGCCGGCGGCCCTGCCCTCATCGACGTCTCGCACTGGGCGAGCGAGTGGCTCTGGCTCGACGGCGCCGCCCGCGCCCTCGCCGAGGTGCTGCCGGGCGTCGAGTTCACCGTGAGCGACCTCCGCACCGACCCCTGGGACTTCGTGGTCACGCAGTGACCGCTTCAGCCCGTCACCCCGCAGCCCAGCTCTCCACCCCTCACACGAAGGACCCCCGATGAAGGCTCCCGCTTCCGAGCAGCGCAAGCTGCTCGACCTCCAGGCCGCCGACAACCGCGTCGCGCAGCTCCAGCACGCTCTGCGCTCCTTGCCGCAGGAGGCGCGGCTGGCGGAGCTCCAGCGCGACTCGGCGGCGGCCCGCAAGGAGTGGGCGGGCGTCAACGGGGAGCTCGAGGATGCGAAGGCCGAGATCGCCCGCGTCGAGGGCGACATCGAGACGGTCGCGGCGCGTGAGAAGCGCGACCAGGAGCGTCTGCAGGTGTCGAGCTCGTCGAAGGACATCCAGGGCCTCGAGCACGAGATCGCCTCGCTCAAGGTGCGGCGCTCGAACCTCGAGGACATCGAGCTCGCCGTGATGGAGCGGATGGAGGAGATCGAGGAGCGCCTCGCGGCCATCGTGGCCAGGCGCGACGACATCGCCACCGAGGAGCGCCTGCTCGCGGCCGCCCGCGACGAGCAGAAGGAGCGACTGGCCACCCAGCTCACCGTCGCCGGCTCGGAGCGCTCGGCGGTGGCCGGCGGCATCCAGAGCGACCTGCTGGCCCTCTACGAGCGCCAGCGCGAGCGCTACGGCGTGGGAGCGGCGCTCCTCACCCGCGGGGTCTCGCTCGGCAGCAACATGGCGCTCACCGAGTCGGATCTCGCCGCCATCCGCTCGGCGCCGGAGGACGAGGTCGTGTTCGACCCCGAGAGCAACTGCATCCTCGTGCGCACGGAGGAGTCCGGCCTCTGAGGCCGGCGTCTGAGGCCGGCCGGCCGGCGCGGCCGGCGCCGAGGTCTGCGTGAGGTGAATGGGCCGGCGGTACGCCGGGTTCTGTCCGGGGCGCGAAGCCCCGTGACGGCCATCTATCTAGGAGCTGCGTCACCGCAGCCCTCGAGCGGTCTACCCGGATGCTGAGCGAGCAGCGTTAGCACATCCTGTTGACCTTGCTCCGGGCGAGGTTTACCGAGCCGACCGCGTCACCGCGGCCTCTGGTGGTCTCTTACACCACCGTTTCACCCTTACCGCGGGCCGGAGCCCGTGGCGGTCTGTTCTCTGTGGCACTGTCTCGCGGGTTGCCCCGGGTGGGTGTTACCCACCGCCCTGCTCTGTGGAGCCCGGACGTTCCTCGGCATCGTGCCTGAGCACGACGACGCGACCGTCTGCCGGCCCATTCACTCCGTCGAGTCTATTGCAGGATGTCCTTCAGCACGGTCGACCGGATCGTCGACAGGCACGCAGCCCCCAGGATCCCCGCGTTGTTGCGGAGCGTCGCGGGCACGATCTCGGTCTGCAGCTCGAGCTGCGGCAGGAACTCGTCGTAGTGCTTCGAGACGCCGCCGCCGACGATGAAGAGGTCGGGCGAGAGCAGCTTCTCCACCGTGGAGTAGTACTTCTGCAGCCGGGCGGTCCACTTCTTCCAGCTGAGGTCCTCGCGCTCCTTGGCCGAGTAGGCGGCCTTCGTCTCGTAGTCCACGCCCTCGATCTCGAGGTGTCCGAGCTCGGCGTTCGGGATGAGCACGCCGTCGTAGATGAGGGCGGTGCCGATGCCGGTGCCGAGCGTCGTCACGATCACGAGCCCACCGCGGCCCTTGGCCGCGCCGTAGCGCACCTCGCCGAAGCCCGCGGCATCCGCGTCGTTCACGAAGGTGATGTCGCGCCCGAGCGTCTTCTCGAAGAGCTTCTCGGCCTCGAAGCCGATCCACTTCTTCGACACGTTGGCGGCCGACATCGTCACGCCGCTCCGCACGACCGCGGGGAAGCACACGCCGACCGACGCCGAGGCGGGGATCTCGCCGAGCGAGTCGACGAGGTCGAGCACGGTCTTCGCGATCGCGTCGGGCTCGCCGCCGTCGGGCGTCGGGAGCTTCTTGCGGTCGGTGAGCAGCTCGCCGGTCGTCACGTCGACGATGGCGCCCTTGATCCCGGTTCCGCCGATGTCGATGCCGACCGCGACGGTGTCGGGCGTGTTGGCCGTCATCGGCGGTCGTCTGCCGCGTCGTCCTCGGCCCACTTCGCACTGTTCGCGCGCAGCTTCTCGAGGGCGTGCTCCGCCTCCTCGTGCGTGCTGAAGGGACCGACGCGATCGACGACGGACGACTGGTAGCCCTTCTCGACCTCTCCGGTCTTCATGTTGTACCAGTACTGGGTCGACGGGTCGTCGCTCATCATTCCTCCGTGGATGGTGGGGTGGGGGGTGCAGGTCGGTCAGTCGTAGCTGTGCTCGGGGCCGGGGTAGCTGCGCTCCGCGACGTCCTCGCGGAAGCGGGTCACCGCATCCGTCAGCACGCCCCGAAGGTCGGCGTACTGCTTGACGAACTTGGGGATGCGACCCGTGGAGAAGCCGGCGAAGTCGGTCCAGACGAGCAGCTGGCCGTCGACGTGGGGGCCTGCCCCGACACCGATGGTCGGGATGCGGAGGGCCTCGGTGACGCGGCCGGCCGCTTCGGCGGGCACCATCTCGAGCACGACGGCGAAGGCGCCCGCCTCCTCCACGGCCAGCGCGTCGGCGAGCAGAGCGGCTTCGCCCTCGCCCCGGCCCTGGATGATGTGGCCGCCGAGGCCGTGCTCGCTCTGCGGGGTGAAGCCGATGTGGGCCATGACCGGGATGCCGGCGTCGACGATCCGGCGGATCTTGTCGGCGCTGCGCACGCCGCCCTCGAGCTTGACGGCGTGGGCGCGGGACTCCTTCATGAAGCGCACGGCCGTGTGCAGGGCCTCCTCGGCGCTGTTCTCGTAGGAGCCGAAGGGCATGTCGGCCACCACGAAGGCGCGCTTCACCGCGCCGGCGACCCCGCGGGCGAGCGGGATCAGCTCGTCGACGGTGACGGGAACGGTGGTGTCGTAGCCGAGCACGTTGTTGCCCGCCGAGTCGCCCACGAGCAGGAAGTCGATCCCGGCCTCGTCGAAGATCTGAGCCGACAGCATGTCGTAGCTGGTGAGGCCCGTGATGCTGATGCCGCCGTCCTTGGCGGTCTGGAAATGACGGGTCCTGACCCGCTTCGCCACGGGTTTCTCGGACGACGACGTCTGCTCAGGCATGTCGACAGTCTAGTTCCGCGGCCGGGGCCGGGTGATGCGTTAGGTTGGGGGCGCGTAACCCGAATGCGTGAATTCCAGACCCCGGGCCGAGAGGAAGACGTGGGCCGTCGATCCATTGCGCAGTTCGTGCTGGGCGCCACCGTAGGAGCCGTCCTGCTCGCCGGGAGCACGGTGCTGCTGCCCGCGCCGGCCGCCCAGGCGGCCACCGTCGCCGAACGGGACTGCGCCGCCGAGCTCCCCTCCACCGCCGTCTGCGGCCTGCTCACCGTGCCCGAGAACCGGGCCGATCCGGCCTCCCGCACGATCGACCTGGAGTACACGGTGTTCCCCGCGTCGTCCGGAACCCCGACGGCCGCCCCCCTCGTCACCATGCCCGGAGGACCGGGCCGCACCGGCACCGCCGTGGCCGAGGCCCTCGCGGCCGACGAGCGCATCGGCGCCGGGCGGGACATCGTGTCGCTCGCCCAGCGCGGCGGCCTCGAGTCGAGCGATCCCCTGGACTGCCCGGCCGCCTCCGCCGCCTACGTCAACACCTTCACCACCGACGACACGCCCTCGGGGGAGATGACCGAGGTCGTCGCCGCCATGAAGGAGTGCGTGGCGGCCTTCGGCGAGACCGGCCAGATCAACTCCTACGACCGGGTGGCGCACGCGAACGACGTGATCGACCTCCGGCAGGCCCTCGGCTACACGGTCTGGTCGCTCTACGGCGACGCCTGGTCGACGAAGGTCATGCAGCTCGTGGCCGCGCGCGACGCCGCAGCCGTCGACGCCGTGGTGCTCGATGGCTTCAGCCCCCTCGACCGCGACCTCAAGGGCGACGCCTACCTGGCCCTCTCGGACTCGCTGACGAAACTCTCCGAGCGCTCCGACGGCGAGTACCCCGACCTGAACGCCACTCTGACCGAAGCGGCCGCGCTCTTCAGCGACGATCCGGTCGGCGGCCTGATGACCAACCCCTACTCGGGCAAGCAGCGCTACTACTCGCTCACGGGCTCGGACGTCGTGACCCTCGTGCAGCAGGCCCTCTACGACCCCGGAACAGCCGCGGCGGTGCCGGAGCTCCTCGCGCGCCTCGCCGACGGCGAGCGGGATGCGATCAACCCCTTCGTGGCACGCGTGCTGCAGCAGATGGGCGAGACCGACCTGGGGCAGTACTGGATCGAGGCGTGCCGCGACGAGCAGCCCTACTGGTCGGCCGACCCGGTGCTGCCGGCCGAGGAGGGCGTCGAGGGCGCCGAGCCCACCCCCCTGCCGGTGCTCACCTACTTCACGGCCACCGACGAGGTGTGCGGCGCGCTCGGCCTCCCGGCCACCGCCCCCGAGGACAGGGTGACGGGAGCGGCGGGTCAGCCCACGCTCATCTTCGCGAGCGACACCGATCCTCTCATCTCGGTCGGCGCCGCGCAGTCCGGTCTCGCCGCCTTCCCCAACAACCAGGTCGTGACCGTGCAGTCCGGCGGCCGGGCGGGTGCCACGGCCGACGAGTGCGCTCTGGACCAGCTCGCCACCTGGCTCGCAGCGCCCGGTACGCCGGTCGAGACGACCTGCACGACCTCCGCCGAGGCCGTGCAGGTGATCGCAGCCGACGACGTGCATCCGACGTCGCGCTTCGACTCGGTCGTGCGCGCGATCGAGGACCGCAACGCCTTCGAGCTCACCGTTCCGCTCATCTTCGCCGCCCTCTCGGGCCTCTGGCTCCTGGGCTGGCTCATCGCCCTCCTGGTGCAGGGCCTCCGCCGGGAGCCGATGGGCATGCTCATCGCGAGCGGCATCGCGCCGGTCACCGGAGTGGCCTTCCTCGCCGCGGTCTGGATCACGGTCACCTCGGCCCTGGGCGGCCAGCCCGGCCTCGCGCTGCTGGGCGTGCCGCCCGTCACACCGTGGCTCGGCATCCTCCTCGGCGTGGGCTTCTTCGGCCTCATCCCCGTGTGGCGTCTCGGCAGCCGTGCCGCCGCGGCCCTGGCCGCTCTGGCCACCCTGGTCTGGCTCGGCATGATCATCTGGTTCGTCTGGATCGTCGTCCTCCCGAGTTAGCCGGTCGGCGGGTCGTTTTCCCGCCGACGCTCAGCGAAGTCCCGGCGGAGCCACTAGCCTGATAGGGGCATGAACCAGTGCCGGAGAGAGGGTTTGTTCCGCCGATGGATAAGCAAAGGGACTTCGTTCTTCGCACGATCGAAGAGCGAGGCATCAAGTTCGTGCGACTGTGGTTCACAGACGTCGTGGGCACCCTGAAATCCGTCGCCATCGCGCCCGCCGAGGTGGAGGGCGCGTTCGCCGAGGGTCTCGGTTTCGACGGCTCCGCGATCGAGGGTCTCACCCGCTCGTTCGAGGCCGACGTGCTCGCGCATCCGGATCCGACGACCTTCCAGATCCTGCCCTGGCGGGGCGAGATCGACCCCACCGCGCGCATGTTCTGCGACATCACGACGCCGGACGGCCAGCCCGCCGTGGCCGATCCCCGCAACGTGCTGAAGCGCACCCTCGCGAAGGCGGCCGACCGCGGCTTCACCTTCTACACGCACCCCGAGATCGAGTTCTACCTGCTCAAGTCGTCGCAGTACGGCCCGGGCGGCCCCGAGCCCGTCGACTCGGCCGGCTACTTCGACAACGTGCCGGGTGGCACGGCCCACGACTTCCGCCGCCGCTCGGTGCGCATGCTCGAAGACCTGGGGATCTCGGTGGAGTTCAGCCACCACGAGGCCGGCCCCGGCCAGAACGAGATCGACCTGCGCTACGCAGACGCCCTCACGACCGCCGACAACATCATGACCTTCCGCACGGTCATCAAGGAGGTCGCGATCGAGCAGGGCGTGTACGCCACGTTCATGCCGAAGCCGCTCTCCGGGCACCCCGGATCGGGCATGCACACGCACCTCTCGCTCTTCGAGGGCGACGCGAACGCCTTCTACGAGGCCGGTGCCGAGTACCAGCTGTCGAAGATCGGCCGCAACTTCATCGCCGGGCTGCTCAAGCACGCGCCCGAGATCACGGCCGTCACCAACCAGTTCGTGAACTCCTACAAGCGCCTCTGGGGCGGCGACGAGGCTCCCAGCTTCGTCTGCTGGGGCCACAACAACCGCTCCGCCCTCGTGCGCGTGCCGCTCTACAAGCCCAACAAGGGGCAGTCCTCGCGCATCGAGTACCGCGCGATCGACTCGGCCGCCAACCCCTACCTCTCCTACTCCCTGCTGCTCGCAGCCGGGCTCAAGGGCATCGAGGAGGACTACGAGCTGCCGCCCGAGGCGGAGGACAACGTCTGGAGCCTCACGGACTCCGAGCGGAAGGCCCTCGGCTACAACGCGCTTCCGGCGTCGCTCGACCGGGCGATCGGCCTCATGGAGGACTCCGAGCTCGTCGCCGAGACGCTCGGCGAGCAGGTCTTCAACTACGTGTTGCTGAACAAGCGGCAGGAGTGGAAGGCCTACCGCGCGCAGGTCACGCCCTACGAGCTCGAGTCCAACCTGGAGATCCTCTGAGCCTCTGACCGCTCCGATGCCCCGCTCCACCACCACGCTCAC
The DNA here is from genome assembly GCF_023264895.1 of Herbiconiux sp. GTDB lineage: Bacteria > Actinomycetota > Actinomycetes > Actinomycetales > Microbacteriaceae > Herbiconiux. The sequence continues at coordinate 72,171 of NZ_JAHFUY010000015.1, read as the reverse complement.
CGATCTCGCCCGGGCCGGCTTCGCCGACCTGGGCGGGTCGGGTGAGCAGCTGCGCGCTCTCGCCGAGCGGGTGCACCTGGGGCTCGACGAACTGCTGCCGGCGTTCTCGCGGGCGGCCGATCCGGATCTCGCTCTCGCGAGCATCATCCGGATCGAGCAGCGCTCTCCCGAGGTCGCGGTCGCGACGCTCGCCGATCCGGTGCTCCGCGATCGGGTGATCCGGGTGTTCGGTGCGTCCTCCGGGCTCGCCGACTTCTTCCTGCGGCATCCGCTCGAGCTCACGGCGCTGGCCTCGCCGGTGCTGACGCTTCCGGATGCCGAGTCGGCGAAGGCGTCGCTGCTCGAGTCGGTCGGCGCGGTCGACGGCCTCTCGACCCTCGTGGGGGAGGACGCGTGGATCGCCCTGCGCATCCGCTACCGCGTGCTGCTCGCCCAGGTGACAGCCTTCGACCTCGAGCAGCCGAACCCGGTGGCGGGCCTCCACCTGGTGGCCCGGGCCCTCGCCGACCTCGCCGCAGGCGCCCTCGAGGGCGCTCTCGCCGTGGCGCGCCGACAGCTGGTCACGAAGGGCAACGGCCTCTGGCAGTTCCCGGAGGAGCAGGTGCGCGCTACGAGGCTCGCCATCATCGGCATGGGCAAGGCCGGTGCGGGCGAGCTCAACTACGTGAGCGACGTCGACGTGATCTTCGTGGGCGAGCCCGACGACTCCGGGATCGTGCCTTCCAGCACGGCGATCGAGATCGCCACCCGGCTCGCGATGGTCACCATGCGAGGGATCGGCGAGGCGGGCATCGAGCCGGGCCTCTGGGAGGTCGACCCGAACCTCCGGCCCGAGGGCAAGGCCGGTGCGCTCGTGCGATCGCTCGAGTCGCACGCCGCCTACTACGACCGGTGGGCGAAGAACTGGGAGTTCCAGGCGCTGCTGAAGGCGCGTCCGCTCGCCGGCGACCTCGCGCTCGGCGACGAGTACACCCGCATCGTGGCCCCCCAGGTGTGGTCGAGCGCCTCGCGGGAGAACTTCGTGGAGTCGGTGCAGCGCATGCGCGAGCGCGTGACCGAGCACATCAAATCGGCCGACGTGGAGTATCAGCTGAAGCTCGGGCCCGGCGGCCTCCGCGACATCGAGTTCACCGTGCAGCTGCTGCAGCTCGTGCACGGGCAGGGCGACGAGAGCGTGCGTCAGCGCGGCACGCTCGAGGCCCTCGAGGCCCTCGCCGACGCCGGCTACATCGGGCGCGTGGAGTCGGTCGAGTTCGGGCAGGACTACCGCATCCTGCGCCTGCTCGAGCACCGCCTGCAGCTGCGCCAGCTCAGCCGCACCCACCTCATGCCGCGCGAGGAGACCGAGCAGCGCGTGCTCGCCAGGGGCAGCGGCCTCGCCGCCAGCGCGAGCGAGCTCATCACGCGCTGGGACGCCATCAAGGTGCGCGTGCGCACGCTGCACGAGCGGCTCTTCTACCGCCCGCTGCTCGCCGCCGTCGCGGCGCTCTCGCCCGACGAGCTGGCCCTCTCGAGCGCTCAGGCCGAGGCCAGGCTCGCGGCGATCGGCTTCACGAACCCCTCGGGCGCGCTCGGGCACATCGCGGCGATGACCTCGGGCGTCTCCCGGCGCGCGTCGATCCAGCGCACGCTGCTGCCCGTCATGCTGCAGTGGTTCGCGAACGGCGCCGACCCCGACTACGGGCTGCTGGCCTTCCGCCGCCTCTCCGACACCCTCGGCGAGACCTACTGGTACCTCCGCATGCTGCGCGACTCCTCCGGTGCGGCGGCGCGGCTCACGCAGGTGCTCTCGGGCTCGCGCTTCGTGGGGGAGCTGCTCGAGCGCATCCCCGAGGCGGCCGCGTGGCTCGAGAACGACGACGAGCTGCGTCCTCGCTCCCGAGCCCTGCTCGAGGAGGAGACCCGCGCCATCGTGGCGCGGCACGACACTCCGGATGCCGCGGCGCAGGCCCTCCGCACCGTGCGGCGTCGCGAGGTGCTCCGGCTCGCGATCTCGTCCATCCTCGGCCTCTGCACGGTGGAGGAGCTCGGCACGGGCCTCACCGACGTCACGACCTCGCACCTCCGTGGCACGCTCGCGAGCATCCGGCAGTGGGCGGCGCCCTCCTCGGGAGACGGCATCGAGTTCGCGATCATCGGCATGGGCCGCTACGGCGGCGGGGAGCTCGGCTTCGGGAGCGACGCCGACGTGCTCTACGTCTACCGTGCCGTGCGGGTCGACCCCCAGACCGCGCAGTCCGTGGCCCAGTTCATCGTGAACGAGCTCAAGCGCCTCACCGAGGACCACCGGCTGCCGCTCGACCTCGACATCGATCTGCGGCCCGAGGGCAAGAACGGCCCGTCGGTGCGCTCGCTCGACTCCTACGCGAGCTACTACGCACGCTGGTCGCTCACCTGGGAGGCGCAGGCCCTGCTCCGGGCGAACGGGGTCGCGGGCGACCAGGCGCTGATCGAGGACTTCCACGCCCTCGCCGACACCGTGCGCTACCCGGCCTCGATCTCAGAGACCGAGGTGCGCGAGGTCAAGCGCATCAAGGCGCGGGTGGAGAAGGAGCGGCTGCCGCAGGGCGCCGACCCGGCCCGGCACCTCAAGCTCGGCCGCGGCTCGCTCAGCGACGTCGAGTGGCTCGTGCAGCTGCTGCAGCTGCAGCACGCCGCCGCGCAGCCCGCCATCCGCACCACCTCGACGCTCGAGGCCCTCGCCGCCGAGCACACGGGCGGGCTCATCGGCCACGACGACGCGCGCAAGCTCGAGCAGGCCTGGCTGTTCGCCTCGCGGGCGCGCTCGGCCATGACGCTCTGGACCAACAAGACCTCCGACGTGCTGCCGACCGACCGCCGCCAGCTCGAGGGGGTGGCGCGCCTGCTGGAGTACCCGCCGGGCTCCGCCTCCCGCCTCGAGGACGACTATCTCGGCGTCACCCGGCGCTCACGAGCGGTCTTCGAGCGCCTCTTCTACGGACAGTAGGGACTAACCCGCCACCGCTGCCGCCATCGTGCCGAACAGCCTCCGGTGGTAGATCAGCGGATCGGCCGGACCCTCGGAGACCCGGCTCTCGGAGATCAGCCCGAAGGCCACCAGGTGGGTGGAGCGCTCCACGAGCTGGTCGAGGGTGCAGTCGAAGGCCGCGAGGGCGTCGTCGAGCAGCGGGCTGCCGTTGACGCCGTCTGTCCAGCTGCCGGCCTCGAACTTGCGCGATCCGGTGAGCTCGCGATCCATTCCGGCGAAGACCTCGGCCACCCGCACCTGCTCGTGCGAGAGGATGTTGACCCCGAACGATCCGGAGCGGTCGAGCACGGCGCCGAGCCAGGTGGAGCGGTTGATGCTGGCGAGCAGCGACGGCGGTTCGGCGGTGAGGCTGCACACCGCCGTCGCGGTGATGCCCACCGGGCTGCCGTCGGCATCCCGCGCGGTCAGCACCGTGACGTGGCCGGCGAGGGCCTGCATGCCGCGCTTGAAGGCCTCGACGTCGATCCCGCCCTCGGCGGGGCTCATGCTCCCACCCCGGCCCGCTCGGCCACCTCGCGCACGTAGGTCGCCGAGCCCTCGGGGTCGAGGAACCAGGTGCCGTAGTCGCGCGGGTCGTCGAACCCGTTCGCGAAGCGATGCGCGATCTCCGGGAACTGGCCTGCGGCGCCCAGCACCTCGAGCACGAACGGGGGCGGCGGGGCGAGCAGCGCGTTCGTCCAGCGCGTGACGTGCTGGGCGTTGTCCCAGTAGCGGTCGAAGGCGCCCTGCTTGAAGGCGTCGTCGAAGGATCCCTCGGCGGCGGCCTCCTCGCGGATGCTCGAGAGGTAGCTCTCGGCGCACTTGCTGGCGTTGTTCGAGCCCTGGCCGGTGATGGGGTCGTTCAGCACCACGACATCGGCGAGACCGAGCACGGTGGCGCCGCTCGGCAGCGTCGCGATCGGCTTCCGCACCGTGGGCGGGAAGCGGCCGGCGAGCACCCCGTTGTCGTCGGTGAGGGTCACGTCGCGGGCGCGCTCGGCCTCCCACGGCACGAAGGTCTCGAGCACGTGCAGCGACGTGGCGAGATGCTCCTCGGGGGTCATGCCGGGCTTCCAGAGGTCCATCGGCCCGCCGGGCACGGCCTCGAACACCATGATCTCGCACGGCCCCGTGGTGGTGAGGGCCGGGAAGACGAAGTACTCGCCGACACCGGGGATGAGGTTGAACGCCACCGCGGAGTGCTCGGCCCTCGGGGCGAGCCCGTTGACGTAGGTGAGGGCGAGCGCGCGCTGCGGAGCGTCGTAGGGCGACTTCTCGGCGTCGCGCTCGAACAGGCGGGCGATCTCGCCCTTGCCGGCGGCCACGAGCACGAGGTCGCTCGTGGCGGCGTAGCGCTCGAGGTCGTCGACACCGGCGTCGCCGATCACGAACTCGCCGCCCCGGGCGATGAACTCGTCGATCCAGCGCGGCATCTTCACCCGCTGGTCGACCGAGCGGGCGACGGCGTCGAGGCGACCGGCCCAGTCGAGGGCCTTGGTGCCGTCGCCGGCCGGGTGGGGCACGGCGAAGGCGATGCCCTCGACGGGCGGGGTGATCTCGTCCCAGAAGTTCAGGCCGAGCTCGCGCTCGTACGACTGGGCGGTGTCGAACATGCACTGGCTCGACGTGACCTTGCCCTCGGCGATCTCGACGGGGGTGCGGTTGGAGACGATGGTGACGGCGTGGCCGTCTCCGAGCAGGGCGATGCCGAGCTGGAGGCCGGCCTGACCGGCTCCGACGATGGTGAAGGTCTTCGTGCTCATGGAGTGCCTTTCGTGTGCGACTGGAAGGGGAGTTGCGGGGGCGGCTCGCCTAGGTGGCGAGCCGGGGGATGGCGGGAACCGACTGCTCGGGCCCCATGGCGGAGTAGCCTCCGTCGACGGCCCAGTCGGCTCCCGTGACGAAGCCGGCCTTGGTCGAGGCCAGGAAGGCCACGACGGCCGCCACCTCCTCGGGGTCGCCGACGCGGCGGAGCAGATGGAAGTCGGCGGCCACGGCATCCGTCTTGGCCCGGTCGCCGCCCGAGAGCCGATCCATCACGGCCGACCAGGTCCAGCCGGGTGAGACGCTGTTGACGCGGATGCCGTCGGGCGCGTAGTCCATCGCCATCGAGCGGGTGAGCTGCACGACGGCGGCCTTGCTCACCGGGTAGAGCCAGCGGCCGGTCTGGGCGACCTTCGACGAGATGCTGCCGAAGTTCACGATGCTGCCGCGGGAGGCGGCCAGGTGCGGGCGGGCGATGCCGCCCAGCACGGCCGCACTCGCGACGTTGACGTTGAGAGTGTCGAGCCAGGTGGCGCGATCGCTCGCGGCCCCCTCGTCGCCGTAGCTGCAGGCGAGGTTGACCACGGTGTCGAGCGAGCCCGTGGCCGCGAGGGAGTCGGCCACGAGGGCTTCGAGCTGCGCGTCGTCGCGGATGTCGGTGGCGACGAACCGGGTGCGCGGGTGCGCCGCCGCCACGGCCTCGCCGCCCTCCCGATCGATGTCGGCGGCCACGACGTGCGCCCCGGCCGACGCGAACTCGGCCACGACCGCCGCTCCGATGATGGTGGCGGCGCCGGTGACGATGACGGTCTTGCCTTCGAACACTGCTGGTCCTCTCGACGACGGGGCCGCGGGATGCGCGGTGGACCCATGGTCGTCAGAAAGGCGGGCGGTGACTATCCGGTGCGTGCTCTCGCTATCCGGATTGCGATTAACGCTTGGTGACGGATGCCCGGGGTCAGCGGGCGAGCGTCTGCGAGGGGGACTCCTGGAACGTCTCCCGGTACTGCACCGAGAAGCGGCCGAGGTGGAAGAAGCCCCACTTCGTGGCGATCTCGGAGACCGTGCTGTGCGTGGCATCCGCCTCGAGCAGCTCGGCCCGTGCACGCTCGAGCCGGGTGCGGCGGAGGAGCTCCATGGGGCTCGCTCCGCGTTCGCGCTGGAACGACTCCTGCAGCTGGCGCACGGTGGTGCCGGAGGCGGAGGCGAGCTCGGCCACCCGCCAGGCGCGCTCGGGCTCGGCCTCGATGAGGGCGGTGGCGCGGCGCACGGCACGACTCGGCCCGCCGGGCCGCCAGGAGGCGGTGCGCTCCTCCACGAGTGCGCTGTTGGGCTGCGCCGCGAGCAGCCCGCCGATCAGCAGGTGCTCGAAGTGGGCGTGCGCGAGCGGCGAGGTGAGCACGGTGTCGCCGGCCTCGATCTCGTCGCGCATGAGGTGCACGATCCGCAGCCAGCTGCGCACCGCCGGGATGTCGAGGTCGACCGCGGGGGAGAAGACGACCGGGCGCTGCTCGTCGCCGGCGCCCGCCATCCGCTCGACCGCATGCCGGTCGAGGTAGACGATGAGCTGCTCGCAGCCGTCGGACCACAGCATGTCGACGGCCTCGCTGGGGGAGACGAGCGAGGCTCGGCGGCGATCCGACATGACCGTCTGGTCGCCGACCTTCACCGCGGCGCGGCCGGCGAGCGGGATCTGCACGAGGTAGAAGTCGTCGAGACGACCGGGCGAGATGCGCACCTCGTCGCCGTAGCGGAGGTAGTTCAGCCCCACCTCGCCGACACGGGCACCGTTCAGCACCGTGTCGAGGCGGCCGCGCGGGTCGGTCATGGTGAGCCGGTGATCGCAGAAGACGCGCGCAACCTCGTCCCGGGCCTCGGCGAGATCCGGGGTCTGGAAGACGTTGTGGTGCTTCAGCGGTGGGTTCATCTCTCACGCCATGTGTACACGAAGAAGGCCGCACCCTCCAAGGAGAATGCGGCCTTCGACATGATCAGCGGATCAGACGCCGTAGTAGAGCTCGAACTCGAACGGGTGCGGGCGCTGGGCGATGGGCTTGATCTCGTTCTCGCGCTTGTACGAGATCCAGGTCTCGATCAGGTCGGGAGTGAAGACGTTGCCCTTGGTGAGGAACTCGTGGTCGGCCTCGAGAGCGTCGAGGGCGGCATCGAGCGACGCGGGGACCTGGGGGATGTTCTTGGCCTCCTCGGGGGGAAGCTCGTACAGGTCCTTGTCGACGGGCTCGTGCGGCTCGATGCGGTTCTGGATGCCGTCCAGGCCCGCCATCAGCTGCGCGGCGAACGCGAGGTACGGGTTTCCCGAGGCGTCGGGCGCGCGGAACTCGATGCGCTTGGCCTTGGGGTTCGTGCCCGTGATCGGGATGCGGATCGACGCCGAGCGGTTGCCGGCCGAGTAGACCAGGTTCACGGGGGCCTCGAAGCCGGGAACGAGGCGGTGGTAGGAGTTCACCGTCGGGTTCGTGAAGGCGAGCACGGCGGGGGCGTGCTTGAGCAGGCCTCCGATGTACCAGCGAGCCAGGTCGCTGAGTCCGCCGTAGCCGGCCTCGTCGTAGAACAGCGGGGTGCCGTCGTTCCAGAGCGACTGGTGGGTGTGCATGCCCGATCCGTTGTCGCCGAAGAGCGGCTTCGGCATGAACGTGGCGGTCTTGCCCCACAGGTTCGCCGTGTTCTTGACGATGTACTTGAACTTCAGGATGTCGTCGGCCGCGTGCACCATGGTGTCGAAGCGGTAGTTGATCTCACCCTGGCCGGCGGTGCCGACCTCGTGGTGGGCGCGCTCGAGGATGAGTCCGGCGTCGATGAGCTTCAGCGAGATGTCGTCGCGGAGGTCGGCGTGCTGGTCGACGGGGGAGACGGGGAAGTAGCCGCCCTTGTAGGGGGTCTTGTTGCCGAGGTTTCCGCCCTCTTCCACGCGGCCCGTGTTCCAGGCGGCCTCGTCGGAGTCGACCGAGTAGAAGCTCGAGTTCTGCTTCACCTCGTAGCGCACGTCGTCGAAGATGTAGAACTCGGCCTCGGGAGCGAAGAACGCGGTGTCGGCGATGCCGGTCGATGCCAGGTACTTCTCGGCCTTCTTGGCGACCTGACGCGGGTCGCGGCTGTAGATCTCACCGTTCCGGGGGTTGTAGATGTCGAAGACGAGGATGAGGGTGCGCTCGGCCCGGAAGGGGTCGACGTAAGCCGTGGAGACATCAGGGATGAGCTGCATGTCCGACTCGTGGATCGACGCGAAGCCGCGGATCGACGAGCCATCGAAGAGCTGGCCGACGGCGAAGAACTCCTCATCGACGGTGGAGGCGGGAATGTTGAAGTGCTGCTGCACACCGGGGAGGTCGGTGAAGCGGATATCAAGGAACTTGACGTCGGTGTCCTTGATGAACTTGAGCACCTCGGAAGAATCACTGAACATGTGAGAGATCTCCAAATGGCTTGGAACAGGAAAAAACTACAAAGATGTAGCCACAGGTAAGGCTAGCGGTAAGCCGTTACCCCTCGGTGTCACCCTTGTTTCCGGGATGTTACGGCTAGCGCTTCACCAGGACCGTGCCGGAGAAGACGTCGTGCAGGCCCCGCTGATCCGAATCCCAGACCACAGCCGGGATGACGAGCATCAGGAGCACCGTGCGGACGATCGGGCGCCACCAGCCGGCGTACGACCCGTTCAGCCGCACCACACGCATGCCGAGCAGCAGGTGGCCGAGGCCGCCGCCGAGCGTGGCCATGAGCACGACCTGCTCGATCAGGAAGATGACGCTCGAGGCCCAGGGGTTCTCGAAGAAGAACGCGAAGTAGATGACGTAGCAGAAGGCGAAGTCGATCAGCAGCGCCAGGATGCGACGACCGGGGCGCGCCACGGAGCCGCGCCCCTCGCGGTTGAAGCCAAGCCTCTCGCCTGGCCAGTCGCTCGGGGCGGCTCCGCCGGAGGTGGTGGTCACGCGGTTCTCAGCGGCCGCGCTGAGGGCGCATCCGCATCGGGTCGATGCCCTTCGGGATGGGCAGAGGAGACGACGACAGCGACGTGAGGCGGTTCGACACGGCGAGCACCTCGGGCTTGGTGAGCGCGGGCTTCAGGCGGGCCATCTTCGCGGCCACGCGGTGGAGCGGCACGGCGTCGGGGTCGGGGCCCACGGTGAGGAAGGTCACGGGCACGTTGGGGAGGATGCGGAGCACCTTTCGGCGCTCCTCCTCGAGCATCTTCGTGGTGCGGGTGCGCGGACCCTCGCCGATGAGGACGACCCCGCCGCGGCCGACGGCCCGGTAGACCGCATCCTGCGACTTGCCGTTGACGGCGATCGGCATCTCGCTGCCGGTCCAGCTGCGCTTCAGCGAGCTGCGGAGCACGGCGCCGACGGCACCGGGCTGGCCCTCGATCTGCTTGTACGCGGCGCGCTCGGCGCGGCGGCCGAGGATGATGAGGGCGGCGAGGAGGCCCGCGAGCACGCCCGCGAGGATCCACATGACGAGCCCGAAGACGTTGTCGCGCGACAGGATGAGCGCGAGGGCCACGCCGGCGAGCACCGGGAGCGCGAAACCGAGCGCCATGATCCACACCGCGTTGGAGTCGTAGCGGCGGGTCATCTTGAAGACCTGCCACATCTGCTTGATGCGGCCCGGTTCTTTGGGCTTCTTCGGTGCGGAGTCGGTCTTGCGTGCCATGACTCCAAGGATACTTCGTCGGCCCCTCTGCCCGCGCCACTGTTCGCGGCAGGCGTGCGGCGCTTCCTGCACAGCGCCGCCATCGTCCTCGGTCGTCCACCGGAACGTGCTCTGCGACCTCTCTCCGCCGCGTGCGGGGCACCCTGGGTGGATGCGACGTGCCGACACGATCTCCGAGCCCCGGGTGCCCGTGGTGGGCGGGTACACCCTCACCGAGGTGCTGTCGGTGGGGGAGCGCGCGAACGTGTTCGCCGCCGTGGCTGCCCGGGAACCGCCGTCGGTCGCCGCGCGCTCCGTCGTGGTGAAGGTGCGGCTGGGCGGTGCCGGCACCTCGGTGCGGCACGCTCGGTTCGCCACGGCGAGCCACCTCGCCGAGCTCGAGGCGCTCTCCGCGCGGCCGATCGCGGCGATGCCCCGCCTGATCGAGGTGGTGAGCGGCGAGGAGGGGCGCCCCGCACTCGTCCTGTCGCGGTGTGAGGGCCGGCCGCTGGGAGATGTGCTCGGGGCGTCCGGCCACTCCGATGACTCGGTGGTGCGGGCGGTCGGTGCCGCGGTGCGGCAGCTGCACGAGGCAGGCTGGGCGCACGGTGGTCTCGACCCCGGGTCGGTGCTCGTGGGGCCGGATGCGGGCGTCACCCTCGTGGGGTTCGGTCGCGCCGTCGCGCGCGGGGCACCGGGGTTCGACGAAGCCGTGGGCCGCGACAGCGCGTGGGTGTCGCGGCTGGCGCGGACGCCGGGGCGGACCGTCGGCGCGGACGACCCCAGGGCCGGGCTCGGGGAGGAGTGGGCGTGGGCGGATGAGCGCGCGTCCGTGCCGGCGGCCGGTGAGGCGCCGCGGGTCGCCGAGACGGTCGATCCGGCGCTGGTGGCGGTGGGCGAGTTCCTCCGCGCCGTGCGAGCCGCGCCGGGTGGCTGGGCTCGGCGCTTGCCGCGCCGGGTGTTCGCGAAGGCCGGGCTCGCTGCCGTGCTGGTGGCGGTGGTGGTCACCGCGGTCGTGGTGCTGATGCCGGGTGGTGAACCGGCTGAGGGTGGGGGACAAGGAACGGTGGAATCTGACGGCGCCGGGGTGGCCGCTGGCGGCGGAACGGACGGCGACGAGGTGGATGGCGACGAGGCAGACGGCGACGAGGGAAGTGGCGGCGGTGCGGATGGCGAGACGGATTCGGCGGTGCGGGGTGACGATCCGGTCGCGGCGACGGCGGCGCTGCTGCGGGTGCGGGCCACGTGCTTCGCGGCCGGCGACGCGGCGTGCCTCGACGGGGTGGATCAGTGGGGGTCGCCGGCGCTGGCGGCTGATCTGGAGGAGATGCAGGGTGATTCGAGCGAACGGAGGATGCTGCCGGCCGACCCCGGGGCAGGGGTCCTCCGTCTGGTGCAGCGGGTGGGCGACTTCGCGCTCGTCGAGGTGACTGGGCCGGGAACGGCAGCGGCCCCGCTCCTCGTGGTGAGGGGCGGGGCCGGCTGGAGACTGCGATCGTACGGGCCGGTGGGCCCGTGAGACGGCGGCGAGGGCTAGATGCCCAGGTCGCCCTCGAAGTCGCCGTCCTCGAGGCGGTTCTTCACGGCGGTGAGGAAGCGCGCGGCGTCCGCTCCGTCGACGATGCGGTGGTCGTAGCTGAGCGCGAGGTACACGATCGAGCGCACGGCGATCGCGTCGGCGCCGTCGACGGTCACGACCGTCGGCTCCTTCGTGACGATGCCGGTGCCGAGGATGGCCACCTGCGGCAGGAACACCAGCGGGGTGTCGAACAGCGCGCCGCGCGAACCCGTGTTGGTGAGCGTGAAGGTGCCGCCGGAGAGCTCGTCGGGCTTCAGCTTGTTGTCGCGGGTACGGGCGGCGAGATCGGCGATCTGGGCGGCGAAGCCTGCGATGTCGAGGTCTCCGGCGTTCTTCACCACGGGGGTGAGGAGGCCGCGCTCGGTGTCGACCGCGATGCTGATGCCCTCGTGGTCCGGGTAGACGATCGACTCGCCGTCGACGGTGGCGTTGATGACCGGGTAGGCCTTCAGCGCCTCGGTCGCAGCCAGCGCGAAGAACGGCAGGAAGGAGAGCTTGGTGCCGGTCTTCTCGAGGAAGCGGTCCTTGACCGCGGTGCGGAAGGCCGCCACCTTCGTGACGTCGACCTTCACCACCGTGGTCAGCTGGGCCGAGGCCTGCATCGAGGCCACGGCGCGCTCAGCGACGACCTTGCGGAGACGCGACATCGGCTGCGTGGTGCCGCGGAGCTCGGAGACCTCGAGCGGAGCGCGCTTGGCCGGAGCGGCCGCAGCGGTGGAGGCAGCCGGAGCTGCCGCCTTCTCGACGGCGGCGAGCACGTCCTCCTTGCGGATGCGGCCTCCGACGCCCGAACCCGTGACGCTCGAGAGGTCGATGCCCTTGTCGTGGGCGAGCTTCCGCACGAGCGGGGTGACGTAGCCGGCGTTGGAACCGGTGGCTGCGGGAGCCGACGGTGCCGCGGCGGCCGGAGCAGCGGGTGCAGGAGCAGCGGCAGGAGCCGGTGCAGCAGCGGGGGCCGGAGCAGCAGCAGGTGCAGCGGCCGGAGCCGGAGCAGCAGGCGCGGCGGCAGGTGCCGGTGCGGCGGCGGCCGGAGCCTCCTGGACAGGCTCGGGGGCCTCGGCCGGGGTCTCCTCGGCAGGTGCCGGAGCGTCGACCGACGAGGTGATGACCTCTTCCGGGGCCTCCTCCGACGGAGCCGCGGGAGCGGGCTCGGCGGGGGCCTCGGCGGCGGGAGCCTCGGCCTCGGCGGCCGGAGCCTCCTCGGCAGGGGCCTCGGGAGCCGCAGAACCGCCGCCCGATCCGTCGCCGATCGTGACCAGAGCGGTCCCGACCTCGACCGTCTCGTCCTCCTGCACGAGGATCTCCTCGATCACACCCGCCACCGGCGAGGGGATCTCGGTGTCGACCTTGTCGGTCGAGACCTCGAGAAGGGGCTCGTCAACCTCGACACGATCGCCGACGTTCTTGAGCCATCGGGTGACCGTTCCTTCAGTGACACTCTCTCCGAGTGCGGGAAGGTTGACGGATTCGCTCATGACCTTTGTCTCCTTTTGGAACCGTTCGTTTTCAAGCCTAGTGGGCCGGACCTTGTGCTGCTCGGGCCGCGCGGCGCCTCTTCGTGTGAGCCGCCGCGCGGAGGGGTCCGATCAGATGGCGTGCAGCGGCTTCCCGGCCAGGGCCAGGTGCGCTTCGCCGAGTGCTTCGTTCTGCGTGGGGTGTGCGTGCACGAGCGAGGCCACGTCCTCGGGGTAGGCCTCCCAGTTCACGATCAGCTGGCCCTCGCCGATCAGCTCGCCCACGCGGGCGCCGATCATGTGGATGCCGATGACGGGGCCGTCGTTGACACGCACGACCTTCACCGATCCGGTCGTGCCGATGATGTGGCTCTTGCCGTTGCCGGCGAGGCTGTAGTCGTAGGCGGTGATCTTGTCGGCGCCGTACTTCTCGGCGGCCTTCGCCTCGGTGAGGCCCACGGAGGCGACCTCGGGGTCGGAGTAGGTGACCTTGGGGATGTTGACGTCTTCGACCACCTGCGGGTTGAGGCCCGCGATCTCCTCGGCCACGAAGATGCCCTGCTGGAAGCCGCGGTGGGCCAGCTGCAGGCCGGGAACGATGTCGCCCACGGCGTAGACGCCGGGAACGCTCGTCTCGAGGCGGTCGTTCGTGATCACGAAGCCGCGGTCGACCGTGACACCGGCCTCCTCGAAGCCGAGGCCCTGGGTCGCCGGGCCGCGCCCCACGGCCACGAGCAGAAGGTCGCCGTCGAAGGTCTTGCCGTCTTCGAGGGAGACCACCACACCGTTGTCGTCCTGCGTGACGCCCGAGAAACGGGTGCCGAGGTTGAAGGCGATGCCGCGCTTGCGGAACGCGCGCTCGAACTGCTTCGAGATCGCCTCGTCCTCGTTCGGCACGAGGTGGGGAAGCGCCTCGATGATCGTGACGTCGACGCCGAACGACTTCCAGACGCTCGCGAACTCGACGCCGATGACGCCGCCGCCGAGGATGACGACCTTCTTGGGGATGAAGTCGAGCGCGAGGGCGTGCTCGGAGGTGATGACCCGGCCACCGATCTCGAGGCCGGGGAGGGTGCGCGAGTAGGAGCCCGTGGCCAGCACGATCTTCTTGCCCGTGATCGTGTCTCCGCCGACCTGCACGGTCGTGGGGGAGGTGAGACGCCCCTCGCCCGGGATCGTGGTGATCTTGCGCGCCTTCACGAGGCCCTCGAGGCCCTTGAACTTCGAGGCGACGATGCCCTCGCGGTAGGCGGTGACGGCAGCGATGTCGATGCCCTCGAAGGTCGTGTTCACGCCGTACTTGGCGGATTCGCGGGAGACGTCGGCCACCTCGGCCGAGTGCAGCAGCGCCTTGGTCGGGATGCAGCCGCGGTGGAGGCACGTGCCGCCTACCTTGTCCTTCTCGATCATCGCCACCGAGAAGCCCAGCTGGCTTGCGCGCAGTGCGGCCGCGTAGCCGCCGCTGCCACCGCCGAGAACAACAAGGTCAAAGTTCTGGTCCGACACCTATGCAACTCCCTCGTGCGTCAGGATCCGTGCAGCGTCAGTGCGACGTGCACCGGAATTGGAGCGATATCTTTTCGCCCCTGCGAGCTTACTACGCACGAGAGAAGGACTCGGCAAGTCGGAGCAGGGTCCGCACGGTCACGCCCGTCGGCCCCTTCACCGTGTACCCATAGCCGCCGTCCTTGTTCTGGGCGGGGCCGGCGATGTCGAGGTGAGCCCAGGGGATGGTGCCGCCGTCTTCCCGCTTGCCCACGAACTCCTGCAGGAAGACGCCCGCCACGAGCATCCCCGCCGCCGTGTTGCCTGGCTTCACGTTCGCGATGTCGGCGATGTCCGAGGCGAGCAGCGGCCGGAGCTCCGCCGGCAGCGGCATCGGCCAGAACGACTCGCCGGCCTGCTTCGCCGCTCCGAGCACGTCGTCGACGAGGGCCTCGTCGCCCATGGCGGCGACGTAGCGGTTGCCGAGCGCCACGACCGCCGCCCCGGTCAGGGTCGCCACGTCGACGATGGCGTCGGGCTGCTCGGCACTCGCGGCGACGAGGCCGTCGGCGAGCACGAGCCGGCCCTCGGCATCCGTGTTGAGCACCTCGACGGTGCGGCCGCCCTTGATGGTGAGCACGTCACCGGGGCGGATGGCGGTGCCCGAGGGCATGTTCTCGGCGAGGCACAGCCACGCCGTGATGCGCACCGGCAGCGACAGCCGGGCCGCGGCCAGCACGGCGGCGAGCACGGTGGCGGATCCGGCCATGTCGTACTTCATGCCGATCATCGACACCGGCGGCTTGAGCGAGAGGCCGCCCGTGTCGAACGTGATGCCCTTGCCCACGAGGGCGATGTGCTTGGCGGCGCCGGCGGGGGAGTAGGCCACCTTGACGAGCCGCGGCGGCCGGGTGGAGCCCTGACCGACCCCGGCGATGCCGCCGAAGCCCTCGGCCACGAGCTCCTGCTCGTCCCACACCGTCACGTCGAGCGGAAGGCCCGCCGCGAGCTCCTGCACGCGATCGGCGTAGACGGAGGGGTAGAGGTCGAGCGCGGGGATGTTCACGAGGTCGCGCACGAGCGCCACCGCGTCGACGGATGCGAGGGCGCGCTCGAGCGCCGAGGCCGCCGTCTCGCTGTCGAGGGCCGACACGATGGAGATGGAGCGGGCGCGCGGCGACGAGGTCGCCGACCCCGCCTCCTCGCCCACGGGCTCCGCCGCCTCGGCGGGCGAGCCGTCGGCCGGATCGGCGCCGGTGCCCCGGTAGTCGGTGTAGTCGTAGGAGCCGAGGCCCGCTCCCTCGGCGACGGCCACGAGCTGGTCGGCCGACTCCTGGCCGAACGAGATCACGACGGCGTCCTTCGCCGTCGTGCGACGGCCGGCGACCCCCGCGGCGTAGCGGAGCGTGTCGTCGTCGGGCGAGGCGGTGCCGAGGCCCACCACGGCGATGCTCGCCGCCGTCAGCCCCGCCGGCGCGGGCAGTCGCACGAACTCGTCCTTCTTGCCGCCGAAGCCGATGGCCTCGAGGGAGGCGGCGACAGCCGTCGCGACCTCGTCGGAGGCTCCGAGCACGACGAGACCGGATCCGCCGCTCCGCGTATGGGCCGCAAGCACGAGCACCTCGCCGTCGGTCGTGGTCTGGTCGGAGGAGCGGATCGAGAGCGTGGCCGAAGTCATCCCGCCATCGTATTCCCGCTGCCTGTTCGCTCTCGGCATGCCGCCTCCGGGAGGTCGCCCCGGCTGCCCGGTTTAGAGTTGAGACATGGATCGACCCAGTGGGCTGTACGACATCGTCGCCGAGAGCGGCATCGTTCCCGAGGGCCTCGACCTGGTCGCCGGCCTCACCGGGTTCACGGATGCCGGAGCGGCCGTCTCGCAGTTCGGCGACTACCTCCTCGACACCCTCGACAACCGGGTCATCGCCGAGTTCGACGCCGACGTGCTCCTCGACTACCGCGCCAGGCGACCGATCATCACGTTCGATCACGACCACCTGAGCGACTACCAACCGCAGACCCTCCGGCTCTACCTGATGAGCGACGAGCTGGGGCACCGCTTCCTCTTCCTCAACGGCTTCGAGCCCGACTTCCAGTGGGAGCGCTTCGCGGCCGCCGTGATCGAGCTCGTGCAGACGTTCAAGGTGAAGACCACCACCTGGGTGCATGCCATCCCCATGCCGGTGCCGCACACCCGGCCCATCAACGTCACCGTGAGCGGCAACCGGATCGAGCTCATCGATGCCCTGTCGGTCTGGCGGCCGAGCACCCAGGCGCCCGCCAACGCGCTGCACCTCGTGGAATACCGGCTGCAGGAGCTCGGCCACCCCGTCGCGGGCTTCGTGCTGCTCGTGCCCCACTACCTCGCCGACACCGAGTACCCCGCCACCGCCCTCGTGGCCGTCGAGTCGATCAGCGCGGCCACCGGGCTCATCTTCCCCACCGACCAGCTCCGCGAGGAGGGCCGGCTGTTCTCGTCGAAGATCGACGAGCAGGTCGACTCGAACGCCGAGCTCGCCCGCCTGGTGACGACCCTCGAGGAGCGCCACGACACCTACATGGAGGGCACGAGCATCCGCTCACCCCTCACCGACGTCGATGGCGAACTGCCCTCGGCCGACGAGATCGCCGACGAGCTGCAGCGCTTCCTCGCCGGCAACCGCTCAGGAGACGACCTCCCGCCCGGCACCGTGGGGTAGGTGGGCCGATGGGGCCGCAGGCGTAGACTCCGAGCGATGAATTCGAGACGCGCCTGGCTGGTCTTCGCCGTGGGCGTCTTCGCCTACATGGCGGGCGTCCTGCAGCGGTCGTCGCTGGGCGTGGCGGGTGTCTCCGCCGCCGAACGGTTCGACACCACGGCGGCGCTGCTCTCGGCGCTGGCCGTGCTGCAGCTCGCGGTCTACGCGGCCCTCCAGATCCCGATCGGCCTCCTGATCGACCGCGTCGGCCCGAAGCTGCTCATCTGCGCGGGCTCCGGCGTGATGGTCGCGGGCCAGCTCGTCGTGGCCTTCGCGCCGGCCATCGAGCTCGCGATCGCGGGGCGGATGCTCGTGGGCGCGGGCGACGCCGCCATCTTCATCTCCCTCATCCGGCTCATCAACTCGTGGTTCAACGGACGCACCGTGCCCCTGCTGTCGCAATGGACGGGCAACGTCGGAGCCATCGGTCAGATCCTCTCAGCCGTGCCCTTCGCCTGGCTGCTGCACGAACAGGGCTGGACGACGGCCTTCACGGCAGCGGCGTCGGTCTCGTTCGTGGGCTTCGTGCTCACCATCGCCTTCCTCGCCGATCGACCGGCGGGAGCGACGGAGACGCGCGCCGCCTCGATCAAGGACGCCCTGCACGGCCTCCGCCAGACGATCCGTCGGCCGGGAACCCAGCTCGGCTTCTGGTCGCACTACGTCACGCAGTCCTCCGGCACGGTCTTCGCCCTCTTCTGGGGCTTCCCCTTCATGGTCTCGGCCCTCGGCATCCCCGAGACGACCGCGTCGATCCTCCTCGTCACCATCGTGGTGACCGGGCTCATCGCGGGCCCCATCCTCGGCATCCTCACCGCCCGCTTCCCGCTCCGCCGCTCCAACCTCGTGCTCGGGGTGACGGCGCTGCTCGGGCTCGTCTGGGCCGCCGTGCTGCTCTGGCCGGGGGTTCCGCCCGCCTGGCTCGTCGTCGTGCTCGTCATCACGATGGGGGCGGGCGGGCCGGGTTCGCTCATCGGCTTCGACTTCGCGCGCTCGTTCAACCCGATCCGCTCGCTCGGCTCGGCCAACGGCATCGTGAACGTCGGCGGGTTCCTGGCGAGCTTCGTGACGATGTTCCTCATCGGCGTCATCCTCGACGCCCAGCTCTCGGCCGGTTGGAGCGACGCGCTCTACGACCTCGACGCCTTCCGGCTCGCCTTCGCGGTGCAGTACGTGGTGGTGGGGTTCGGCGTCGTGATGCTCCTCTCGGCGAGACGGCGGACACGCCGCAAGCTCGAGGAGGACGAGGGAATATCCGTGGGCCCCATCTGGGTTGCACTGTATCGAGCATGGAGGCGCCGGGGGGCGTGAACGGCGAGAGGGCTGTTCTTTCCGTGCAATAATTGATAATGAAGACCCGTTCCTGTGTACGGATGCAGTCGTAGTCGAGGCTGCAGCGATCCGGCACTTGACATGGGTCTTAGTACTGTCCAAAAACATCTTCATGCGGCCGGCGTTCACGCCGGGAGATCTCATCTCAGCACCGGTCGCGTGGCATGAAAGGTGAACTAATGGCCACCCCCAAGACCGCAGACACCCTCGAGCAGGCAACGGCGCCTGACGAGGTCGAGTCGGCTGCCACGAAGCCCGCCGCCAAGCGCGCTCCCGCGAAGAAGGCCGCCGCGAAGGCACCCGCCAAGGCCAAGGCCGCCCCCAAGCGCGCCACGAAGGCCAAGGCCTCCTCCGACGACGAGGACGAGGAGATCGAGCCGGGCGACGAGGCCGA
The DNA here is from genome assembly GCF_023264895.1 of Herbiconiux sp. Lineage (GTDB taxonomy): Bacteria > Actinomycetota > Actinomycetes > Actinomycetales > Microbacteriaceae > Herbiconiux. The sequence goes on along the minus strand of NZ_JAHFUY010000015.1, from coordinate 53,789 downwards.
GGTCGACGAGACCACCGACGAGGTCGAGGTCGTGGCCGACGACGCCGCCACCGAGTCGACCGAGGAGGGCGAGGACGGCACGACGAAGGCCCCCGCCGCCGCGGAGGCGCTGCCCACCGGCGCGCTCGTGCTCTCGCTCGTCGACGACGAGGACGACGTCCCCGTCTACTCGACCACGATCACCGGCGCCACCGCCGACCCCGTGAAGGACTACCTCAAGCAGATCGGAAAGGTCGCTCTGCTGAACGCGGCCGAAGAGGTCGAGCTCGCCATGCGGATCGAGGCGGGACTGTTCGCCGAGGACAAGCTGGCGAACACCGACAACCTCAGCCCCTCCGCCAAGCGCGAGCTGCAGTGGGTCGCGAAAGACGGCCAGCGCGCCAAGAGCCACCTGCTCGGCGCGAACCTGCGCCTCGTGGTGAGCCTCGCGAAGCGCTACACCGGTCGCGGCATGCAGTTCCTCGACCTCATCCAGGAGGGCAACCTCGGCCTCATCCGTGCGGTCGAGAAGTTCGACTACACCAAGGGCTTCAAGTTCTCGACCTACGCCACCTGGTGGATCCGCCAGGCGATCACGCGCGCGATGGCCGACCAGGCGCGCACCATCCGCATCCCGGTGCACATGGTCGAGGTCATCAACAAGCTCGCCCGCGTGCAGCGCCAGATGCTGCAGGATCTCGGCCGCGAGCCCACGCCCGAAGAGCTCAGCCGCGAGCTCGACATGACGCCCGAGAAGGTCGTGGAGGTGCAGAAGTACGGCCGCGAGCCGATCTCCCTGCACACCCCGCTCGGTGAAGACGGCGACAGCGAGTTCGGCGACCTGATCGAGGACACCGAGGCGGTCGTGCCGGCCGACGCGGTGGGCTTCACCATGCTGCAGAAGCAGCTGGAGTCGCTGCTCGACTCGCTCTCCGAGCGCGAGGCCGGCGTCATCCGCATGCGCTTCGGCCTCGGCGACGGCATGCCCAAGACCCTCGACCAGATCGGCGACACCTTCGGGGTCACGCGTGAGCGCATCCGTCAGATCGAGTCGAAGACGATGGCGAAGCTGCGCCACCCGTCGCGATCGCAGTCGCTGCGCGACTACCTCGAGTAGGCCGATGGCCCTCCGAACCACGGCCGCCGTCCTCGTCGGGCGGGCCGTCCGGGTCGCCGCACGCCTTCGCGGCGGCGGCTCGGCCATCCCCGGCAACATCGCCCTCCGCATCGATCCCGGCTTCCTCGAGCGCACCATCGCGCGCATCCCGCACGGCGTCGTGGCCGTCTCCGGATCCAACGGTAAGTCGACCACCACCAACATGCTCGCGGCCATCATCCGGGCGCACGGGCTGAGCGTCTTCACGAACCCCTCCGGCGGCAACCTCCCGCAGGGGATCGCGTCGGCGCTGCTCTCCGAGGTCTCGACCGGCGGACGGCTGAACAAGGACATCGCGATCCTCGAGATCGACGAGGGCTACGGCACGAGGCTCGCCGAGCTCCTGAAGCCGCGCACGGTGCTGCTGCTGAACATCCAGATCGACCAGCTCAACCGCTATCACGAGCCGGATCGCGTGGCGACCATGCTCGGGCGCGTCGCGGCCACCTCGACCGACGGGCTCATCCTCAACCGCGAGGACAACTTCCTCGTCGACATGGATGCGCGCATCCCCGGCCGCACCGGTCGCCGGGTCAGCTTCTTCGGAGGCGTGCCGAGTCTCGTCGACGACGCGAGCCACGGTGTGGCCTCGGCCGACCGCTTCGACGAGGGCTCGGCGGTTCCCGGATCCCGGGCGGCGGCCGTCGAGGTCGTGGCGCTCGACGGGGCGCGAGCCACTCTCGCGATCGATCCCTGGACGGATGGGGAGACCGGCGACGGCGTCGCCTCCGCCCGCACCCAGATCGAGGTGCGTCTCCCGGCCCGCGGCATGCACTACGCCCTCGACGCCGCCGGAGCGGCCGCGACCGCGCGCAGCGTGCTCGGCGAACGGTTCCGGCCGGAGCTCGTCACGCGCGCCCTCGACACCCTCGAGACCGTCTACGGCCGGGGCGAGATGCTCGAGGTCGCCGGCGAGCAGATCGAGATCATCATGATGAAGAACCCGGCGAGCCTGCAGCTCAACCTCGACTCGCTCGAGGGTGCTCCCGAGCAGGTCTTCCTCGCGGTCGACGAGGGCACCCCCGACCCCTCCTGGATCTACGACATCGACTTCTCGGCACTCGACCACGTCGACGGCATCACCGGATCGAAGGCGTGGCAGTTCGCCGTGCGCTTCGGCTACCTCGGCATCCCGGTCGGCGAGGTCGACCTCGACGTGCGCCGCGCGCTGAAGGCGTTCCTCGCCCGGCCGAAGCCCGCCACCGGACACAAGGTGATGATCCTGAACTACGAGCAGATGATGCTGATCCGCAAGATCCTGGGCTTCAAGGAGCTCGAGGGCGGGGGAGCGGCATGAGCGCCTCGCTGAAGATCCTGCACCTGTTCCCGCGACTGCTCGGCCTGAACGGCGAGAGCGGCAACGTCGACATCCTGACCCTCCGCTCCGAGTGGCGCGGACTGCCGGTGGAGGTCACGCGCCACGACGGCGGCACGCCCGTGGGCTTCGGCGACGCCGACCTCGTGTTCATCGGCAGCGGCCCCACCTCGGCGCAGCTGCTGGCGCATCCGCTCGTGCTCGATGTGGCCGCTGAGCTCCGCGAGCTCGCCGCCGACGGCCGGCCGTTCCTCGCGATCGGCGCCGGGTTCCAGCTGCTCGGCCAGACGATCGCGCTCGAGGGCGGCGAGGTGCTCGAGGGCGCCGGCGTCTTCCCGGTGGCCACCCGCCACGGCGGCACGCGCGTGGTGGGCGACTTCGTGGTGGAGTCTCCTCGGCTCGGAACCGTCGTGGGGTTCGAGAACCGCGGATCGTTCGTCGACGTGGGGCCGCACGGCACGCTCGGCCGCGTGGTCTACGGCCGCGGCAACACCGAGACCCCCTTCGAGGAGGGCTTCTGGGAGGACAACCTCCTCGGCACCCACATGCACGGCCCCATCCTCGCCAACAACCCGGGCCTCGCCGACTCCCTCCTCGACACGGCCCGCACCCGCCGAGGCCTCGCCTACACCGACCCGGCCCCCGAGCGCCTGCGCGAGATCGACGACCGGGCCCGAGAGGCCCGCGGCACGATAGCGGCCAACCCCCTCTCCGAATAAGCTCCCGCCGGATCTGAATGCTGCTGGGCGCTCTTAGACGACCCAAGGTGAGCGCGTGGCCGCGAAGCGACCGCACGCGAACATGTCCCGGCGCGCCGCAGAGGCGGCGGCGCGCCCAAGGTCTCACGCGTACTCAGCGCTGCCCGCGGCTTTCAGTCGGGATACCTGACGTTTCTAGACATCAATTCTCTCGCGACTCATGCCTTCACTTCCCGCGATGATGAACTCCTTGCGCGGCGCCACCTCGTCGCCCATGAGGAGTTCGAACATGCGCTCGGCGGCCGCGGCGTCTGAGACGTTCACGCGGCGGAGGGTGCGCTGGCGCTTGTCCATCGTGGTGGAGGCCAGCTGGTCGGCATCCATCTCGCCGAGGCCCTTGTACCGCTGGATCGGGTCCTGGTAGCGGCGGTTCGACTTCTTCAGCGCCCCGAGCACGGCGGCGAGCTCGGCCTCCGAGTAGGTGTAGATGGTCTCGTTGGGCTTCGAGCCCGGGTTGATCGCAACCACCCGGTGCAGCGGCGGAACGGCGGCGTAGACCCGGCCGTCCTCGATCAGCGGCCGCATGTAGCGGAAGAACAGCGTGAGCAGAAGGGTGCGGATGTGCGCACCGTCGACATCCGCGTCGCTCATCAGGATGATCTTCCCGTAGCGCGCCGCCGACAGGTCGAACGAGCGGCCGGATCCGGCACCGATCACCTGGATGATCGAGGCGCACTCGGTGTTCGACAGCATGTCGGCCACCGAGGCCTTCTGCACGTTCAGGATCTTGCCGCGGATGGGCAGCAGCGCCTGGAATTCGCTGTTGCGGGCGAGCTTGGCGGTGCCGAGCGCGGAGTCGCCCTCCACGATGAAGAGCTCGCTGTTCGCCACGTCGGAGGAGCGGCAGTCGACGAGCTTCGCGGGGAGCGACGACGACTCGAGCGCGTTCTTGCGCCGCTGCGTCTCCTTGTGCGCCCGGGCGGAGATGCGCGACTTCATCTCGGCCACGACCTTGTCGAGCACGAGGGCCGACTGCGTCTTGTCGTCGCGCTTGGGGGAGGAGAAGCGCTCCTTGAGGCCCTTGGTCACGACCTGCGACACGATGTTCCGCACCGCCGGGGTGCCGAGGATCTCCTTGGTCTGCCCCTCGAACTGCGGCTCCGGGATGCGCACGGTCAGCACTGCGGTGAGCCCGGCGAGCACGTCGTCCTTCTCCAGCTTGTCGTTGCCCACCTTCAGCCGCCGGGCGTTCGCCTCGACGGTCTGGCGCAGGAACTTCAGCAGCCCGGCCTCGAAGCCGGCCTGGTGGGTGCCGCCCTTCGGGGTCGAGATGATGTTGACGAAGCTCCGGAACGACGTGTCGTAGCCGATGCCCCAGCGGAGCGCGATGTCGACGGCGCACTCGCGGGTGAGCTCGGTGGGGATCATCGCTCCAGAGTCGGTGAGCACCGGGACGGTCTCCTTGAACTCGCCCGTGCCCTCGATCCGCCAGATGTCGGTCACGGGCGCGTCGACCGCGAGGTGGTCGACGAACTCCGAGATGCCGCCCTCGAAGCGGAACGACTCCGAGCGGGGCTCGTCGCCGCGCTCGTCGTCGATGGCGATCTTGAGGCCGGGCACGAGGAACGCGGTCTGGCGGGCGCGCACGGTGAGGTCGTCGGTCTGGAACTCGGCGCCCTTCGTGAAGATCTGGCGGTCGGCCCAGTAGCGCACCCGCGTGCCGGTGACGTTGCGGGCGGTCTTGCCCACCACCCGCAATTCGCTGCGCTTCTCGAACGGCGTGAACGGCGCATCCGGACTCGGCTCGCCGCCCTTGTCGTCGAACACCCCTGGCTCGCCCCGGTGGAACGACATCGCCCAGGTCTTGCCGCCGCGGTCGACCTCCACGTCGAGCCGCTCCGAGAGCGCGTTCACCACGGAGGCGCCCACGCCGTGGAGTCCACCGGACGCGGCGTACGAGCCCGAGCCGAACTTGCCTCCGGCGTGCAGCTTCGTGAACACGACCTCGACGCCCGAGAGCCCGGTCTTCGGCTCGATGTCGACGGGGATACCGCGCGCGGTGTCGCGCACGGTCACGCTGCCGTCGCCGTGCAGCACGATGTCGATCTCGGTGCCGTGACCGCCGAGCGCCTCGTCGACCGAGTTGTCGATGATCTCCCACAGGCAGTGCATGAGACCGCGGGAGTCGGTGGAGCCGATGTACATGCCGGGCCGCTTGCGCACGGCCTCGAGGCCTTCGAGCACCGAGAGGTGCCGGGCAGAGTAGTCGGACGGTGAGGCCACCGGTTCTCCTTAGAAGGTCGTGCAGGGGAGCGGATGCCGCGTCCCAGTCCACAAGGCTAACCGCTCCGGGCCGCCCGCCCCGTGCGCCACACCCTCGGGCACGTTCTCACTACGCGCAGAGCGAAACACACCCGTTTGGCGTTCTGCTCCCGGAGAAGAGTGCTTTGATTGCACTACCAAGCCAGTGAACGCCCGAGTCGCTAGAGGAGCAGACCATGCAGTCAGTCGCCGCAGAGACCAACGCCGTTTCCGACCTCGAGAACGCCTACCAGCTCTCCGCAGCCGACCGCTGCGACAGCTGCGGTGCGCAGGCCTACGTGCGTGTCGACATGCCGTCCGGAGCAGAGCTGCTGTTCTGCGCCCACCACGGCCGCAAGTACCAGGAGAAGCTCTCCCAGATCGCCACCGGCTGGCACGACGAGTCGGCCAAGCTCAACGACAAGTAGGTCGCTCTAGCTCCGGCGGGCCGCTCCCACCGACCCCACGACGCCGCTCAGACCCACCCCGGACGCATCGCGCCGGGCTCCCGATTCGGGAAGGGTCCGGGCGGCGCCGTCGTGTCCGACGGCGAGTGCGGGCGCGGGGCCTGCCCAGGCGACGGTCAGCGTGTCCTCGCCCTTCAGGAAGCGGTGGGCGCGCACGCCACCGGTCGCCCGGCCCTTCGGCGGGAACTCGGTGAACTCCGAGACCTTGCCGGTGCCGACATCCGCTCCCGCGAGGGTCGACGTGCTCGCCGCGATCGTCACGACCACCGCGTCGCCCGTGTCGGGCACCGAGCCGAACCAGATCACCGAGGCACCGGCGCCGAGGTTGATGCCGGCCATGCCGCCCGCGGCGAGTCCCTGCGGCCGCACGCTGGCCTGGAAGAAGCGCAGCAGCTGCGCATCCGAGGTGATGAAGACGAGCTCGTCCTCCTCCGAGTGCTGAGCCACGCCCACCACGGCGTCGCCGGTCTTCAGCGCGATCACCTCGAAGTCGGGGCGCGCGGGGTAGGCGCCGGGAGCGATGCGCTTCACGATGCCCTGAGCGGTGCCGAGGGCGATCGGCACGGCCGAGTCGAGGGAGACCAGTCCGACGACCGTCTCCCTCTTGGCGTCGAGCGAGAGGTAGTCGCCGGCCTTGACGCCGGCGCCGAGCTGCACCGAGTTGGCGGGCACGGCGGGCAGGTCGAGCACGGGCATGCGGACGAGTCGCCCCGTGTCGGTGATCGCTCCGATCTCCGAGCGCCGCGTGGTCACGACCTCGCTGCGGATGGCGTCGTGCTTGCTGCGGCGGCTCGCCACGACGGGCGCGGTGAGGCCGTCGGCGCGGAGCTCGTCGGTCTCCTCGCGGTCGACCCGCACGACGCGGCCGGTGGTGCTGAGGTAGACGGTGCACGGGGCGTCCGCCACCTCGAGCACCGGCTGGGCGCGCTTGGAGGCCCCGGCGATCGAGGGGCGCGCCTCCGTGAGCAGGGTCCGACGGGGCGTGCCGTACTTCTCGGCGACCTCGTCGAGCTCGTCCGAGACGGTCCTGCGGATGAGCGCGGGGTCGCCGAGCAGGGCCTCGAGCTGGGCGATCTCCTCACGGAGCCTGTCACGCTCGGCCTCGAGCTCGATGCGGGAGAACTTCGTGAGCCGGCGCAGGCGGAGCTCGAGGATGTAGTCGGCCTGCAGCACGCTCAGCTCGAACACGTCGATCAGCCGGGTACGGGCCTGATCGGTGTCGTCGCTGGCCCGGATCACCTGGATGACCTCGTCGATGTCGAGGATCGCGATGAGGAGGCCCTCGACGAGGTGCAGCCGCTCGCGGCGACGCGCCAGGCGGTACTTCGTGCGCCGGGTGACGACCTCGATGCGGTGGTTCACGTAGACGATCAGCAGGTCGCGGAGCCCGAGCGTGTGCGGGCCGCCGTCGACAAGCGCGACGTTGTTGATGCTGAAGCCGTCTTCGAGCGGTGTGAGCTTGTAGAGCTGCTCGAGCACGGCCTCGGGGTCGAACCCCGTCTTGATGCCGATCACGAGGCGGAGGCCGTTCGTGCGGTCGGTGAGGTCGGTGACGTCGCTGATGCCCTGGATCTTCTTGGCGGTCACGCCGTCCTTGATCTTGGCGATCACCTTCTCCGGGCCCACGAGGTAGGGGAGCTCGGTCACGACGAGACCCGTCTTGCGGGGGCCGAGGGTCTCGATCGAGACCTTCGCGCGCGTCTTGAAGGCGCCGCGGCCGGTCTCGTAGGCGTCGCGGATGCCGGCGAGCCCCACGATCGTGCCGCCCCCCGGCAGGTCGGGGCCGGGGATGAAGGCCATCAGGTCGTCGAGCGTCGCGTTCGGGTGCTCGATCAGGTAGCGGGCGCCCGCCACGACCTCGATCAGGTTGTGCGGCGCCATGTTCGTGGCCATGCCCACGGCGATGCCGCTCGCCCCGTTCACCAGCAGGTTCGGGATGGCCGAGGGCAGCACGTCGGGCTGGGTGAGCTGGTTGTCGTAGTTCGGCACGAAGTCGACGACGTCCTCGTCGAGCTGGTCGACCATGAGCAGAGCGACGGCGTCGAGGCGGGCCTCCGTGTACCGCGCGGCCGCGGGCCCGTCGTCAGGGGAGCCGAAGTTGCCGTGGCCGTCGACGAGCGGGATGCGCATGGTCCACGACTGCGCGAGCCGCACGAGGGCGTCGTAGATGGCCGTGTCACCGTGCGGGTGCAGCTTGCCCATCACCTCGCCCACCACACGGGCGCTCTTGACGTGCCCCTTCTCGGGGCGGAGGCCCATCTCGCTCATCATGTAGAGGATGCGGCGCTGCACGGGCTTCAGACCGTCACGCGCATCGGGCAGGGCCCGGGAGTAGATGACCGAGTAGGCGTACTCGAGGAACGAGTCCTGCATCTCCGTCGAGACGTCGACGTCGAGGATCTTCTCGACGCTCGTTCCGGTGGGATCGTCCGTTGCTCTCGTCATTCCTGTTTTTCTCGCAGGCCGTCCGCACTCCGCGTCAAGGGCGGGTGGGGTCGGGGGGTCGTGTGCCAGACTTGGCCGAATGTCCACCATGCTACCGACGCGGCAGGCAGCCGAGCCGACGCTGGCCGACGTGTTGCCGAGTTGCGTGGCCTCGCTGGGCGGCGGTGGAGGTGTGCTGGAGCTCCCCGCGGCCGACCGCGTGGTCGTCGTGCTGGTCGACGGGCTGGGCTCCGCGGCCCTCCGCGCCCGGGCCGGCCATGCTCGGGCGATGGCATCCGGTCTGTCGAAGCGCACGACCCTGACGAGCGGCTTCCCCACCACCACGGCTGCGGCGCTGAGCTCGCTCACCACGGGTGGCCGGCCGGGGCAGCACGGCATCGTGGGCTACACCGCGCTCGTGCCGGAGGCCGATGCGGTAGTCAATCAGCTGTCCGGCTGGTCCGACGTCATGCGGCCCGCCACCTGGCAGCGGCTGCCGACGATCTTCGAGCAGCTGGCCGCGGACGGCGTGCCGAGCAGCACGATCGGCCCGGCGAAGTACGCCGACTCAGGGCTCACCCACGCGATCCTGCGCGGTGCCCAGTACGTGCCGGCCGGATCCATCGCCGAACGCTTCGACGCCGCGCGCGCCCTCTTCGACCAGGGTGGGCGAAGGCTCGTCTACCTCTACGTGCCGGAGCTCGACCAGATCGCGCACGCGCGGGGCTGGGAGTCCGACCGGTGGCTCTCCACCCTCGAGACGCTCGACGCGGAGTACGCCCGCTTCTCGGCCCGGCTCGGCCGGCGCGAGGGACTGCTCCTCACCGCCGACCACGGCATCGTCGACGTGCCCGCCACGAGCCACGTGCTCTTCGGCGACGTGCCCGAGCTCGTGCAGGGCGTGCGGCACGTGGGCGGCGACCCGCGCTGCGTGCAGCTCTACCTCGAGCAGGGGTCGGCTCCGGATGCGCGCACGCGGCTCGCCGACGCCTGGCACCGCCGCGAGGACGCCCGGGCCTGGATCGCCACCCGCGAGGAGGCGATCGCTGCCGGCTGGTTCGGCGAGGTCGACGACGAGGTGCTGCCGAGGATCGGCGACGTGATCGTGGCGGCCCGCAAGCTCGTGGCCTACTACGACGGCCGGGACGGCGACACCACGGGCCGCTCCATGGTGGGGCAGCACGGGTCGCTCACCGCGGAGGAGACGCTCGTGCCGCTCCTCCGGGCCGGCGCGTTCGCGCTCTGACCTAGGCCGGGTCGTCCTCGCTGCGCGCTCCGAAGACGATCTCGTCCCAGCTCGGCATCGAAGCGCGCTGACGCTTCGCCGATCCCTGCTTGGGGGCGGTCTGGCGCACCTCGGGCTCGGGCGACGAGGTGAAGCCGAGCTCGGCCTCGAGCCCTTCGAGCGGAGTGTCGGGCACGTCGGCGACGGCCCTGGGTCCGCCGAACGCCGGGTGCACGCCCGCTTCGGACTGCCGCTCGTCGTCGTCCCGGGCCTGGGCGATCTCGGGCGCCTCGGGCTCGAACGCGGCGGACTCGCGCTCGCCCCTGCGGCGGCGGAGGGCCTCCAGGAGATCGGCGGTCTGGTTGTGGTCGTTCGTCTCCCCGGTGTCCGGCGTGCGCTTGATCGCGAAACCGTCGTACGGGCGGCCCTGCTCCTTGCGGCCGGTCGCCGGGGCATCCAGTCGCATCGGTGCCTGCTCGGGCGCATCCGACGCCGATTCGGCCGGTTCGGCCGCGGTCGGGCGCTCGAGCGGCGAGAACGCACCGCTGTCGAAGCGCGCGTCAGCGGTGTCGGCGGCGTCGACGGTCGACGACACCGCACGCAGGCGCGGGATCAGGCCCTCCGCCAGCTCACCGTGCCGGGAGAGGGTGGTGGCCTCGTTGTTGAGCGGGGTGAGCACGTGCCGCTTCGGGTCGAACTGCCAGCGCGCGTCGTGCTCGATCTCGCGGGAGGTGAAGGTGAGCTTGACGATCCAGCCGGTCTCGTCCTTCCAGCTCGCCCAGCGGATGTCCTGGGCGGCGAGCCCCTCGAGCCGCTCCTCGAGGGCGTCGCCGAAGGTCGACAGCGGCTCCTCGCCGAGCGGGTCGGCGGGGGAGGTCGGCTGCACGGGTACGCGCAGAGCGGAATCCACCATGAACTGGCGCTCGGCGAGCACGGGGCCCTCGAACCGTTCGACGTACTCGACCGACGCGCCCGTGAGCTCGGCGACCTCGAAGGCCGAGAGACCAGCGCGCACGTGGGTCTGGATCTCGCGCGGCGAGACCTTCTTGCCGCCCTCCGCCGAGGCGATGCCCTGGCGCAGCCGCGACTGGAGCAGCTCGTCGATGACGATGCGATAGCGCTCACCGCCGTCGCTCGAGACGATCAGTGCCCCGTTCTCGACTCCGACAACCGTCAAATCCTGCATGGTGAAAGGCCTCCAAGGGTCGCGTTCGCTGTCAGGATGCCACGAGGAGGGGGCGCCAGCGGGGAATGTTCCGGGCGTGCCGCAAGTTGCAGGCGGCGTGAGTATTCATTGCTCATGCGACGGTTTGCTATTCCCGCCCGTTTGATGCAAACTAACGCCGCCGATTTGGTTAATGGGCTGTTTTCTAGAAGTGGATGGGCATGGCGACTGATTACGACGCACCGCGCAAGACCGATGACGACTCGGATTCGATCGAAGCGCTGAAGGAGCGGGTGCCGGACAAGATGTCCGGAGTCGTAGACGTCGACGACGCCGACAACCCGGGTGGCTTCGAGCTGCCCGGAGCCGACCTCTCCGACCTCGACCTCGACGTCGTCGTCCTGCCCCCGCAGGCCGACGAGTTCACCTGCGTCAGCTGCTTCCTCGTGAAGCACCGCTCGCAGATCGACCATGAGGAGAAGCTCGGCGCCATCTGCGTCGAGTGCGCCTCCTAAGACGTCTTCAGCGCCTCGACGAGATCGCCGGGCCGCCGGGTCGACACCAGCCAGTACGGTGTCGGATCCTGCGGGTCGGCGATTCTCATTCTCACGACCGGCCCGATCCACCCGCGGAGGCAGAGGAACGCCCTGGCGTCCAGCCGCGGCCCGCGCTCGGCCGTCGCCTCGTCTCCCGTGAAGCCCTCGCAGTCGCCGAGGAGCTCGAGCGGGATGGACGCCCGGCCCACGCGCACGCTGCCGCCCTCGACCTCGATCACGGGGGCGAGCCCGATGAGGAGTCCGAGCACTCCCGCATAGAGGATGAGCCCGACGACGAGCCCCACCAGGAGCCCTGGCACCGCGGGCAGCGGAGCGAACACGATCACGCTGGCCGGGATGACGAGGGCGGTCGAGGCGAGAACCCAGAGCGACGGAGAGAGTCTCTCCCGATAGTGCGACATGCCTCTATTCGATCATCCTTTCTGCACTAGCCTCGACGGGTGACTTCCTCCATCGAGATCCTGATCTCCGCGGCGAACGTGCCCTCCTACGCCCATCCCGGCGACGCGGGAGCCGACCTGCTCTCGGCCGAGGCGCTGACCCTCGAGCCCGGCGAGCGGCGTCTCGTCGGCACCGGCGTGTCGATCGCGCTGCCGGACGGCCACGTGGCGTTCGTCGTGCCGAGGAGCGGCCTGGCGGCCAAGCACGGCATCACCGTCGTGAACTCTCCCGGCACCGTCGACGCGGGCTACCGCGGCGAGATCAAGGTGATCCTTCTGAACACCGACAGCCGGGTGCCGTACGATATCGCCGTCGGCGACAGAATCGCGCAACTGATCGTGATGCCGGTGACGCGAGCCGTGTTCGTGCCCGTCCAGACGCTCCCCGGGAGCGACCGGGGCGAGGGCGGGTTCGGCTCCACCGGATACTCGTCGCCCACGAACGGAAACCAGTCATGACCGACAACGAGCCCGAAGACATCAAGCCCGACTCCGAGGCGGCCGAACCGGCCACCGAGGTCGAGAGCGCCGACGTCGCGGATGTGATCGACCGCGACGCCAAGTCCGCTCCCGCCGATCGCGCCACCGACGGCCCCTTCGACGCCTCCGAGGCGAACCCCGCCCGCCCCTACGTCGACCTGGGCGGCATCAAGATCCTTCCCCGCGAGGGGCTGCACCTCCGCCTCGAGGTCGAGGAAGGCACCAACCGCGTCGTCGCGGTGGGCCTCGACTACGCCAAGTCGACGCTCCAGGTGCAGGCGTTCGCCGCACCGCGCTCGACCGGTCTCTGGCACGAGATCCGCGAGCAGATCGAGGACCAGATTCTCAAGCAGGGCGGCAAGAGCACCGTGCAGAACGGCCCGTTCGGGCCCGAGCTCGTGGCCGGCGTCCCGGCCACGGCTCCCGACGGCAGCCAGGGCCTCCGCGTCGCCCGCTTCGTCGGCGTCGACGGACCGCGCTGGCTCCTCCGCGGCGTCATCGCGGGCGAGGCCATCCAGAACCCGGCGGCCCGCACGGCCGTCGAGGAGCTCTTCCGCAGCGTCGTCGTGGTGCGCGGCTCGCAGCCGATGCCGCCGCGCGACCTGATCCCGCTCACCATCCCGAAGACCGCCGCCACCGGCGGGGCGCAGCCCGCGGGCAGCTGATGAGCGACCCCGCCCGCGAGAACACCCCGAGCGCCGTCGACAAGACGGTCGCCGCCCCGAGCGAGGTCGACGGCCCCGACCGGGCGCCCACCTTCCACGAGGCCTTCGCCCAGGCCGCCCGCAAGGCCGGCATCAGCGAGGTCGCACCGGGGGAGACCCCGACCGGCGCGTCCCTCCTCCGCGCGATCGGCGGCGTGCGCGGGCTCGTGGAGTCGATCCTCCCGGGTCTCGGCTTCCTCGTGCTCTACACCTTCACCAAGAACCTCCCGCTCGCCGTGATCGCGCCCATCGCGGTCTCTGTGATCTTCGTCATCGCGCGACTGGTCATGCGGAGCGCCGTCATGCCGGCGGTCGCCGGGCTCCTCGGGGTGGGCGTCTCCGCGGCGCTCGCGCTCTTCACCGGCCGCGCCGAGGACAACTTCGTGCTCGGCATCGGCATCAACATCGTGTGCCTCGTCGTCTTCCTCGTCTCGATCCTCGCGAGGCGGCCTCTCATCGGGGTCATCGTGAGCCTGCTCGCGAACGACCCGGGCGGCTACCGGAAGGACAAGGCGAAGGGCCGCGTCGTGCTCGTGGCGAGCTGGTGCTGGGTGGGGCTGTTCGCCATCCGCCTGATCGCCGAGCTGCCGCTCTACTTCGCCGGCCAGACCGAGCTCCTCGGTTCGGTCAAGCTCATCCTCGGCGTGCCCTTCTACGCCGTCGTGCTCTGGGTGACCTGGCTCCTCGTGCGCACCGCGTACTCGAAGCCGCAGCCCGCCACCACCCCGGCAGGCTGAGCCGTGCCCGGCGATCCCGGCCTCTCCCTCGAGGAGGTGCAGTCGCGGATCGCAGCGGGCCAGACCAACGTCGCCGACGACACGACCTCCCGCTCGGTCGGGAGCATCCTGCGCGAGAACGTCTTCACGTTCTTCAACGGCATCCTCACCGTGTGCTTCATCGCCGTGCTGCTGCTCGGCGACCTCGGCGACGGCCTCTTCTTCGGCATCGTCGTGGCGAACTCGCTCATCGGCATCGTGCAGGAGCTCCGGGCCAAGGCGAGCCTCGAGCGCCTGGCACTGCTCGCGGCGCCCGAGACCGCGGTGCGGCGGGCCGGCGACACCGTCGTGCTGAAGCCCGAGCAGGTCGTGCTGGGCGATCTCATGCTCCTGCGTCCGGGCGACCAGATCACGGCGGATGCGCGGCTCAGCGAGGTGGCCGACCTCCTCGTCGACGAGTCGATGCTCACGGGGGAGTCGGAGCCGATCGCCAAGAGCGCCGGCGACGCGCTGCTCTCGGGTTCGTTCGTGGTCTCCGGAACCGCCGAGGCCCGTGTCACCGCCGTCGGCGCCGACTCCTACGCCAACACCCTCACGCGGGAGATCCGCGCGCACAGCCTCGTGCACTCCGAGCTCCGGGCGGCGACCACCCGCATCCTCGTCTACCTCACCTGGCTGCTCCTGCCGGTGATCGTGATCGTGCTCGTGGGCCGCGTGCTCACCTACGCCGGCGGGGACCTCGGCGATCTGGCGCTCGTGCCCGTCGAGACCTGGCGACAGGCCGGGCTCGATGCCGTCGCCAGCGTCGTGGGCATGATCCCGGAGGGTCTCGTGCTGCTCACGAGCCTCGCGTTCGGGGTGGCCGTCATCCAGCTCGGTCGGCAGAAGGTGCTCGTGCAGGAGCTCGCGGCCGTCGAGGTGCTCGCGCGGGTCGACGTGCTCTGCCTCGACAAGACGGGCACCCTCACCACGGGCGAGATCGGCTTCGAGCGGCTCATCATGGTCGACGACACCGTTCCCGTGGGGGCCGTCGACACCGTGCTCGGCCTCATCGCCCACGATGTCGCCGCCAACCAGACGGCGCTCGCGCTCCGCGAGCACTATCCCGAGGCGGCCGACGGCACCGGCCCCTCCGTCGTCGAGCGCCTCCCGTTCAGCTCCCGCCGCACCTACAGCGCGATCACCGTGGTCGATCCGGCGACGCAGTCCGAGCAGACCTGGCTGCTGGGCGCACCCGAGCGTCTTCTCGCGTCGCATCCGGATGCCCTCGGCGAGGCCCAGGGGATCGCCGCGCTCGGTCGCCGCACCCTGGCCCTGGCCCGAGCGGGCGGCCGGGCCGGCGATTGGGCCCACGACGGGGCGGATCGGCCCACCGATGCTCTGCTCGACGCTCCGCTCGACGCCGGCGTGCGGCCGTCCGCCATCGTGGTCTTCCACGAGTCGGTGCGGCCGGATGCGCGCCCCACCCTCGACTTCTTCGCCGAGCAGGACGTGCGGGTCGTCGTGCTCTCCGGAGACAACCCGGTCACGGTGGGCCGGATCGCGGGGGAGCTCGGCCTCGAGAGCGATGCCGTCGACGCGAGCGCGCTGAAGGCCGACGACGAACTGGATAGGGCGCTCGGCGTGTCGAGCATCTACGGTCGCGTGGCGCCCGAGCAGAAGCGCCGCGTGGTGCACGCCCTGCAGGCCGAGGGCCGCACGGTCGCCATGACCGGAGACGGCGTCAACGACGCGATGGCCATCAAAGACGCCGACCTCGGCATCGCGATGGGCAACGCGACCCCCGCCACCCGGGCGGTCTCCCGCATCGTGCTGCTCGAGGGGCGCTTCGACCGGCTGCCGACCGTGCTCTCCTACGCCCGGCGCGTCATCGCCAACGTCGAGCGGGTGTCGAACCTCTTCCTGGCCAAGACCGTCTACGGCATCGTGCTCGCCCTCGTCTCGGCCGTGCTGCTCTGGAAGTTCCCGTTCCTGCCCCGGCAGATGACGCTCGTCTCCTCGCTCGCCATCGGCATCCCCTCGTTCTTCCTCGCCCTCGCGCCCAACCGGCGGCGCTACCGGCCCGGGGTGCTGAAGCGCGTGCTCGCCTTCTCCATCCCGACCGGGGTCATCGCCTCGGTGGCGGTGGTGGCCGCCTTCGCCGTGCTGCAGGAGCGCGTACCGCTCGCCGAGGCGCGGAGCCTCACCACCATCTCGCTGTTCATCGTCTCGCTCTGGGTGCTGTGCGTGCTGGCGAGGCCGCTCACCTCCTGGCGGCTCGCACTCGTGCTCGCGGTCGCCGTGGCGTTCGCCCTGGCCTTCGCGGTGCCGGCCGCCCGCGACTTCTTCCAGCTCGAGCTCGGCGATCCGCTCGCCCTGGTGATCGCGCTGCTCGCGGGTGCCGTCGGGGCAGCGGGGGTGGAGCTCTGGTACCGGGTCGCCCGGCGGCGCGCCCTGGTCTTCGACCGGGAGTGATGGTGGTATATTTATCTTGACGTCAAGATAAATCAATCGGGCGTGAACGGCGGGGCAGTGCAGCCTTAGGTTGCCCTTGCTAGCCATTCACCCCTCTCGCGAACCAAGATTGTCGTGAGTCAGCGAAGGTGAGGTCGACGTGTCGGCAGTGAACAGTTTCGGATCGAAAGACACTCTGAATGTCGGAGATCAGTCGTACGAGGTCTTCAGGATCGACAAGGTCCCCGGCCACGAGAAGCTCCCCTTCAGCCTGAAGGTGCTGCTGGAGAACCTGCTCCGCACCGAGGACGGCGCGAACATCACCGCCGACCACATCAAGGCCCTCGGCGACTGGGTTCCCCAGGCCGAGCCCGACACCGAGATCCAGTTCACCCCCGCGCGCGTGGTGATGCAGGACTTCACCGGTGTGCCCTGCATCGTCGACCTCGCCACCATGCGCGAGGCCGTCTCCTCGCTCGGCGGCGACCCCACCAAGATCAACCCCCTCGCCCCCGCTGAGCTCGTGATCGACCACTCGGTCATCGCCGACCTCTTCGGCTCGGAGAACGCCCTCGAGCGCAACGTCGAGATCGAGTACGAGCGCAACGGCG
Organism: Herbiconiux sp.; assembly: GCF_023264895.1. Classification (GTDB taxonomy): domain Bacteria; phylum Actinomycetota; class Actinomycetes; order Actinomycetales; family Microbacteriaceae; genus Herbiconiux. The sequence goes on along the minus strand of NZ_JAHFUY010000015.1, from coordinate 37,118 downwards.
AGCGGTACCAGTTCCTCCGCTGGGGCCAGACGGCGTTCGACGACTTCAAGGTCGTCCCGCCCGGAACCGGCATCGTGCACCAGGTCAACATCGAGTACCTGGCGCGTGTCACCTACACCCGCGAGGTGAAGGACGCTTTCGGCAACGTCGTCAACCGCGCCTACCCCGACACCTGCGTCGGCACCGACTCGCACACCACGATGGTCAACGGCCTCGGTGTGCTCGGCTGGGGCGTCGGCGGCATCGAGGCCGAGGCGGCCATGCTCGGCCAGCCCGTCTCCATGCTCATTCCCAAGGTCGTCGGCTTCAAGCTCAACGGCTCCATCCCCGCCGGCGTCACGGCCACCGACGTCGTGCTCACCATCACCGAGATGGTGCGGAAGCACGGCGTGGTCGGCAAGTTCGTGGAGTTCTACGGAGAAGGCGTCGGCCAGGTGCCGCTCGCCAACCGCGCCACCATCGGCAACATGAGCCCCGAGTTCGGCTCGACCGCCGCGATGTTCCCCATCGACGACGTCACCCTCGACTACCTCCGCCTCACCGGCCGGAGCGAGGAGCAGGTCGCCCTGGTCGAGGCGTACTCGAAGCTGCAGAAGCTCTGGCACAACCCCGACGAGGAGCCGGTCTTCAGCGAGTACCTGGAGCTCGACCTCGCGACCGTCGTGCCCTCGATCTCCGGCCCGAAGCGCCCGCAGGACCGCGTGGAGCTCTCGGTCGCGAAGTCGACCTTCATCCGCGACCTCGAGAACTACGCGAACGCCGACCACGACATCTCGCGTGTCGACGCGGCCGTGGAGGGCACCTTCCCGGCCTCCGACCCGATCGGCTTCACGCCGCAGGACGAGGACTCGGCGCACGAGATCTCGCACACCCACGTGAGCCACGCCCCCGAGGCGTACTCGAAGCCGGTCAAGGTGAGCACCGCCGCCGGCGACAACTACACGCTCGACCACGGTGCCGTCGCGGTCGCCGCGATCACCTCGTGCACCAACACCTCGAACCCCAGCGTCATGCTCGCGGCGGGCCTGCTCGCCCGCAACGCCAACAAGCTCGGCCTCAAGGCGAAGCCCTGGGTCAAGACCACGCTGGCGCCGGGTTCCAAGGTCGTCACCGACTATTACGAGAAGGCCGGCCTCACGGGCGACCTCGAGGCCCTCGGCTTCTACACGGTCGGCTACGGCTGCACCGTCTGCATCGGCAACACCGGTCCGCTGATCGAGGAGGTCAGCGCCGCCATCAACGACAACGACCTCGCCGTGACGGCCGTTCTCTCGGGCAACCGCAACTTCGAGGGCCGCATCTCGCCCGACGTGAAGATGAACTACCTCGCCTCGCCTCCGCTCGTCATCGCCTACGCGCTGGCCGGGTCGATGAACTTCGACTTCGAGAACGACGCGCTGGGCCAGGACCAGGACGGCAACGACGTGTTCCTCAAGGACATCTGGCCGGACTCCGCCGAGGTGCAGTCCACGATCGACACCTCGATCAACACGGGCATGTTCACCCACCAGTACTCGAGCGTCTTCGAGGGCGACGAGCGCTGGCGTTCGCTCCCGACCCCCACGGGCCCCACCTTCGAGTGGGACTCCGAGTCGACCTACGTGCGGAAGCCCCCGTACTTCGACGGCATGACGATCGAGACCACGCCCGTCAGCGACATCGCCGGCGCCCGCGTGCTCGCGAAGCTCGGCGACTCGGTCACGACCGACCACATCTCGCCCGCCGGCAACATCAAGGCCGACAGCCCCGCCGGCAAGTACCTCGACGAGCACGGAGTGGCCCGCAAGGACTACAACTCCTACGGCTCGCGCCGCGGCAACCACGAGATCATGATCCGCGGCACGTTCGCGAACATCCGTCTGAAGAACCAGCTCCTCGACGGCGTCGAGGGCGGGTACACGCGTGACTTCACGCAGCCGGATGCGCCGCAGTCGTTCATCTACGACGCCAGCCAGAACTACCAGGCCGCGGGCACCCCGCTCGTGATCTTCGGCGGCAAGGAGTACGGCTCGGGTTCCTCGCGCGACTGGGCGGCGAAGGGCACGTCGCTCCTCGGCGTCAAGGCGGTCATCGTCGAGAGCTTCGAGCGCATCCACCGCTCGAACCTGATCGGCATGGGCGTGGTCCCGCTGCAGTTCCCGGCCGGCGAGAGCTGGGCATCGCTCGGGCTCGACGGCACGGAGGTCGTCTCGATCTCCGGCATCGAGGAGCTCAACGAGGGCCGCACGCCGAAGACCGTGCACGTCGTCGCCGCGCCGAGCGAGCACTCGCCCGCCGGCAAGCAGACGATCGAGTTCGACGCCGTGGTGCGCATCGACACGCCCGGTGAGGCCGATTACTACCGCAACGGCGGCATCCTCCAGTACGTGCTCCGCAGCCTCGTCTGATCGTTGCCTGATTCCCTGGCGGCGTAGACTGGAAGATCACGCCGTCATGGGAAGGTGGACAGTATGAGCCTGCTCAAGAGGATCGACGGACCGCGTGACCTCGACGCTCTCTCTCCGGAGGAGCTCGAGGTTCTCGCGGCCGAGATCCGTGCGTTCCTGGTGGCGGAGGTCTCGAAGACCGGCGGTCACCTCGGTCCGAACCTCGGCGTCGTCGAGACGACGATCGCCATCCATCGCGTGTTCGACTCGCCCCGGGATGCGATCGTCTTCGACACGGGTCACCAGTCCTACGTGCACAAGCTCCTGACGGGGCGGCAGGACTTCTCGCTGCTCCGGCAGGCGGGTGGCCTCGCTGGCTATCCGCAGCGCTCGGAGAGCCCGCACGACGTCGTCGAGTCGTCGCACGCTTCGAGCTCGCTCTCCTGGGCCGACGGCATCTCCCGCGCCTTCGAGATGACGGGCCAGACCGATCGGCACGTCGTGGCGGTCGTCGGCGACGGCGCGCTCACGGGGGGCATGACCTGGGAGGCGCTCAACAACATCAGCGACGACAATTCGCGCAACCTCGTGATCGTCGTCAACGACAACGGCCGCTCCTACGCACCCACCATCGGCGGCATGGCCCGCTACCTCAACGGCGTGCGCACGAAGAAGGGCTACCACGACCTGCACCAGTCCAGCCGCAAGCTGTTCGATCGCCTCGGCGCTCCGGCTCGCGCACTGTACCGGGGGGCCCGCGGCGGACTGCACGGCTTCCTGAGCCGGGTCACCAACAACTCCGCGCTGTACGCGAACCTCGACATCAAGTACCTCGGTCCGGTCGACGGGCACGACCTCGTGGCCATGGAGGAGGCGCTCCGCCAGGCCAAGGAGTACGCCGCCCCGGTGATCGTGCACGCGATCACCGAGAAGGGTCGCGGCTACGAGCCCGCCCTCACCGACGTGGCCGACCAGTTCCACGCCGTCGGCCAGATCGACCCCGAGACGGGTGAGCCGCTGTCGGCGCCCTCCGGTGCGCCG
>NZ_JAHFUY010000015.1:0-33701 GCF_023264895.1 Herbiconiux sp. | reverse complement strand
TGGACGAGCGTCTTCGCCGACGAGATCGTGGTGCAGGCCGAGAACGACCACACGATCGTCGGCATCACGGCGGCGATGCTCCGGCCCACGGGGCTGCACAAGTTCGCGGAGCGGTTCCCGCAGCGCGTCTTCGACGTGGGAATCGCTGAGCAGCACGCCGTCACGAGTGCCGCGGGTCTCGCCTTCGGCGGGCTGCACCCCGTCGTCGCCCTCTACGCCACCTTCGTCAACCGCGCCTTCGACCAGGTGCTGATGGATGTGGGGCTCCACCAGGCCGGCGTCACGTTCGTGCTCGACCGCGCCGGCATCACCGGCCCCGACGGGCCGAGCCACCACGGCATGTGGGATCTGGCGCTGCTGCAGATCGTGCCGCGCATCCGTCTCGCCGCGCCGCGCGATGCCGAGCGCCTCCGCGAGGAGCTCGCCGAGGCGGTCCGGGTGACCGACGCGCCCACCGTCATCCGGTTCCCGAAGGGCACCGTGGGGCGCGAGCTCCCGGCGGTGCGACGCATGGGCGACGGTGTCGACGTGCTGCGCGACGACGAGCGCGGCGACGTGCTCATCGTCGCCGTCGGCACCATGGCGGGCATCGCCCTGGAGGTCGCCGACCTGCTCTCGGCCCAGGGCATCGGCGCGACGGTCGTCGACCCCCGGTGGGTCGTGCCCGTGCCCTTCTCGGTCATCGAGCTCGCGGATGCCCATCGCCTCGTCATCACGATCGAGGACGGCGTGCGCGTGGCCGGCATCGGCACGCGTGTGCGGCAGGACCTCCGCGACGCGGGGGTCGACACGGCGGTGACCGAGCTCGGCCTGCCGGATGAGTTCATCGGCCACGCGAGCCGCGACGAGATCCTGCGGAAGGTCGGGCTGACGCCCGCCCAGATCGCGGAGGACGTGGTGGCGCAGGTGCGCGGAGACAAGATCCCCATCGCCCGGCCGATCAGTGACGATCCGGATGCCCCGAAGGCCTCGGACGCCGACACCGGCCCGTTTCAGCGGGTGATGCGGTAGCGCGAGGCGATCGCCCCGCTCGGCAGCACCTCGGTGCCGCTCACCTCGAGCACGCCGGTGGCGGTGCCGACGGGCAGCAGGGGAGTGCCGGCGCCCAGCACGACGGGCATCGTGGTGAGCACGATCTCGTCGAGCAGCCCGGCATCGGCCACCTGTGCCGCGACCTGGCCGCCTCCCACGATCCAGATGTTGCGCCCCTGCGCCGCCTCGACCCACTCGGCGTGCAGGTCACGCACGTCGCCGTGAGCGAAGCGGATGTCGCCGCCTTCCATCCGGGGCAGGTCACGCCGGGTGAGCACCCACGCGGTCTGCTCGGGGTAGGCCCAGGCATGGCCCTCGGCGCGCACCCATTCATAGGTCTCCGAGCCCATCACGACCACGGCCACCTCGGCGAGAAAAGCCTCGTAGCCGGCGGTGAACTCCTCGAACCCGAACTGCATCAGCCAGTCGAGCTTCCCCTCCCGATCCGCGATGAACCCGTCCACACTCGAGGCCACGTAGTACTGCGTCGTCGTCGTCATGCCCCGAGCCTACGAATGCCCACCGACACCAGCCGATGGGCATTCGTGCGGCGTCAGCCTAGGTGCACACGACCAGGTCGGCGACGGCGGAGTTTAAGCTCTCCGTTCCACCGAGGAGCACGACCTTCGAGGCGCCGAGGTCGTCGATATGACGTGCGACATCCTGGGGAATGCAATCCGTGTGCGCCAGGTAGATCGGAGATCCCGTCGTGGCGGCGATGACGGCCCCTGAGAGCGCATCAGGGAAGGACACGCCTGTTGCGAGGTACACGGTGTCGGGTCTCGTGGCACCCGACACCGGGAAGGCATCTCGTGCCACCGCTGCCGACACCTCGAATCGATCAGCACCGGTCAGGCGCTTGGCCTGGGCGAAGGTGGACCCCACCTGCGCCTCGATCGACGTCGAGATCGTGGCAGGGCCTCCGACGAGCGAGGTCCGAGTGACTCCACGCGACTGGAGCAGATCGATCTCGGCAACAGTCATGGCCGCGGCAGCCCCGTCGACGAGCAGGACGGGGGCTTTGAGATTGGCCGCGGCGGGGCCGGCTGCGAGGGCATCCGGGAAGACATTCCCGCTGGCGATGTAGGCCTTCGTGGACGGCTGAGCTCCGAAGCTCGGGTCTGTGATCAGGAAGCGTGACACCTCATATCGATCCACCCCGTAGACGCGCTTGACGGTCGTGGCGAACTTCGCGAGCTCCGTCTCGACGGCAGAAGAGATCGTGTCGGTGCCCCCGACGATGACGATCGCGTGCGGCTGAAGGCGGGCCAGTTCTGCGAGAGTGACGTTGGGAACACTGCCGGCTCGCGTCAGCAGGAGAGACGCGTTGCGTTGCGCGGCGATCGCAGAGACGCTCACCGCGTCGGCGAACACCTCGCCGCTCGCTACGTAGACCACCTGGGGCCCGGTGGGGAATGCGTATCTCGAGATGTTGGCCGCGACGTCGTAGCGATCGGATCCGGCGATCCGGGTCGTGGTCACTCCTTCGAGGCTCACGGCGTCGTCCACATCCACATGGCACGTGGCTTGCGACGTCGTTCCGAGAGTGGAGGTCAACTGCACCGTGAAGTCGTAGCTGCCCTCAGCCGACGGCGTTGCGGCGTAGTCGGCGTACCAACTCGCGTTCACGAGCTCGGCGCCCGCCGGCAGCGCGCCGGAGGTGATCGAGGCAGTGAATCCGCCCCCGTGCTCGGTGTCGTACAGCCGTTCGGTGACGTGGGTGCCGATCGTCTGCTGCCCAGGTGGACAGAAGGGGACCGGCGGGGTGCCGTCGGCGGCCGAGGCCGGGGACAACCCGGCCAAGGAGAGCGCCGCGGCGACGGTCGCGGTGAGGAGAGTGGAGAGAACGCGTCGGGAATTCTCTCGGGTCGGTCGGTGATCGTCCATGCGTCGAGTCCTTGAGTCGGTCGTCGGGTGAAGAGATCTCCCACCCTGGACCACAAGCCCATCGACGTGTGAGGAGTACTTTCTACTCACGGAAACACGAATGCGCCCGGCTCGAAGGAGACCGGGCGCATTCGGAGAGGTGGCGGGAGTGTCAGTCGACTCCCCCGATCGGCGGGGTGTGGAAGGTGCCGCCGAAGGCGCGCTGGGAGGCACCGACGCGGTCGAGGTAGGGCGTGAGGCCGCCCATCTGGAAGGGGTAGCCGGCGCCGAGGATGAGGCAGAGGTCGATGTCCTCCGCCGCGTGCACGACGTCGTCCTCCAGCATGCGGTGCACCTCGTCGGCGAGGCCGTCCTCCACGCGGCGGAGGATCTCCTCCTCCGTCATGGGGGTGGTGCCGCCCGAGACGATCTTCACGGCCTTCTTGTCGAAGCCGGTGATCTTGCCTTTGCCGTCGCGGTCGAAGATCCGGCCGTGCTCCGCCAGCGCGTGCAGGTTCGCGCTCTCGAAGAAGCGGTCGGGGAACGCGGCGTGGTGTGTGTCGAGCACGTGCGCGCCCACCTTGAGCCCCACGAGCTCGAGCAGCTCGAAGGGCGTCATCGGCAGGCCGAACGGATCCAGCGCGCGGTTCATGACCTCGAACGACGTGCCCGTGTCGACGGCGTGAATGGCCTCGCCGAGCACCTTGGCGAGGATCCGGTTGACCACGAACCCGGGGGTGTCGCGGGTGATGACGGCGTTCTTCTTGAGGTTCTTGGCCACGACCATGGCGGTGGAGAGCGTCGCCTCATCCGTCGCCGGCGTGTTCACGACCTCGATCAGCGGCATCACGGCCACCGGGTTGAAGAAGTGGAAGCCCACGAGCCGCTCCGGATGCGCGAGCTTGGCACCGATCTGCTCCACCGAGAGCGACGAGGTGTTGGTGGCGAGCACCGCGTTCTCGGAGACGTGCTTCTCGATCTCGGCGAAGACGTCCTGCTTCACACCGAGCTCCTCGAACACGGCCTCGATCACCCAGTCGGCGTCGTTGAAGTCGGCCTTGTCGGTGGTGCCCGAGACGAGGGCGTTGAGGCGGTTCGACTCGTCCTGCGAGATGCGGCCCTTACCGAGGAGCGTCGCGATCTCGCCGCGGATGTAGTCGAGGCCCTTGTCGACCCGCGACTGGTCGAGGTCGGTGATCACGACGGGCACCTGGAGGCGGCGCACGAACAGGAGCGCGAACTGCGAGGCCATGAGGCCGGCACCGATGATGCCGACCTTGGTGACGGGCTTCGCGAGCGCCTTGTCGGGAGCTCCCGCCGGCCGCTTGGCGCGCTTCTGCACGAGGTCGAAGGCGTAGATGCTGGCCCGGAACTGGTCGCCCGCGATGAGGTCGGCGAGAGCCTCGTCCTCGCGCTCGAAGCCCTCCTCGGCGGTGCCCGACTTCGCGGCCTTCAGCAGGTCGAGCGCACGGTACGGCGACTTGGCGACCGTGCCGATGCGGCTCTCGAGCATCCTGCGGGCGATGCCGACCGCGGCATCCCACTTCACGAGACGCTCGACCTTGCCCGGCTCGTTCGGCCGCTTCACCTTGACGGCGCCCGAGAGCACTCCGTCGGCCCAGTTCAGCGAGTCCTCGAGGTAGTTCGAGGGGGAGAAGATCGCGTCGGCGATGCCGAGCTCGAACGCATCCTGAGCCTTGAGGGTGCGGTTGTTCTTCAGCGGGTTCTCGATCACGACCTTGAGGGCGTTCTCGATGCCGATGAGGTTCGGCAGCAGGTAGGCGCCGCCCCAGCCCGGGATGATGCCGAGGAAGACCTCGGGCAGCGCGACGGCGGCGGCCGACGAGTCGATCGTGCGGTAGTCGGCGGCCAGGGCCACCTCCACGCCGCCACCGAGCGCGAGACCGTTGATGAACGCGAAGCTCGGCACGCTGATCTGCTTCATGGTGCCGAACGCCCAGTGGCCGAGCTGCGCCATCTTCTTGGCCGCATCACGGCTCGGGATGTCGCCCACCCGGCTGAGGTCGGCTCCGGCGGCGAGGATGTACGGCTTGCCGGTCACGGCGACCGCGTGGATCTCGCCCGCCGCAGCGCGCGCCTTGAGGCCCTCGAGGGTCTTCTGGTACTCCAGCAGGCCCAGCGGGCCGAGGGTGGAGGGTCGGGTGTGGTCGCGCCCGTTGTCGAGCGTGATCAGCGCGAGCGTCTTGCCGCTCTTCAGCGGCACGTCGCGCACGTACGAGTGGGTGACCACCTCGTCGGCCGAGAGCGCCTCGAGGTCCGAGAAATCGATCGTGGAGTAGTCGGTCATCGCTTCTTCGCCTTCTTGTTCCAGTTCGGGTTCTCCCAGATGACGGTGCCGCCCTGGCCGAGGCCCACGCACATCGCGGTGAGGCCGTAGCGCACCTCAGGGTGCTCCTCGAACTGCCGGGCGAGCTGGATCATGAGACGGACGCCCGAGGAGGCCAGGGGGTGGCCGATGGCGATGGCCCCGCCGTACTCGTTCACGCGCGCGTCGTCGTCGTCGATGCCGAAGTGGTCGAGGAACGAGAGCACCTGCACGGCGAACGCCTCGTTGAGTTCGAACAGCCCGATGTCGTCGATCGAGAGCCCCGCTTTGCGCAGCGCCTTCTCGGTCGAGGGCACCGGTCCGATCCCCATGATCTCCGGCTCGACGCCCGCGAAGGCGAACGAGACGAGCTTCATCTTGACCGAGAGACCGAGCTCCTTGGCCGTGTCGGCACTCGCGAGCAGCGACACGGTGGCGCCGTCGTTGAGGCCGGACGAGTTGCCCGCGGTCACCCGGCCGTGCGGCCGGAACGGGGTGCGGAGGCCGGCGAGGCCCTCCATGGTCGTCTCGGGGCGAGGCGCCTCGTCGCGCGTGGCGAGACCCCACCCGGCGGCGCTGCGCACAGCGACGGGCACGAGGTCGGGCTGGATCTTGCCGGCCTCGTAGGCGGCGGCGACCTTCTGCTGGCTGCGCAGGGCGTAGCGGTCCGAGCGCTCCTTGGTGAGCTGCGGGAAGCGGTCGTGGATGCGCTCGGCGGTGTTGCCCATGTTGAGGGCCTCCCCGCTCACGAGCCGCTCCGCGAGGAACCGCGGGTTGGGGTCGGCGTCGAAGCCCATCGGGTGCCGGCCCATGTGCTCGACGCCGCCGGCGATCACGAGGTCGTAGGCGCCGAAGGCGATGCCGCCCGCGAGGGTCGTGACGCTCGTCATGGCGCCCGCGCACATGCGGTCGATGGCGAAGCCCGGCACCGACTGGGGGAGTCCGGCGAGCAGCGCCGTGGTGCGGCCGAGGGTGAGCCCCTGGTCGCCGGTCTGCGTGGTCGCCGCGATCGCGACGTCGTCGATGCGGTCCTTCGGCACATTCGGATTGCGCTCGAGCAGACCGGTCATCGCCTTCACGACCAGGTCGTCCGCTCGGGTCTGCCAGTACATGCCCTTCTCGCCCGCGCGCCCGAACGGGGTGCGCACTCCATCGACGAAAACGACTTCAGATCTTTCGGCCACTATGCCTCCTGGGATTGGATCGGATTCGATCCTAGAAGAGGCCCCTGACCGCGAGGAATCGTTTGATTCTTTCTACGACTCGGCGATCGGCGGCGTCTCGCCCGTTTGGCGGGCTTCCACAAAGGCCTGCAGGATCGGCTGTGCATTCAGCTCAATCTGCCAGGGCCGCGCTCCGAGCGCTGCGAGCTCGTCCTGCACCGTCTCGAGCGTCAGCGGCTCGACGCCTTTCCAGGCGAGCCGCCGCAGGAAGTCGGGCGTCAGCAGGTTCTCGAGCGGGATGCTGCGCTCCTCCGAGACCGCCGTGAGGGCGGCCCTGGCGTTCTTCAGCCGCACGTCGGCCTCGGGATTGCGATCGGCCCAGCTCCGCGGGGGAGGCAGCGTGTCGGTCGCCCGCCGGTGCACAGGGATGTCGTCGGTCGCGAGGGCCCGCTCGATGGCGGCCCACCAGCGGTCGATCTCGCTGCGGCTGGCGCGGCCGGAGAACTGCTTGAGGCCGGCGAGCTCGCGGCGGGAGGTGGGCAGGGCGCGCGCCGCGACCATGAGCGAGGCGTCGGGCACGAGGCGGCCCGGCGCGGTGTCGGTGGCGCGCGCGAGCTCGTCGCGCGCGAGCCACAGCTCCCGGGCGGCGGCGAGGTGCTTGTCGGGCCGCAGCGCACTCACACCGGTGAGGCGGCGCCAGGGCTCGGCGAGGGGAGCCTTCTCCTCCTTGGCCACCACGGCGGCGAACTCCTGGGCGGCGATCTCGAGCTTGCCCTGCTGCTCGAGCAGCACCGCCATCGAGTCGCGCAGGTCGATCAGCAGCTCGACGTCGAGGGCCGCGTACTCGAGCCACGAGGCCGGCAGCGGCCGCGTCGACCAGTCGGCCGCCGAGTGCTCCTTGGCGAGGTGGATGCCGAGGAGGTCCTCCACCACGGAGCCGAGACCCACCCGTGGGATGCCGAGCAGCCGCGCGCCGAGCTCGGTGTCGAAGACCCGCACCGGATCGAGGCCCACCTCACGCAGGCACGGCAGATCCTGGCTCGCCGCGTGCAGCACCCACTCCTCGTCGCCGATCACCGACTGCAGGGGAGCGAACTCGCCGATCGCGGGCGGGTCGAACAGGAAGCTGCCCGCCCCACGGCGGTAGAGCTGGATGAGGTAGGCGCGCTGGGAGTAGCGGAACCCGCTCGCCCTCTCGGCGTCGACGGCCACGGGGCCCTCGCCGAGCGCGATGGCCTCGACCGCGTCGTGGAACTCGTCGACCGTCGAGATCACGGTGCGCACGGGCACCTCCGGCAGCTCCGGGGTCGGGATGCCGGCCGGCTGGTCTGTGGTGTTGTTCTGCTTCTCGTCAGTCACGTCGCGCTCGTCTGGTCTGCAGCATCGTCACGCCATCGACGACGGGTGGCAGACCGGCCAGCATGCAGAGGAGTTCGCTCCAGCCCTCGACATGGGCCTGGAGGTTGTGGTCTGTGGGTGTCCAGGAGGCACGGAGCTCGATCTGAGCCCCGTCACCCTGACTGGACAGCTCGCCGAAGCCGGTGGAGATGATCTTCGTGGCGGTGCCGGATGCGTTCGTGTAGTTGGCGCCGCGCGCATCCAGCGCATCGACGAGCCATGACCATGCTACGTCGGCGAGGAACGGATCGAGTCCGATCTCCGTCTCGAGCGGCGCCTGCGCGAAGCACACCACCCGGAACTCGCCGCCCCAGGCCTCCGGTCGCTCGGCGTCGTGGAGCAGGATGAACCGTCCCGTGCCGAGCTCGGAGTCGGCCCCGTGCCGAGCCGGGTTCACGTCGGCCGCGAGAGCCACCGAGTGCGGCGCGAGCTTGGCGGGCGCCGGGATCTCGTGCACGACGAGCTCCTCGCGCGTGTCGGCCCGCCGCAGCGAGTCGAGGGCCGCACCGAATGCCGCGGGAACATCCGGGATGAAGGGGGAATCGGACACGTGTGCAGACTAGAGTTCTTTAGGTTCCGCGCGGCGAAGGCACGCCGGATGCACCGCGAAGGATGGTCGTGACGCCACAGCACCGAGGTTCCACCCCCGCACCGGCCCGCGTGCCGGCCTGGACCGTCGTCGCCCTGGCCGCCGGCACCGTTGCCGCCCTCGCCGCGGCCGCCGGTGCCGTCGTGACGGCCCTCATGTCGAAGGCCATCGTCACGCCCTCCGAACCGGTTGACGACGTGAAGGTGCTCGGCTACGACGAGGAGGCCGGTGTCGTCTCGCTCGCCGTCACGGCCGACTCCATCCTCCCGGGGGTCTACAGCCTGCGCTTCTCGGGCGACACCGGGCACGCCCGCCTCGGCGAGGTGCGCGACGTGGCCGACGGCGTGGTGCGGCGCACCGTGCTGAAGGTCGACTACGGCGACCTGCACGCGGCGAGGGCCGGGCGTATCAGCGGCTGGTTCTTCATCCACCCCCGCGAGTTCGACGTGCCGGTCGACGAGGTGGAGGTGTTCACGCCGGTGGGGCCCGCCCCCGCGTGGTACGTGCCCGCCGCGCCCGAGGCGCACGGCGCATCCGGAACGCCCTCGACGCACTGGGTCATCCAGGTGCACGGCCGGGGGGTCCGCCGCGGAGAGACCATCCGCGCGGTCCCCGTGTTCCGCGACGCGGGCTACCACTCGCTGCACATCTCCTACCGCAACGACGGCGAGGCCCCGCGATCGCACGACGGCAAGTACGCCCTCGGCGACACCGAGTGGCAGGATCTCGACGCAGCCCTCACCTACGCCGTCGACCACGGCGCCACCGACGTGGTGCTCATGGGCTGGTCGATGGGCGGGGCCATCACCCTGCAGGCCATGGGGCGAGCGGTGCACCGCGACGTCGTGCGCGCGATCGTGCTCGAGTCGCCCGCGGTCGACTGGCACGACGTGCTGCGCTTCCACGGCCGGGCCCGGCACGTGCCGGAGCTCATCGGCGACGCCGCCTTCGCCACCATCACGCACCGCTGGGGCGGGATCGTGACCGGTCAGGACCAGCCGCTCGACCTCGACCGCCTCGACTTCGTCAAGCGCTCCGCGGAGGTCGACGTGCCGGTGCTCATCCTGCACAGCGACGACGACGGCTACGTTCCCTCCACGGGCTCCCGCCAGCTCGCCGAGGCCCGGCCCGACCTCGTGACGTTCGTGCCGTTCTCGGTGGCGAGGCACACGAAGCTCTGGAACTACGACCGCGCAGCCTGGAACGGCGCGATCGCGCGCTTCCTCGACGAGCTCGCGCTCTAGCTCTAGCTCCCGCCGCGTCTCCTGCTCGGGTCAGAGCTGACCGACGCGGGCGCGCACCTGCCGCTTCGTGCGGCCGAGCAGAGCCGTCATGCCCCGGATGCGCAGCGGCGACACCGCAGCGGTGAGACCGAGCGTGTTCGGGAAGTCGTCGGGGATGCCGAGCACCTCCTCGACCGTCAGCCCGTCGATGCCCTGCACGAGGATCGACGCGAAGCCGCGCGTGGTCGGCGCCTCCTTGGGCGCGGTGGCGAACAGCCGCACCACGCCGCCCTCGACCTCCACGAAGATGAAGACGGGCGACTGGCACTCCTCGACCCGTTCGAACAGGTCGGGATGCTCGCTGTAGCGCTCCGGGAGCTCGGGCAGCTCGTTCGAGAACTCGAGGAGCATCTCGAGCCGCTCGCGCTGCTCGAGCGCGAGGAAGTCGTCGCGGATCTCGGCGAGGGCCTGGGGCAGGTTCGACTCAGTCATCCCCTCCAGTATCCCGCTACTTGGAGGGGACGGTGCCAGGCTCGGAGCCCGTGACGATCGGCACGCGCACGGCACTGCCCCACTCGGTCCACGAGCCGTCGTAGTTCTTGACGTCGTCGAAGCCGAGGAGGTGGGTGAGCACGAACCAGGTGTGGCTCGACCGCTCGCCGATGCGGCAGTAGGCGATCACGGGCTCCCCGTCGGCGAGGCCGGCACCCTCACGGTAGACGGCGTCGAGCTCGGCCACCGGGCGGAAGGTGCCGTCCTCCGCGGCGGCCTTCGCCCACGGCACGTTGGCGGCGGTGGGGATGTGGCCGGCCCGCAGGGCGCCCTCCTCGGGGTAGGCGGGCGCGGTGGTGCGCTCCCCGCTGTACTCCTCGGGCGAGCGCACGTCCACCAGGGGGCGGCCGAGGTGCGCGAGCACGTCCTCCTTGAAGGCGCGGATCTCGTCGTCGCGGCGTTCGACGACCGGGTACTCCACGGGTGCGGGCGAGGGCCGGTCGGTCGTGATCGGGCGCCCGTCGGCGATCCACTTGTCGCGCCCGCCGTCGAGCAGCCGCACGTCCTCGTGACCGAAGAGGGTGAAGACCCAGAGCGCGTAGGCGGCCCACCAGTTGCTCTTGTCGCCGTAGATCACCACGGTCGAATCGCGGGAGATGCCCTTGGCACCCAGGAGCGCGGCGAAAGCCTCACCGTCGATGTAGTCGCGCTGCACGGGGTCGTTGAGGTCGGTGTGCCAGTCGATCTTGATGGAGCCGGGGATGTGGCCGGTCTCGTAGAGCAGCACGTCCTCATCCGACTCGACCACCACGAGGCCCGGCTCGCCGAGGTGCGCCTCGAGCCAGTCGCCGCCCACCAGGCGCTCCGGGTGGGCGTATCCGGCGAACTTCTCCGAGCGATCGATCTCGACTGTCATCACACAACCTCCAGTTAGGGTAGAAAGAACCCCCAGACGAATCTACGTCTTCAGAGCTGGCCGCTGCACCGGCGGGTCACACTTCTACACACAGGATGCCCCGGATGACTGATGAGCGGCAGGCCGTCGCCCCGCGCCTGACAGAGCGCACCCCTTCGATGTCGGGGGAGGAGCTCGCTCAGACGCTCGTGCCGCCGCGCCAGTTCGACACGGCCTCGTTCGACAGCTACCGGCCGGACCGCGACTACCCCTCGCAGGGCGAGGCGCTCGCGAAGATCCGGGCGTTCGCCGAGGGCTGGAAGCCGGCCAAGGCGGGCGGCTTCTTCGGGCGCGGCAAGAAGACGCCGGTCGCGAAGCCGGGCATCTACCTCGACGGCGGCTTCGGCGTGGGCAAGACCCACCTCCTCGCCGCGCTCTGGCACGCCGCTCCCGGCCAGAAGTACTTCGGCACCTTCATCGAGTACACCGCGCTCATCGGTGCCCTCGGCTACGCCAACGCCGTGCAGCTTTTCTCGGGCGCCAAGTTCATCGCCATCGACGAGTTCGAGCTCGACGACCCGGGCGACACGATGCTCATGACCCGGTTCCTCGGCGAGCTCGTGGCCAAGGGCACCCGCCTCGCCGCCACCTCCAACACCCCACCGAACGCGCTCGGGGAGGGCCGGTTCGCCGCGAGCGACTTCCTCCGCGAGATCCAGGCCATCGCCGACCGCTTCGACATCGTGCGGATCGACGGCCTCGACTTCCGCCGCCGCGACCTCGAGGGGCACGCGGTCGCCTTCGAGACCGACGCCGCTCTGGCCGACGCGGTCGACGCCCGGCTCGCCGCCGGCGAGAGCATCACGTTCGACGACTTCGGATCGCTCGTGCAGCACCTCGGGACCATCCACCCCTCGCGCTACGTCAAGCTCATCGAGGGCGTCGACGTGATCGCGCTCGGCGACGTGGCGCCCTTCCCCAACCAGACGGATGCGCTGCGCTTCGTGGCCTTCGTCGACCGCGTCTACGACGCCCAGATCCGGGTGCTGGCCTCGGGGACGCCGCTGGATGGCGTCTTCGCGGGCGACATGATGGAGGGCGGCTACCGCAAGAAGTACCTCCGCGCGGTGTCGCGACTCATCGCCTCCGCCTCGCTCTGACGGAAACATGGTTGTAACAGAGGACAGCATCGCGTTACACCGCTGAAACACAGCCCTGCATGTTCTGAAACCTCACCGCTGCATGCTGGAACCGGCCCGCAGGGCCGCTTGCACAACAGAGAGGTAGAAGACCCTATGGATACCGGCAACATCGCCTGGGCGCTGACAGCAACAGCGCTCGTGCTCTTCATGACTCCCGGAGTCGCCTTCTTCTACGGCGGTCTGGTCAAGGCCAAGAGCGTCGTCTCCATGATGATGATGAGCTTCGGCGCCCTGGGGCTCGTGAGCGTCCTCTGGATCCTCTACGGCTTCAGCATGAGCGCGGTCGAGTCGCCCTGGGCCTTCGCCGGCAACCCGTTCGCCGACTTCGGCCTGAGCGCCCTCGCGACCGACAACGAGGGCCTCGTCGGCGCCACCTACGGCGCGACCTTCGCCATCATCACGGTCGCCCTCATCTCGGGCGCCATCGCCGACCGCGCCAAGTTCGGCGCGTGGATGATCTTCGCCGGCATCTGGTCGACCCTCGTCTACTTCCCCGTCGCGGCCTGGGTCTGGGGCGGCGGCTGGATCTTCAGCTGGGGCGACCTCACGGGCCTCCCCGGCGTCATCGACTACGCCGGTGGCACCGCGGTGCACATCAACGCCGGTGCGGCGGCCCTCGCGCTCGCCCTCGTGCTCGGCAAGCGCATCGGCTTCCAGAAGGGCATTCAGAAGCCGCACAACGTGCCGCTGGTCATGCTCGGCGCCGCCATCCTCTGGTTCGGCTGGTTCGGCTTCAACGCCGGCGCCGAGTGGCTGAACGACCTGCAGAACACCGGCCTCATCGTCATCAACACCCTGGGTGCGACCGCTGCGGCGATCATCGGATGGCTCATCATCGAGAAGATCAAGGACGGCAAGGCCACCTCCGTGGGCGCCGCCTCCGGTGCCGTCGCCGGCCTCGTGGCGATCACCCCCGCCTGCGCCAATCTCGCCCCCGGCTGGGCCCTCGTGCTCGGTGTCGTCGCCGGTGCCGTCTGCGCCCTGGCCATCGAGCTCAAGTTCAAGATGGGCTTCGACGACTCGCTCGACGTCGTGGGCATCCACCTCGTCGGCGGCCTCATCGGCACGCTCTACCTCGGCCTCTTCGCCATCGACACCGGCCTGTTCACCGGTGGCGACCTCGGCCAGCTCGCCTCGCAGGCCGTCGCCGCGATCGCCGTGCTGCTCTACTCCTTCATCGGAGCGCTCGTCATCGGCTTCGTCATCCAGAAGACCATCGGCTTCCGGATCAAGAACGAGGACGAGGTCGCGGGCGTCGACACCACGGTGCACGGCGAAGAGGGCTACGCCCTCGTCAACGACTGAGTCGGCTCACTCACGATCACCTGATCGGCGGGGCGTCATCCTTCACGGGTGGCGCCCCGCTTCGTCGTTCCCGGTGAGCGCATCCCGGGCGAGCATCGTCGCGCCCACGACGGCGGCGGGCATCACGAAGACGGCACCGAGGGGGAGCAGGAACAGCAGGTAGACGGCCGCACCGAACCCGATCGTGCGCGCCCGGCGCACCCCGAGCATCCGGCGCCGGTCGCGGAGGGCGTGGCCGCGGGAGTCGAACGCGAAGCCCGTGAGCTCGAGGGCGAGCACCCAGCCGCCGAAGAACGCGCCGAGCACGGCCGCCGCGACGGTGCCGACGACGGGGAGCAGCCCGACCACGAAGAGCCCGAGGCCGACGGCGATGCTGAGCGCCACGAGCCGCACGGCGTTCACGAGGCCCCTCCAGAGCAGACGCCAGAAGCCCGCCTGAGGGTCGGCGGGGGCGTCGCCCAGGCGCTCCTCGGTGTCGCGCCAGATGCGCTCGTAGAAGGCGTCGCCGACGGCGAGGGTGATGGCCGTGAAGGTGAACACCACGAGCAGCACGCCGGCCGCCACGAGCGCGAGGGCGGCGGAGACGCGCACGGTCGAGCGCCACGGCTCGTCCCACTCGTCGGCGAAGGGCGTGGCCCAGTCGGCGATGGCGGGGGAGTTGACGGCGAGCACCACGAGCCCCACGGTGTAGACGGCCGCCACGATCAGGGCGGGAACAGCCCCCAGCAGCATGAGCCGTGGCGCACGCGCCCAGGTGCCGAGCCCCCGCCCGAGCAGCCCCGCCCCGCCGACCAGCTCGCGCACGGGCGAGGCGCTCATGACGCGTGCTCCCCGAGGGCGGCGCCGATGACGCGGATCCACTCCGCGTGGAAGCGTCTCGTGACGTCGGCCTTCCGGAAGATCGCGTCGAAGCCATGGAAGGCCCCCGGCACCACGAGCACCTCGCACGGCACGCCGGCGGCCTGCAGCCGGTCGGCATAGGCGAGGTCCTCGTCGTGGAAGAGGTCGAGCGAGCCCACGCCGATCCAGGCCGGGGGGAGGCCGGACAGGTCCTCACGCCGCGCCGGCACGGCGTACGGCGGCACGTCGGCCGCGCCGGCGGGCCCGTCGAGGTGGGACTCCCACCCGAAGCGGTTGCTCTTCGCCGTCCACGCCCGCACGTGCCGCAGGTCGATGTCGCGGCGGAGCACCGTGCGGTCGTCGAGCATGGGGTAGACGAGGAGCTGGAACACCGGCTCCGGCCCGCCCTCGTCGTGCAGTCTCTGGCAGAGCGCCGCGCCGAGCCCAGCCCCGGCGCTCGCGCCGCCGAGCACCACGCGCTCCGGGTCGAACCCGAACTCGTCCGCACGCCCGAGCACCGCGCGGAATCCCTCGGCGAGATCGTCGAGGGCCGCCGGTGCCGGATGCTCCGGTGCCAGCCGGTACGCGGCGGCGATCACCGTGATCCCGAGCTCCCGCGCGATCCCGAGGTTCGTGGCGTCGTCCTGCTGGGGCGAGCCGCCGACGAGTCCGCCGCCGTGGATCCAGAACAGGGCTCCGTCGACGCCGGAGGGCCGGACCGGACGGAAGACCCGGTACGTCAGCTCGCCACCGGCCACCCGCAGCGGCAGCTCCGCCACCGTGACCTCGGCCGTGGAGCGCATGGGTGTCGGAGCACCGCGGAAGACCGGGAGCAGTCGCTTCGAGACCGACACCGGCGGGATCCACCTGGCGGCTCTCAGTCCGGGGTCGAAGGGCTCGGGTCGGTGCGTCGGTGCCATGGGCACCACGGTAGCCCGGTTCAGTACCAGCCGAGCTCGACCATGCGCGACTGCATGAGCCCTGAGATCGTGCTCGCCGCGACGGGGTCGAGGTGATAGGGATCGACCGCGCCGTCGACGCGCCGCGAGAGCCCGTCCGGCTTGTTGCCGTCGCGCTGCTCCGCCAGGTCGGCGGCCGTGGGGGTGATCCCGGTGGCCGTCCAGATGTCGTCGGAGGTCACGATCGCCTCGAGGTCGAAGAAGCGCGGGCCGAAGCGGTCGCGCAGGGCGTCGTTGTACTGCTGGATGCGGGCGCGGGCGGGGGAGTCCGCCGCCGTCCCGGAGTTCTGGAAGTGCCCGACGACGAGCACGTACTTGCCGGTGGCCGAGAGGTACCGGTAGGCGTCCTCGGTCCAGGAGACCAGTTCGTCCACGTCGGAGCTGCCCACCCCGTCGGTCGCCGCGAGGTTGTTCTTGCCGATGTTGAGCACGGCGATCCCGTCGCGGCCCTCGGTGCCGAGGTCGGGCACGAACTCCGTGCCGGCGGGGATGCGCACCGCCAGCCCGTCAGTGTCGCGCTCGAAGGTCCAGGCGGTCGCGGGCCCCTCGGTCTTCGAGATCGTCCCCGACGCCGATCCGTAGCCCTCGAAGTGCCCGCTCAGGCGGAACGCGCCCTGGATTCCGACCGGGACGTTCGGCGAGGTCAGGGTCGTCTGCCCCGAGGCGGGGATGTCGACGGCGTCGGTCACGAACGGGCGGGAGCCGAGCTCGGCGAGCATGTGCTCGGCGAGCAGCCCGCCCCCGGTGGCATCGATCAGGGCGGCGTCGTGCCGGCCGGCGAACTCCCCGAAGTCGGCGGCCATCTCCCGCATGGTCGACGAGCCCACGATCGTGAGCTTCGAACGGTCGACGGGCTGCACCACGGTGCGGAGACCGGTGGAGAGATCGGTGAACGAGGTGACACCGTCCGTCTCCTCCACCACGACCTGCTCGGGATCCAGCGCCGGGGCGAGGGTCCCCGGCCCGGCAGCCTCGCCCGACTCGGCCGCGGCCTCCTGCAGCCGTGTCGTCGCGAGCTCCGCCTCGAGTCCCGCCACCTCCGCCTGCAGCTGCTGCACGGAGATCAGCCCGGCCACCGTTCCCGCGACGATCCCGGCCACCAGCAGCGCGCTCCCGGCCACCACGGGCCAGCGCCGTCGTCTCCGCCGCAGGAGCAGCAGGTCCAGATCGTTCATGAGCCTCGAGTCGTCATCTCGCGCGGGCAGGACGGACAGGAAGAACCCCGGAGGCGAAGCACTCCGGGGTTCTGATGTGGGCGATACCGGACTCGAACCGATGACCTCTTCCGTGTGAAGGAAGCGCGCTACCAACTGCGCCAATCGCCCGGGGGCAGTTACCGATAGTAGCGGATGCGGAGGGGTGCTCGTGAACACCGGGAGACGCGACACGCTGTCCCGGTGACGATTTGGCAATCCCCGAGAGAGTCGGCTAATGTCTAACCCGTTGCAGAAATGCAGCGGAAGTGCGGATGTGGCGCAGTGGTAGCGCATCACCTTGCCAAGGTGAGGGTCGCGAGTTCGAATCTCGTCATCCGCTCGAGTGAAGTTACTCGTCTGTGGGAAACCCACATACGGTGGCGTGGCCGAGAGGCGAGGCAGCGGCCTGCAAAGCCGTCCACACGGGTTCAAATCCCGTCGCCACCTCCACTCGGTCTCTCAGAAGCAACACCTTTGGGCGATTGGCGCAGCGGTAGCGCGCTTCCCTGACACGGAAGAGGTCACTGGTTCGATCCCAGTATCGCCCACAAAGAGATAGGCCCCCCAGAGAAAAGGCCCCCGAGAAAACTTGGGGGCCTTTTTCCATTCCCCACCCCACGAGGAAAGGTGTCGATTCATGGTCGCTTCTGCCGAAGAGGGTTCCGGGCCCGCGGTCGTGCTGCTGTCGGAGCAGGGCGAGGGCATCGCCACTCTCGCGGGGCTCGCGCACTCGATCGCCGAGGAGGACTTCCGCGTGGTGCGGATCGCCGCCGAGTCGGTGCACGACGTGGTGGGCGTGCTCGACGAGCTCGAGGTGGCGGATGCCTGGATCGGCGGCCACGGCTACGGCGGCACCATCGCGCGCCTCGTGGCGCTCGAGCACCACGACCGCGTGAACGGCGTGATCCTGCTCGGTGTCGAGTCGGCCGAGACCCTGCCGGCTCTGGCCGAGGGCATCCCGGTGCTCGTCGTGCAGGCCGCGGCCGACGACGTGACGCCGCCGGCGAACGGCGAGTCCCTCAAGGAGTCCGCGCCCGGGCTCGTGAGCGTCGTCACGATCGAGGGTGCCGGGCACGACTTCCCCTCCTCGCACGCCGGTGAGACCGCCTGGGCCATCGAGGACTACCTCGACTGGGACTGACCCCGGCCCCCGGTAGGCTTGGGTGGTTCTCTTCGACGCAGGCAGGAGCCCTCACCCGTGGCAACAGGATTCGATCTCTTCACCGACCGGGCCGTCGTGGCCATGCGGGTCAACGGCGAACTGAAGGACCTCGCCGCGACGGTGACCGACGACGACACCGTCGAGGCCGTCGAGATCGGCAGCCCCGACGGGCTCGCCATCCTCCGCCACTCCGCCGCCCACGTGGCCGCGCAGGCGGTGCAGTCGATCAACCCCGAGGCCAGGCTCGGGATCGGCCCGCCCGTGACCGACGGCTTCTACTACGACTTCGACGTGGCCGAGCCGTTCACGCCGGAGGACCTCAAGGCCATCGAGAAGGCCATGGAGCGCATCGTGCGCGCCGGCCAGCGGTTCGTGCGCCGAGTCGTGACCGAGGACGAGGCGCGTGCTGAGCTCGCCGACGAGCCCTACAAGCTCGAGCTCATCGGCCTCAAGGGCGGATCCGCCGACGCTGACGGCGAAGGCGCCCTCGGCGGCGACAACGAGTCGGTCGAGGTCGGCGGCGCCGAGCTCACCATCTACGACAACGTCGATCCGAAGACCGGTGAGACCGTCTGGAAGGACCTCTGCCGCGGCCCGCACCTGCCCTCCACCCGCCAGATCGGCAACGGCTTCGCGCTCACCCGCCTCGCCGCCGCCTACTGGCGCGGGTCGGAGAAGAACAAGCAGCTGCAGCGCGTCTACGGCACCGCCTGGCCCACGAAAGACGAGCTTCGCGCGTACCAGTCGCGCCTGGAGGAGGCCGCCAAGCGCGACCACCGCAAGCTCGGCAATGAGCTCGACCTCTTCTCGTTCCCCGACGAGATCGGATCGGGCCTCGCGGTCTTCCACCCGAAGGGCGGCATCATCCGCTCCGAGATCGAGGACTACCTGCGCCGCCAGCTGATCGCGCACGAGTACGAGCTCGTGAACACCCCGCACATCACGAAGAAGAACCTCTTCGAGACCAGCCAGCACCTCACCTGGTACAAGGACGGCATGTTCCCGCCCATGCACCTCGACGAGGAGACCGACGCCGAGGGCAACATCACGAGGCAGGGGCAGGACTACTACCTGAAGCCCATGAACTGCCCGATGCACAACCTGATCTTCCGGGCCCGCGGGCGCAGCTACCGCGAGCTGCCGCTCCGCCTCGCGGAGTTCGGCACCGTCTACCGCTACGAGAAGAGCGGTACCCTCTCCGGCCTCACCCGCGTGCGCGGTCTCACGCAGGACGACGCGCACATCTACGTGACCCCCGACCAGGTGAAGGACGAGCTCGCGAGGCAGCTCGACTTCGTGCTCGAGACCCTTCGCGGCTACGGCCTCGACGACTTCTACCTCGAGCTCTCGACGAAGGATCCCGAGAAGTACGTGGGTGCCGACGAACTGTGGGAGGAAGCGACCGAGACCCTCCGCCAGGTGGCGGTCGACTCCGGTCTCGAGCTCGTCCCCGACCCCGGGGGAGCGGCCTTCTACGGCCCGAAGATCTCGGTGCAGGCGCGCGACGCGATCGGCCGCACCTGGCAGCTCTCGACCGTGCAGCTCGACTTCAACCAGCCCGAGCTGTTCGAGCTCGAGTACACGGCCCCGGACGGCACGAAGCAGCAGCCCGTCATGATCCACCGCGCCCTGCTCGGCTCGATCGAGCGCTTCTTCGCCATCCTGCTCGAGCACTACGCGGGCGCGTTCCCGGTGTGGCTCGCACCCACGCAGGTCGTCGCCATCCCGATCGCCGACGACCACGCCGACTACCTCGCCGAGATCGTGCGGCGCCTGAAGAAGCGCGGCATCCGCGCCGAGCTCGACGACACCTCCGACCGCATGCAGAAGAAGATCCGCACGCACACGAAGAACAAGGTGCCGGTGCTCCTCATCGCGGGCTCCGACGACACGGCTGCGGGGTCGGTGAGCTTCCGCTTCCGCGACGGCTCGCAGGAGAACGGCGTGGCGGTCGACGAGGCCGTCGAACGGATCGTGGCGAGCGTGGCGTCGCACCAGCAGGTGACCACAGCGGGTCAGCTCTGATGGACCGCCCGGTCGAGGACTCGGGCGACTTCGCGGCGATCCCCGACGAGTTCCAGCGGCTGTGGACCCCGCACCGGATGGTCTACATCCAGGGCGGCGAGCAGCCCCACATCGACGAGTGCCCGTTCTGCCGGGCGCCCTCGCTGACGGACGAGGAGGGGCTCATCGTGGCCCGCGGCGAGCACGCCTACGTGCTCCTCAACCTCTTCCCGTACAACTCCGGCCACCTGCTCGTGTGCCCGTACCGTCATGTGGCGACCTACGACCTCGCGACGGCCGAGGAGGTCGCCGAGATCGCGAGCCTCACGCAGACGGCGATGCGCGTGCTCACCGAGATCTCCCGGTGCGACGGCTTCAACATCGGCATGAACCAGGGGCGCGTGGCCGGTGCCGGCGTGGCGGGTCACCTCCACCAGCACATCGTGCCGCGGTGGATGAGCGACTCCAACTTCTTCCCGATCATCGCCCGCACGAAGGCGCTGCCGCAGCTGCTCGGTGACGTGCGGGCCGGCATCCAGGCCGCCTGGCCGAGGGAGCACGCCTCCGAGCAGTAGGATTCAGCTGGTTTTCGAAAGGACCTGATGAGCGAGAGCACCACACACCAGTTCGGATCCGATCGCGTGAAGCGCGGCCTGGCGGAGATGCTCAAGGGCGGCGTCATCATGGACGTCGTGACCGCTGAGCAGGCCCGCATCGCGGAGGATGCCGGCGCCGTCGCCGTCATGGCCCTCGAGAGGGTCCCCGCCGACATCCGCTCGCAGGGCGGCGTCGCCCGGATGAGCGATCCCGACCTGATCGAGGCGATCATCTCCGAGGTCTCCATCCCCGTCATGGCGAAGGCCCGCATCGGTCACTTCGTCGAGGCGCAGGTGCTGCAGACGCTCGGCGTCGACTACATCGACGAGTCCGAGGTGCTGTCGCCGGCGGACTACGTCAACCACATCGACAAGTGGGACTACACGGTCCCCTTCGTCTGCGGAGCCACGAACCTGGGTGAAGCACTCCGGCGCATCAACGAGGGTGCCGCGATGGTGCGCTCCAAGGGCGAGGCCGGCACGGGCGACGTCTCCGAGGCCACGAAGCACATCCGCACGATCACGTCCGAGATCGCGGTGCTGTCGTCGATGTCGAAGGACGAGCTCTACGTCGCGGCCAAGGAGCTGCAGGCACCCTACGACCTCGTCGTCGAGGTCGCCGAGACCGGCGAGCTGCCCGTCGTGCTCTTCACCGCGGGCGGCGTGGCCACCCCGGCCGACGCGGCCATGATGATGCAGCTCGGCGCCGACGGCGTGTTCGTGGGCTCGGGCATCTTCAAGTCGGGCAATCCCGAGAAGCGCGCCGCCGCCGTGGTGAAGGCCACGACCTTCTTCGACGACCCGAGCGTGATCGCCGAGGTCTCGCGCGGTCTCGGCGAGGCCATGGTGGGCATCAACGTCTCCGACGTGCCCGCTCCGCACCGCCTCGCCGAGCGTGGCTGGTAGCGCCGAGAGGGATCCCCGCCCCGTCGGTGTGCTCGCCCTCCAGGGCGACTTCCGCGAGCACGTCGCGGTGCTGACGCACCTCGGCGCCGACGTCATCGCCGTGCGCCGGCCCGAGGAGGCCCTGGCGGTCTCCGGCCTCGTGATCCCCGGGGGCGAGTCGAGCGTGATCGACAAGCTCTCGCGGAGCTTCGGCGTGGCGGATGCCGTCAAGGAGCGGATCGCCGACGGCATGCCGGTCTACGGCACGTGCGCGGGCCTGATCATGATCGCGGATCGCCTGGTCGACGCCATCCGGGGTCAGCAGAGCTTCGGCGGTCTCGACGTGGCCGTGCGCCGGAACGCCTTCGGCGGGCAGACCGAGTCGTTCGAGGCCGACCTCGACGTGCCGGTGCTCGGCGACCCTCCGATGCACGCGGTCTTCATCCGGGCGCCGGTGGTGACCGAGCTGGGGGAGCGGGCGACGGCGCTCGCCCGGCTCGAGGACGGGACGGTCGTGGCGGTCGAGCAGGGCAACCTGCTCGGCACCTCGTTCCACCCGGAGATGACGGCCGACTATCGCTTCCACCAGTACTTCCTCGACAAGGTCGCGGCGCGGGCCAGCGGCTCCTGAGCGCGCCGTCGCGTAGACTCGTCCCTGATTCCTGAAGGAGATTTTCGTGTCCGGACACTCTAAATGGGCGACCACCAAGCACAAGAAGGCGATCATCGACTCGCGCCGTGCCAAGTCGTTCGCCAAGCTGATCAAGAACATCGAGGTCGCCGCCAAGATCGGCGGTGCCGACATGGCCGGCAACCCCACGCTCGTGGACGCGGTGCAGAAGGCCAAGAAGACCTCGGTGCCCAACGACAACATCGATCGCGCGATCAAGCGCGGCGCCGGGCTCACCGGTGAGTCGATCGAGTACACGACGATCATCTACGAGGCCTACGGCCCGAACGGCATCGCCCTCCTCGTGGAGTGCCTCACCGACAACAAGAACCGCGCGGCCGCCGATGTGCGCACCGCGATGACGCGCAACGGCGGCACCATGGCCGACCCGGGGAGCGTGGCCTACAACTTCAGCCGCAAGGGCGTCATCACCGTCGGTCACGCCGACGGCCTGACGGAGGACGACATCCTGCTCGCCGTGCTCGACGCGGGCGCCGAAGAGGTCACGGATCGCGCCGAGTCGTTCGAGGTGCTCACCGACCCCTCGCACATGGTCGCCGCGCGCACCGCGCTGCAGGAGGCCGGGATCGACTACGACTCCGCCGACGTGGAGTTCGTGGCGAGCCTGCAGGTCGAGGCCGACGCCGAGACGGCGCGCAAGGTGTTCCGCCTGATCGACGCGCTCGAGGATTCGGACGACGTGCAGAACGTCTACACGAACCTCGACATCTCGGCCGAGGTGCAGGCCGAACTCGAGAACGACTGAGCGGGGCAGGCCCCATGCGGGTGCTGGGCATCGACCCCGGCCTGACCCGCTGCGGCGTGGGGATCGTCGACGTCACCGCCACGCGGACCGCGACGCTCGTGCACGTCTCCGTCATCCAGACGCCGCCGGACATGCCGCTCGCCGAGCGGCTGCTGATCGTCTCGGCGGGCATCGAGGCGCTCATCGACGAGCACGCGCCGCACAGTGTGGCCGTGGAGCGCGTGTTCGCGCAGCACAACGTGCGCACCGTCATGGGCACCGCCCAGGTGAGCGGGATCGCCCTGCTCGCCGCGGCGCGCCGTTCGCTGCCGGTGGGCCTGCACACACCCTCCGAGGTGAAGGCGGCCATCACGGGCTACGGCCAGGCCGACAAGAAGCAGGTGGGCACGATGGTGGCCAAGGTGCTGCGGCTCGAGAGCGTGCCGAAGCCCGCCGACGCGGCGGATGCGCTGGCTCTGGCGATCTGTCACGCCTGGCGCGTGCCGCTCGGGGGCGGCACGACGACCACGGGCGCACCGGGCGGCGGAACGGCATCCGGACTCACCGCCGCGCAGCAGGCGTGGCGCGCCGCCGAGCAAGGCACGGCCCGGCGCTCGGCGGCCAATAGGCTGGCCCGATGATCAGTGCGCTCCGCGGAACCGTCCTCTCCGTGGCAGGCGGAACCGCCGTGATCGACGTCGGGGGAGTCGGCTTCGCCGTCGCGGTCACGGCCCGGCACGCGCTGACCCTCCGCACCGGCACCGAGACGACCCTCCTCACCTCGCTCATCGTGAGGGAGGACAGCCTCTCGCTCTTCGGCTTCCCCGACCAGGAGTCGCTCGACATCTTCACGCTGCTCACCGGGGTCACGGGAGTCGGCCCGAAGTCTGCACTCGGCGTGCTCTCGGAGCTCGCCCCCTCCGACGTCGCCACCGCGGTGGCCCGCGAGGACGACTCGGCGTTCCGCAAGGTCTCCGGGATCGGGCCGAAGACGGCCAAGCTCATCGTGCTGCAGCTCACCGGCAAGATCGCCGCGCGCGCCGTGGAGTTCACGGAGGCGCCGAGCGGGCCACCGCCGCACGTGCGCGCCAACGTCGAGCGCGCCCTCGTGGGCCTCGGCTGGCCCGAGCGCAGCGCGTCGTCGGCGCTCGAGCAGGCGCTCGAGACCGCCTCGCCGCTGGAGGCCGCCGACGTGCAGTCCCTGCTCCGCCTCGCGCTCGCCATCCTCGGCCCTTCGCCGAAGAGCGGTGACGCCCGATGACGCCCGCCTCCGACGACAGTCCCGTGCGGCCCGAGGTCGAGTCGGACTCCGAGGTCGCCTTCGAGGGCGCTCTCCGCCCGAAGTCGCTCGAGGAGTTCGTGGGGCAGCGGAAGGTCCGCGGTCAGCTGCAGCTCCTGCTCGATGCCGCGGCCATGCAGAACCGCACTCCGGACCACATCCTGCTGGCCGGCCCTCCCGGTCTCGGCAAGACGACCCTGGCCATGATCGTGGCGCACGAGAGCGGCCGGCCTCTGCGACTCACCAGTGGTCCCGCCATTCAGCACGCGGGCGATCTCGCCGCCGTGCTGTCATCGCTCGTTCCCGGTGAGGTGCTCTTCATCGACGAGATCCACCGCATGGCGCGCTCGGCCGAGGAGATGCTCTACCTCGCCATGGAGGACTTCCGCATCGACATCATGGTGGGCAAGGGGGCCGGCGCCACGAGCATCCCGCTCGACCTCTCACCGTTCACCCTCGTGGGCGCCACCACCCGCGCCGGCCTGCTGCCGAACCCCCTGCGCGACCGATTCGGCTTCACCGCCCACCTGGAGTTCTACGAGACCGACGAGCTCGTGCGCGTGCTGCACCGCGCCGCCGACATGCTCGGGGTGCGGATCGACGAGGAGTCGCTCGGCGAGATCGCCTCGCGTTCCCGCGGCACGCCCCGCATCGCCAACCGGCTGCTCCGCCGGGTGCGCGACTACGCCCTCGTGGCCGGCACGGGCGCCACCCTCGAGGCCGTGCAGGCCGCGCTGCTGCTCTACGACGTCGACGAGCTCGGCCTCGACCGGCTCGACCGCGCCGTCATGTCCATCATCCTGGAGCGCTTCGACGGCGGCCCCGTGGGCCTGAACACCCTCGCGGTCTCGGTCGGCGAGGAGGCCGAGACGATCGAAGCGGTGGTCGAGCCCTTCCTCGTGCGGATCGGGCTGCTCTCGCGCACCCCGCGGGGTCGCATCGCCACCAAGGCGGGCTGGGCGCACTTCGGTTTCGCCAGGAACGCAGACGTGCTCTTCGGCGATGACCTATAATTCAAGCTGGTCTACAGGCGTCCCCCCTAGGATGAAGCCCGACCGCAACCCCCCACCCCTCTGGAAGGCCCCTGCTTCATGGAATTCGATGCGCTGACAATTATCATGCTGGCGGTCCTGGCCGTCCTGGTGATCTTCATGTTCCGCAACAGCCGCAAGCGCCAGGCGCAGGCTCGCGAGCTGCAGAGCAAGGTCGCTGTCGGCGCAGAGGTCATGACCAACTTCGGCCTCTACGGAACCATCCTCGAGATGGACGACGAGGAGAACCAGGTGCTCCTGGAGACCACTCCGGGCACCGTCCTCAAGGTGCACCGCCAGACCGTCACGCGCGTCGTGACCGAGTCGCCGATCGCCCCGTCGCAGGAGGTCATCGACCACTCCGCCGACGGCGAGCCCGAGTTCGGCGAGCGTCTCGACGAGGTCGACACCGACACCACCGCTGCCCCCTCGTCCGCCGAGAAGCCGGCGATCGACTTCACCAAGCCCGCCGACAAGTCCGACAAGAAGGGCGACGAGTAACACTCTCGTCCCCCTCCATCCACGCTCTCGCGACGAGGCACGAGCGGTATAGAAAGCTGAGTAACAGAGGTGGCACAATCTACTGCCGTCAAGAAGGCGTGGAAGACTCTTGTCTGGCTCGCCGTGGTGTTCGCGGTCCTCATCGGCACCATCGCCGGTGGTGTGATCTGGAGCGACGCGACCTGGACGCCTAAGCTCGCCCTCGACCTCGAGGGCGGCACCCAGATCATCCTGACCCCGCAGCTCGAGTCGGGAGACGAGGTCTCGGGCGAGCAGCTCGAACAGGCCGTGTCGATCATCCGCCAGCGTGTCGATGCGAGCGGTGTCTCCGAGGCCGAGGTCACCACACAGGGCGGCCGCAACGTCGTCGTGTCGATCCCGGGCCAGCCCGACCAGGAGACCCTCGACCGCATCGAGTCGTCGGCCAAGCTAGACTTCCGCCCGGTGCTGCTGGCGGGTGTGGCCTCCTCAGCCACCACGTCGACCCCCGGCGCGACTCCCGACCCCGCGCTCGAGACCACTCCCACGGTGAGCCCCACCAACGCGAGCGACCTCGCCTGGGTCACCCCGGCGCTGCAGGCGCAGTACGACAACTTCGACTGCGCCTCCACGGAGGCGGACGACGCGGGCCAGGCGCCCACCGACCAGCCGCTCGTGACCTGCGACGACAACGGCGTGAAGTACCTCCTCGGCCCGGTCGAGATCGAGGGCGCCGACATCGCGGATGCGACGAGCGGCGTGGGCACGACCTCCAACGGCGCCTCGACGGGCAGCTGGGTCGTCGACCTCACGTTCAACGACGAGGGAACCGCCAAGTTCGCCGACGTCACCACCCGCCTCTTCGGGCTCACCGGTGTGCAGAACCAGTTCGCGATCGTGCTCGACGGCAAGGTCATCACGGCGCCCACCACGGGCGGCGCGTTCACCGACGGCCGCGCGCAGATCTCCGGCTCCTTCACCCAGGAGTCGGCCAAGGCCCTCGCCGACCAGCTCAAGTTCGGTGCGCTGCCGATCGGGTTCAACACCGAGTCGTCCGAGCGCATCTCGGCCACCCTGGGCTCGACCCAGCTGCTGTCCGGCCTCATCGCCGGAGCGATCGGCCTGGTGCTGGTCATCATCTACTCGCTCTTCCAGTACCGGGCGCTCGGCACGGTCACGATCGCCTCCCTCGTGGTGGCCTTCGCGATGACCTACCTCCTCGTCACCCTGATGTCCTGGCGCATCGACTTCCGGCTCTCGCTCGCCGGTGTCGCCGGACTCATCGTGGCGATCGGCATCACGGCCGACTCCTTCATCGTGTACTTTGAGCGAATACGAGACGAGCTGCGAGACGGGAAGGCCCTGACCTCGTCGGTGCAGTCGGGCTGGAAGCGTGCGCTCCGCACGATCACGGCCTCCGACGCGGTGAACTTCCTCGCCGCCGCCGTGCTCTACATCCTCGCGATCGGCAACGTGCGCGGCTTCGCATTCACGCTCGGTCTCACCACGATCGTCGACATCATCGTCGTGATCCTGTTCACGCATCCGCTCGTCACCCTGCTCGCGGAGCGCCCCTTCTTCCGCGACGGCCACAAGCTCAGCGGTCTCGACCCGCGCGCCCTCGGCGCCGTGTACCGCGGCCGGGCCCAGTTCCGGGCTCCGAGCCCCACGGCGAAGTCAGACAAGAAGGGCTCGTCGAGCCGGGAGGCCGCGAAGCGGCAGACCATCGCCGAGCGCAAGGCCGCCGAGCTCTCCGGAGCGACCGCCGGCACCTCCTCCACCAAGCCCACCGATGAGGGGAAGAACTCCTGATGGCCAGCTTCTCCGACTTCGGAAACGACCTCTACACCGGCAAGCGCTCGATCGACTTCATCGGCCGGCGGAAGCTCTGGTACCTCATCTCGGGCATCCTCATCCTGATCGCCATCGTGGGCCCGTTCGTGCGCGGCGGCTTCGAGTTCGGGATCGAGTTCCGAGGCGGCTCCGAGTTCACGGTGTCGCAGGTCGAGACCCTCGACCAGAACCTCGCGAGCGACGCGGTCGAAAAGGTCGAGGCCGGCGGCACGGTGCGTGTGAGCACCCTGGGCCAGGACGCCGTGCGCGTGCAGACCGACGAGCTCGACGACGAGCAGGCCGCCGCCGTTCAGGAGGCTCTCGCCACCGCGTACGACGTGCCCACGAGCGATGTCACCGTCTCCTTCATCGGCGCCACCTGGGGAGCCGACATCACCGGGCAGGCGATCCGCGGACTCGTGATCTTCCTCGTGCTCGTGGCCATCTTCATGGCCATCTACTTCCGCACCTGGAAGATGGCGGCCGCCGCACTCATCTCGCTCGTGCACGACCTCATCATCACCGCCGGCGTGTTCGGCATCACGGGCCTCGAGATCACCCCGGCCGCCGTCATCGGCTTCCTCACGATCCTCGGCTACTCGCTCTACGACACCGTCGTGGTGTTCGACAAGATCCGCGAGAACACCGAGGCGCTCGGCGAGCGGGGCACGCAGACGTTCGGCGAGATGGTGAACCTCGCGGTCAACCAGACCCTCGTGCGCTCGATCAACACGTCGGTCGTGGCCGCGCTTCCGGTGGCCTCGATCCTCATCATCGGATCGTTCGTGCTGGGGGCGTCGACCCTCCGCGACATCTCGCTCGCCCTGCTCATCGGCATCATCGTGGGCACCTACTCCACGATCTTCGTGGCGGCGCCGCTCTACGTGCAGTTCCGCCAGGGCGAAGCCAAGATCAAGAAGCACGACGCCGCGGTGCTGACTGATCGCGAGCGCGCGTCGAAGGCGACGGTCACCGCCTAGTCATCCGTAGGGGATAATCGAGGTGGAGGCCTGAGATGACGGAAACCACCACCACGTCGACCGCTACCCTGCGGCGCCTGGTTCCACGCCTGTTCTCGCGCGCCCAGCCCGCCGGCGCGGTCGACACCCTCATCCGCACGGTGAGGGCCAACCACCCCAAGGCCGACCTCACGGTGCTCGAGCGGGCCTACGCGGCCGCCGAGCGCGCGCACGACGGGCAGAAGCGCCGGAGCGGCGAGCCGTACATCACGCATCCGGTGGCCGTCGCCCAGATCCTCGCCGAGCTCGGCCTCGGCTCGAAGGCCGTCGCCGCCGCTCTGCTGCACGACACGGTCGAAGACACCGAGTACTCCCTCGACATGGTGCGCCACGATTTCGGCGACGAGGTGGCGATGCTCGTCGACGGCGTCACCAAGCTCGACAAGGTCAAGTACGGCGACAGTGCGCAGGCCGAGACGGTGCGCAAGATGATCGTGGCGATGTCGCGCGACATCCGGGTGCTCATCATCAAGCTCTGCGACCGGCTGCACAACGCGCGCACGTGGGGCTTCGTGCCCACCGACTCGGCGCAGCGGAAGGCCAAGGAGACCCTCGAGATCTATGCGCCGCTCGCGCACCGGCTGGGCATACAGTCGATCAAGTGGGAGCTCGAGGACCTGTCGTTCGCGGTGCTCTACCCCAAGCTCTACGTCGAGATCGAGAACCTCGTGCGCCAGCGCACCCCGCAGCGCGAGGAGTACGTGCAGGCGGTCATCGACGCAGTCAACGACGACCTCAAGTCGGGCAAGATCCGCGGCAAGGTGGCCGGCCGGCCCAAGCAGTACTACTCGATCTACCAGAAGATGATCGTGCGCGGCCGCGAGTTCGACGAGATCTACGACCTCGTCGGAATCCGCGTGCTCGTCAACACGGTGCGGGACTGCTACGCGGTGCTGGGCTCCATCCACGCACGCTGGAATCCCATCCCCGGCCGGTTCAAGGACTACATCGCCACGCCGAAGTTCAACCTCTACCAGTCGCTGCACACCACGGTGATCGGCCCGGGCGGACGACCCGTCGAGATCCAGATCCGCACCAACGAGATGCACCAGCGCGCCGAGTTCGGTGTGGCCGCGCACTGGAAGTACAAGGAGCGGATGAACGGTGGCAAGGCCGCCCCGGCCCCCGCCGCCTCCTCCGACACCGACATGGCGTGGCTCGCGCGCATCTCGGACTGGCAGGCCGAGACGGTCGACCCGGGGGAGTTCCTCGACTCGCTCCGCTTCGAGATCGGTGCCAAGGAGGTCTACGTCTTCACGCCGAAGGGCAAAGTCGTGGGCCTGCCGGCCGGTGCCACGCCGGTCGACTTCGCCTACGCCGTGCACACCGAGGTGGGGCACCGCACCATGGGCGCGAAGGTGAACGGCCGGCTCGTGCCGCTCGACTCCACCCTCGGCTCGGGCGACGTGGTGGAGGTCTTCACCTCGAAGAACCCCGACTCCGGCCCCTCGCAGGACTGGCTCAGCTTCGTGCAGAGCCCGCGCGCCCGCAACAAGATCCGCCAGTGGTTCACCAAGGAGCGGCGCGACGAGGCCATCGAGCAGGGCCGGGATGCCATCGCCAGGGCGATGCGCAAGCAGAATCTGCCCCTGCAGAAGCTGATGAACCAGGACTCGATCGCCGATGTGGCCTCGCAGCTGCACTACGACAACGTCTCGGGGCTCTACGCCGCCATCGGAGAAGGGCACATCTCGACCCAGTCGGTGATCGAGAAGGTGCTCGCCTCGCTGCAGACCGAGGTCGAGAGCGACGACTCCGATCTCGACGTCTTCGTGGGCAACCGCCCGCGGGTCACCCACAGCGACTCGGGCGTGCTCGTGCGCGGTGCCCCCGACATCCTCGTGAAGCTCGCCAAGTGCTGCACGCCCGTGCCGGGCGACGACATCGTGGGCTTCGTGACGCGGGGATCCGGTGTCTCGGTGCACCAGGCGGACTGCCACAACGTCTCCTCCCTGCTCAACGAGCCCGAGCGCATGATCGACGTCGAGTGGGCGCCCTCCTCCAAGAGCGTCTTCCTCGTGCAGATCCAGGTCGAGGCCCTCGACCGCTCCGGCCTCCTGAGCGACGTCACGCGCGTGCTGTCGGAGCACCACGTCAACATCCTGAGCGCATCGGTGAACACGTCGAGCGACCGCCTCGCGATCAGCCGGTTCGTCTTCGAGATGGGCGACACCACGCACCTCGACCGCGTGCTCAACGCGGTGCGGCGCATCGACGCCGTCTACGACGTCTACCGCGTCACCGGCGGCTGAGCACACCGGCCATCCGCAGCCGCTCGAACGCCCGGCGCTTGTGCGGCAGATGCGGAGACGCGCCGAGCAGGCGCGCGGCCTGGTGCGGCGTCGTCGACGCGGCGAGCAGGAGCGTCGTGACCGCCACGGCCAGCCGCCCGTCGAACTCCTCCTCCCACCGCACGAGGTCGAGCGCCGTGCGGAGCGGAGCGGTGGCGACGAGCCCGCCGATCGAGACGCACTCGCCGGCCGAGACCACGACCTGGCGCACCACGTGCTCGGCCGACGGCTGGAACCGGATGCGCCGCGTCGATCGCACGCAGAGCTGGAGCGGGATCTCGAAGAGCGGATGCGCGCCCAGCAGCCACGCCGCCGATCTGCGCTCGAGGATCAGCCCCTCCGGCACGAGCCGCCTGACGGCCTCGGCCCGGAGCCCTGGCGTCTCGACCACGTCGAGCGGGAGATACGCGTCGCCGAGGCTCCTCACCTCACCGTCGAGAGCGACGGCCACGAGCTCGGGGCGGGGGAGTGACCGCTGATCGAGCAGCAGGGGCAGTGCGGGGGCCATGCACGAATGATGCCGGTCGGGAGAACCCGACCGGCATCGATCCTGTCATCTGTGGAGAACTGCTCTGCCCGGCACGGGCTGTGGAGCAGCCGCCGGTCTAGCCGAGCGCGTCGAGCCAGACCTTGCGGGCGTCGAGCGCCTCCTGGAGCTCCTTGACCTTGCGGGTGTCGCCCGCGGTCTTCGCGTCGTCGATCTCGCGCTGCAGCTTGTCGATCGCACCGGTGAGCTGCGAGGCGAGGCCCTCCGAGCGGGCCTTCTTCTCGGGGTTGTTGCGCTGCCAGTGATCCTCGTCGAGCTTGCGCACGGCCGCCTCGACCTTGCGGAGGCGATCCTCGACCGGCTTCACCTGGTCGCGAGGGACCTTGCCGATCTCGTCCCAGCGCCGCTGGATCGAGGTCAGGGCCTCGCGCGCCTTCAGACGGTCGGTCTCCTTGAGCAGCGGCTCGGCCTCCTCGAGCAGCGCGAGCTTCGCGGTGAGGTTCTCACCGAACTCGCCCTCCTCGCGCGCCACGACCTCGCCGCGAGCGGAGTAGAGCACGTCTCCGGCGGCCTTGAACCTGTCCCAGAGCGCGTCGTCGTACTTCTTGCCGGCGCGGCCGGTGGCCTTCCACTCGGTGAGCAGGTCGCGGTAGGCGGGGATGCCGTCGTTTCCGCGCTCGGAGAGCGCCTCGGCGCGCTCGACTAGAGCCTGCTTGCGGGTGCGCGCATCGCGGTGCACCTGGTCGAGCTCGGAGAAGAACGCCTTGCGCTGCGTCTCGAGCGAGGTGCGGGCCTCGCGGAAGCGCTTCCAGAGCTCCTGGGCCTCTCCACGCGGGATGCGCGGCCCATCCTGCTGGTGCTTCTGCCAGCGGCCGAACAGCTCGTCGATCTTCGACGTGACCGTCTTCCACTGCGCCTTGGCGGGGTCGTGGGCCGCGAGGGCCTCGATCTCCTCGACGATCGCGGTGCGGTCGATGACGGCCTGGGCCACCTCGGCCTGCGCTTCGGCCGACTGCTTCTCGGTGATCTCCGAGACGGTGGACGAGAGGGCCTCGAGCCGGGTCTTGAGGGCGGCGAGGTCGCCGACGGCGTTCGCCGACTCGACCGAGGCGCTGATCGACTTGACGGCCTTGGCGATGTCGGCGGCCGGAGCACCGCGCTTGGCGCGCTGCTCGAGCAGGGTCACCTGACCGGCGAGGTCGGTGAACTTGCGCTCGAAGTAGGCCAGGGCCTCTTCTTTGGTGCCATCGGGATACTGCCCGACGAGGCGCTCGCCTTCGGCTTCACGGACGTAGACGGAGCCGTCGTCGTCGACTCGCCCCCACGGGTGCTGTTCGCTATCGGTCACGGAACCATTCCTGTCGACGATGTCTGGAGTACGGCCACCAGCCTATTGCACGGCGCCGCGGGCTTTGAAGAGGGGGTCGGGCTACTCGACCGTGACGCTCTCGATCACCGAGGGGGCTGCGGGCTTGCCGTCGGCCGCACCATCCGCGGTGCCCTTGTCGATCACGCCGGTCTTCAGCGCATCCAGGCCGCTCGTGACCGTGCCGAGCACGGTGTAGCCGCCCGCGACGTCCGACGTGATCGTGGAGTCGTCGTAGACGATGAAGAACTGGCTGCCCATGCTGTAGCCGTTGCCGCCCTGACGAGCCATCGCCAGGGTCCCGGAGGGGTAGACGTCGTCGGCGGGGGCGTTCTCGACGGGGCCGTAGTTGTAGCCGGGGCCGCCTGTGCCCGTGCCGGTGGGGTCGCCGCACTGCAGCACGAAGATGCCGCTCGTGGTGAGGCGGTGGCAGCTCGTGTCGGTGAGGAAGCCGGTCTTCGCCTGGTCGACGAAGGCCGAGACGGCCTGCGGGGCGGCGGCGCCGTCGAGCGAGATGCCGAGCGGCACGCCGTCGATGGTGAGGGTGCCGGTCCAGGTGCGGTCCTCGGCGATGGTCGTCGCGGGCACGTCTCCGGTGTTCTCGCCCTCCGGGGCCGCCTCGTCATCCGGCGACTCGGTGGCACCGGGCGTGGGGGTCGCCGACGCCACGGGTGCACCGGGGCCGCCGCTGAAGTAGAAGATTTGCGCGGCCGTGACACCGGCGATCAGCAGCACCACCACGACGGCGGCGACGATGTTGTCCCGCGTGCGTCGGCTGATGCGCTCCGAGTGCGCCTGCTGGCGCGCCTGGTAGTCGCGGAGCCGCGTCCGTGCCTCACGAGCAGCTCGCTCCTGATTGCTGGGTGCCACGGGTCCTCCTGTGTGTCCTGGTGTACCGCCGTCACGACGGGGCGTGTCGGCCCATCACAGTACCCTAGACGTATGGCTCATCAGCAACCGGGACTCCACTCCGGGGCAGTCCCGCTCGCTGTCAGGATGCG
The DNA here is from genome assembly GCF_023264895.1 of Herbiconiux sp. Taxonomy (GTDB): domain Bacteria; phylum Actinomycetota; class Actinomycetes; order Actinomycetales; family Microbacteriaceae; genus Herbiconiux. Next base: position 366 of record NZ_JAHFUY010000015.1, on the reverse strand, counting down.
ACCCCGCAGCCTCGACGAAGTGGCCGGTCAGAAGCACCTTCTGCGGCCCGGGTCGCCCCTGGTCAATCTCGCCTCCGACACGGGCGGCACGAGCGGATCGGTCTCCGTCATCCTCTGGGGGCCGCCCGGCACGGGCAAGACCACGCTCGCGCAGGCCATCGCGCACTCCTCGGGCCGCAAGTTCGTGGAGCTCTCGGCCGTCACGGCCGGGGTGAAGGACGTGCGGCAGGTGATGGAGGAGGCCTTCCGCAACCGCGACCTCTACGGCCTCTCGACCGTCCTCTTCCTCGACGAGATCCACCGCTTCACCAAGGCCCAGCAGGATGCGCTGCTCCCGGGCGTGGAGAACGGCTGGGTCATCCTCGT
>NZ_JAHFUY010000063.1 GCF_023264895.1 Herbiconiux sp. | reverse complement strand
GGCGCATCAGCGAGCCTCCGCCCGAGCGGTTCGGCGCACGATCACGAGGGCCAGAGCACCCGCGAGCGGCAGGGCCGCGAGCATCGCGATCCCGAGCCCCGACGCCAAGCCCTCCGATGCGTCGACCTGCGCCGCTCCGATGTGCTCGGCGGCGGTGGCGCCGCCGCCGGTCTGGATGCCGCCGGTGGGCAGGTCGCCCACGCTCGCCGAGTCGATCACGGGCTTGACGGTCACGCCGCCCGTGGAGTCGTCGAGCACGAACAGGGTGGCGACCGAGCCGGAGGCCAGATCGATGTCGGCCTGCGTGGTGGTGGCCGATCCGCTGCCGACGCGTTCGCCCGTCACGTCGAGGGTCCACGGCCCGGCCGCCACGCTCGCGTAGTTCGTGGCCGTGCCCTGCTCGGCTCCCGCCGTGATCGGCGTCCCGGTGCTCGTGGCGATGTCGACCGACTCGGCCGTGGTGGAGGCCTGGATGACGCGCACACGCGCCTCGCCGTCGGCCGGCGGTGTGAGGTCGTCGGGGAAGACGGTCGTGGCGAGGTCGGCGTTCTTGCCATAAGCGGCCACGGTGACGGGTTCGCCGCTCACGATGTCGACGGACTGCTGGATGACGGGTGTGGTCGAATCCGGCGACCCGGCCGGCACCATCGACACCACGTAGGTGCCCTGCGGCACGTCGATGTAGTCCGAGACCGCGCCGTAGGCGACGCCGTCGAGCTCGGAGACCACGCCGCCACCGGCGAGCGCCGTGAGCTTCACGTCGACCGACTTGGTGTCGGGCGAGAGGTGCGCCACGCGCACCCAGCCCTGGCCCGTTTCGTCGGCGGAGGCCGTGGAGGCGCCCACCACCCCCAGGCCGGCGAACGAGAGCGTGGTGGCGAGCGCGACCGAGACCTTCGCGATGCGGTGTGCGGTGCTGGTGCTGTTTCTCATGGTGGTTCCTTTCCTGAGGGGATCGGTGTCGTGATGAGGGAGGGAAGAGAGGGAGAGGTGCGCCGCGCTCATTGCTCGACCCGCGGCAGCAGCCCCTCGGGCTCGCCGACCGGGAAGGTCACGAGCACGCCGTCGGTCGTGGCCACCGCGCTGGTGGGCGACACCGGCGAGCCGAGAGCGGAGAACCACTCGACGAGCTCGGCGCGCTCCGCCTCGCCCGAGACGGATTCGAGCAGCACCTGGCGGCGCGCCGAGTCGGTTTCGCCCGTGACCGCCGGGAAGCCGGCCACGGTCACACCGTCGGAGCCCGCGGCAGAGCCCGTGAGCTGGCCGAGCGCGAGGATGATGCGCGAGTCGACGCGGCCACCGGTGAGCAGGTCGCGCGACTCCTGATCGAGCTCGAGCGCGGGGTTGGCCGCGAGCTGCGCACCGGCCGAGGCGCGGTCGGCGAAGCCCTGCTGCGCATCCGCCTCGGCCTGCTCGATTCCGTCAGGGTCGATCCGGCGGATGTCGACCTGCTGATTGCCGGTGCCGAACGAGGCCACCGCGACCGAGTTGCCGATGGCCTGGTTGACGCCGTCGCCGGTGTTGGGGAAGGTGCGCATCGAGTCGGTCGTGATGACGTAGTCGGAGTCGCGCCAGCCGTTCGGCGACTGAGCCTGCACGGCGGGGTCGGTGTCGAGCTTGTAGTACCAGATCACGTTGTCGCGCTCGAAGCCCGCCTCCACGAGGTCGACCCACATGGCGTCGTCCACGATCAACCGGGAGTCCTGCGGCACGTTCTGCTCCACCCAGGCCTGCGCATCACGCATCGGCTCGTCGAGGTCGGCGAGCAGGAAGCCTCGGAGCTGGGTGGCCCAGAGAGGGGCAGCCACGGCCGCACCGGCCACCGCCCCGATCAGGACGAACACGCCGGTGCTGCGGCGCACGGCGCCACCGGAGACACTCCAGCCGCCCTGGCCGGCGCGGTGACCGCTCCTGCGTCGGATGCCCCCCACCGCCGACTGCACGACACCGGGGATGAGCAGCGCGGCGAACGGGATGAGCATGATCACGTAGGGCACCGGCACGTAGCCACCCGGACGGAAGAGGAACGCGGTGAGCAGCAGCAGGGCGATCGCGAACGGCCGGAGCCGCCGCACGAAGAGGGCGCCGAGCGCCGCGACGCCGGCCGCGACGATCCCCACCGGGTCGAGCTGCCACCACATGCCGAACGTCTTGCTCACGAGGCTCTCGGGGTCGCCGAGCGAGCCGCTGGACTCCCTCGAGCCCAGCTGGAAGGTGACGCCGTCGAGGAGGCTCACGCGGTCCGGCCCCGGTGTCAGCTCTCCCTTCACCAGCGCGAGGAGGATGTAGCCGCCGCCGATCAGCACGAGCACGCTCGCGGCCACCGCGAGGGTGTAGCGCCGGGTCGACGGATGCGCGTTCCGCCACATCAGCCAGGCCAGGACCGGCAGGGCCAGCAGGAAGGTCTCCTTGGAGAGCACCGCGATGCCGAAGGCGGCCGAGGCGCCGATGAAGGCGGCGAGCTGCCTGCGCCGGCTGAGCGCGAGCACGAAGGCGGCGAGCAGCCACACGGTGGCGATGTTGTCGAGGTACACCGAGCGGTGGAACTGCAGGGCGAGCGGCGAGAGCGTGAACAGCAGCATCGCGGCCGCCGCAGCGGGGCGGCCGAAGCGCAGCCGCCGGGCGAGCACCCAGAGCAGGGCCGCCGCGGCCATGGTGACGACCACCATGAACTCGCGGGCGGCGAGCACGCTCACGTCGTGGCGCTCGAACGCGCCCGTGAGCTGCGTCCAGCCGGCGATCTGGATCCAGCCCACCGGCGGGTGGTCGTACCAGAACGTGTAGTGTGCGAGCTCGCCGAGCTTCTCGATCGCCCAGGCCTGGGCCGTGTACGTGCCCTCGTCGTCGATCCGCTGGGGTGATCCGCCGAGATTCACGATCTGGGCCACGAGCCCGAGCGCGAAGGCCGGCACGAACCACAGCAGGCTGCGCGCACGGGGGCCGGGGCCGCGACGGGTCGGGCGACGCGTGGCGGCGCTCGCCTCGGGAGGGTCGGTCCGGGCCTCGGGCCGATCGATCACGGCGGTCATGAGCGGCCTCCCGACCCCTGGAGGACCGGTTCGAGCATCCGGGGGGCCGAACCCGCAACCGCCGCCGGAGAGCCCTGCGACTCCTGCGCCTCCCGGTGCTGCCCCGTGTGCTCCGTCTTCTCCCAGGCGTTGATGCCGCGCACCTGGCGCACCACCGAGCGGATGGCGGCGAGCGCCAGGAACACCTGGAACGGGAACATGCCGAGCACGAGCTTGGCGTAGTCGCGCACCCGCACCTTCTGCTCGTACGAGCGGCCGAACTCCGCGAGCCCGGTGATCTCGACCGCGAGGGTCACGATCGTGGGCAGGAGCGGCAGGAACGTCACGAGCGCCACCACGGTGGGCACCTTCACGAAAAGGATGAGCATGAGCGAGATGGGGATGAGGATGCCTGTGGCCGCCTGCAGGAACGGCATCGCGAGCAGATAGCGTGCGAACATGCGCTGCTTCAGCATCGGGAGCTTCTTCCACTCCCCCTTGCCGAGCACCTGCAGGAAGCCCTGGTTCCAGCGCGTGCGCTGCTTGTAGAGCGACTTCAGGGTGGGCGGAGTCTCCTCGCGGGTGACGTACTCGGGGTTGTAGGCCACCACGACCTTGGCGTTGTCGCTCGAGAGCCGCACGCCGAGTTCGCAGTCTTCGGCGAGGCACTCGGCGTCCCAGCCCTCAGACCAGTCGAGGCGTTCCTTCGTGACGAAGACGGTGTTGCCGCCGAGCGGGATGAAGCGCGACTTGGCGTGGAAGTGCAGGCGCGAGCGGAACCAGAAGTAGTACTCGAGCACGTTGCGAAGCGACCACCAGCTCGACTGGAAGTTCATGAGCTGCACGCCGCCCTGCACCACGTCGGCGTCGGTCTCCTGGAACTTGGAGTCGACCACGGTGAGCAGGTGCGGGTGCACCTCGTCCTCGGCGTCGAACACGCCGACGATGTCGCCGCGGGCCGTCTTCAGCGCGGTGTTGAGCGCCTTCGGCTTGTTCTTCGGCACGCTGTGATCGACGACCACGCGAATGAGATCTGGGTGCCGATCGGCGGCGGCACGGGCCACCGCCTCGGTGCCGGGGTCGTCATGCCCGACGATCGCCACGATCTCGAAGTCGGGGTGATCCTGCTGGGCGAGGCGGTCGAGGGTGTCGCCCAGCACCTCCTCCTCGTGCCGGCCGGGTACCAGCAGGGTGAAGGAGTGGGCGGCGGGGCGCGGGTTCGCGGTGAACTGGGTCTTCGCGAGGCTCGCGCTCGAGCGCCAGGCGTGCAGCATCCACCAGAGCGTCGTAGCGGCGATGATCGTGAGCAGCACGGCCACGAGCATGAGGCTGGAGTAGCCGATCCACTCGCCGACCGACCAGCCGAGGCCGTCGTTCAGCGTGCTCGTGACATCGGTGCCCGCTCCCGTGCCCCGATTGGGCACGAGCTGCTGGTCGGGCTGGGGAAGGGGGGCGGGAGTGAGCAACGGCTCGGGCGCGGGATTCACGTTCAGGTGCAACAGAGGCCTCCGGATCAGATCGTCGTGGTGCGCTGGGCGGGCAGAGGAACGGTGAGACGAAGCCGGTTCGCGCTGAAGACGAACCGGCGGTAGGCGAAGAAGCGGAAGGCGGTGCCGAGCACGAGTCCGACGACGTTGCCGGAGATGTTGTCGGCCAGCTGCGAGGTGAAGCCCAGAACGTAGTGCGAGACCACGAGGCAGGCGGCGGCGATGAGGAGGCCGACGACGTTCATGGCGGCGAACAGCAGGCCCTCGCGCCAGGCCACGGCGCCCTGCGCTCGTTCGCCCCAGAACGTGAGGTAGCGGTTGCCGAGCCAGGCCACGACGGTGGCGACGGCCACCGAGACGACCTTCGACCAGATCGGGGAGCCCTCGAGGGCTCCGGCCCGAAGCACGTTGTAGACGGAGATGTCCACGACGAAGGCGAGGCCGCCGACGGCGCCGAACGACACCACCTGGCGGGCGAGGGAGGTCAGGCGCGACAGTCGCGAGGTCTCGATCGGCATGCAGGGGGTACGAAGGGAGCCCCCACCCCCGTTTGGGTCACACAGGCTCTTGCCAGGTACCCGTCATCTACCGGCAATGTACCTACCCGACTACCTACGCGCGTCAGATGTAGATCGCCGGATCCAGGTAGAAGGCCGGATCGGTGAGGGACTCGTGGCGAGACGGCAGCGATTCCGGGCCGGACTCGGCTGGGCCCGCCTCGGCACGGCCCGCTTCAGCACGGTGCGCGGGAAGGTGGGTGATGTCCCGCGCGGGGATGCCGACGAGCACCGCGCCGGGGCGCGCATCCTTCACCACGACCGCACCGGCGCCCACGCTCGCGTCGGCCCCGATCACGACGGGGCCGAGGATGGTGGCGCCGGCTCCCACGACCACGCGGTCGCCGAGCGTCGGATGCCGCTTCTCGCGCCGGGTGCTCCGGCCCCCGAGGGTGACACCGTGGTAGAGCATGACGTCGTCGCCGATGACCGCGGTCTCGCCGATCACGACGCCCATGCCGTGGTCGATGAAGAGGCGGCGGCCGATCCGGGCACCGGGATGGATCTCGACTCCCGTGAGGAACCTGGCGAACTGCGAGAGCAGCCGTGCAGGCAGCGCGAGACCGGGGCTCCGCCACCAGCGGTGGGCGATCCGGTGCACCCAGACCGCGTGCACGCCCGGGTAGCCGAGCACGATCTCGAGGGAGCTGCGGGCGGCGGGGTCGTGCTCGTGGGCGGCACGCACGTCTTCACGCACGCGCCGGAGAACCCGTCGCACCGCACTCACGCGCTCACCGCCTGCACAGCCGCGCCGGCTCAGTCGGCGAGCCCCGCCCAGAGCGGGGTCGAGATGTAGCGCTCGCCCAGGTCGCAGACCACGGCGACGACGGTCTTGCCGGCGTTCTCCGGGCGCTTGGCGACCTCGAGGGCGGCCCACAGGATGGCGCCGGAGGAGATCCCGGCCATGATGCCCTCCTCGCTCGCGAGACGACGCGCGGTGTCGAGCGAGTCGTCGAGGCTCACGTCGATGATCTCGTCGTAGACCTCGCGGTCGAGGATGGGCGGCACGATGTTGGCGCCGATGCCCTGGATCTTGTGGGGCCCGGCGACCCCCTGGGTGAGCAGCGGCGAGTCGAGCGGCTCGACGCCGACGATCTGCACGCCCGGCTTCCGCTCCTTCAGCACCTGGCCGACACCCGTGATGGTGCCGCCCGTGCCGATGCCGGCCACGAAGATGTCGACCGCGCCGTCGGTGTCTGCCCATATCTCCTCGGCCGTCGTGGCGCGGTGCACGGCCGGGTTCGCCTCGTTCTCGAACTGCCGGGCGAGGATGGCGCCGGGGGTCGTGGCCACGATCTCATCGGCCTTGGCCAGGGCGCCCTTGATGCCCTCGGAGCCCGGGGTCAGCACGAGCTCGGCGCCGTAGGCGCGCATCACCACGCGGCGCTCGGCCGATGCCGTCTCGGGCATCGTGAGGATGACCTTGTAGCCCCGGGCCGCACCCACCATCGCGAGCGCGATGCCGGTGTTGCCGCTCGTGCCCTCCACGATGGTGCCGCCCGGCTTCAGCGCCCCGGCCTTCTCGGCCGCGTCGATGATGGCCACGCCGATGCGGTCTTTCACGCTGTTGGCGGGGTTGTAGAACTCGAGCTTGCCGAGCACCGTGGCATCGATCCCCTCGGCGAGGCGGTTGATGCGCACGAGGGGCGTGCGGCCGACCAGAGCGGTGACGTCGTCGTAGATGCGAGCTGCCATGGGAGCGGATCCTTCTCGAGTGGTGGGCGTACTCGTTCCACAATAGTTCGGGCCCGCATCCGTGCGTCTGAATGTGACGCGGGATGCGGGCCCGGACGGCGGGATGCGCTATCAGCCGCAGGTGTAGGTGACTCCGTCGATGACGTGGGTGCCGGGGCCGAGGTCGCCGCACTGGCCGACCACGGCGGCGATCACCACGATGAAGATGATGATGCCGATGATGCTGAGCACGACGCCGATCACGCCGAGCACGATGCCGACCGTGGCGGGGGTGTTCTTCTCGACGCCCGCCTTCTTCGACTGCGACCGGGCGATGGCGCTCACGATGATGCCGGCGATGTGGCCGATGAACGGCACGATGAAGAACGACGCGATCGAGATGATCATGCCGACGAGGCCGAGCGTCTTGCCCGGCACGGTGGCGGGCTGGCCGTAGCCCTGCTGGCCGCCCTGCCCACCCTGGCCGTAGGGCTGCTGCTGCTGGCCGTACTGACCGTTCTGGCCCACCGGCGGCGCGGCCTGGTACTGAGGCGCGGCGGGCGGCGGGGAGGACTGCGGCGGAACCGGGGGCTTGTTCTCGTCGGTCATGAGGATTTCCTTCTCTCTGCGGCGTCCAGGACATCTTCAGGGTACCGCGAAGGCCCTCCGACGGCTCGGAGCCGCGCGCCGAGCCGCTAGCGTGGAGGCGAACCGCCCCCGAAGGAGCCGACGTGACCGCATCCGCCCACCCCCTCTCCGGCACCCGAGTCGACCTCGAGCACGGCGCCTACCGCGCCTCGCTCGCGAGCGTCGGCGCGACCCTGCGCGTGCTGCAGCACGAGGCCCGCGACCTGGTGGTGCCGTTCGACGCCGACGAGGTGCGCCCCGCCTACCGCGGCGTCACCCTCGCGCCGTGGCCGAACCGCGTGGTCGACGGTCGCTACTCCTTCGCGGGCGCCGAGCGGCAGCTCTCGATCACCGAGCCCGACCGCGGGCACGCGCTGCACGGGCTGGCCTGCTGGCTCGACTACGAGGTCGTGCGCCGCGAGGTCGACGAGGTCGTCTTCGCCGCCGTCGTCCCGGCACAGGCCGGCTACCCGCACCGGATCGCGCTCGAGGTGACCTACCGCCTCGACGACGACGGCCTGCAGCAGACCGTGACGGCCACGAACACCGGCCGGGAGCCCGCCCCGTACGGCACCGGTCCGCATCCGTACCTCGTGGCCGGCCCCGCTCCGCTCGAGGAGTGGACCCTGTCGCTGCCCGCCGACGACGTGCTCTCCGTGACGCCCGACCGCCTCGTCCCGATCCAGGTCACGAGCGTGGAGGTCGACGAGGGCGGCGCCTTCGACTTCCGCAAGCCGCGCCCGCTCGGCGACACCGCCATCGACCACGCCTTCTCCGGGCTCGACCGGGGCCGGGACGCCGAGGGCACGGCGACGGTGACGGTGACGGATCCGGGTGGCACGGGCGTGCAGGTGACCTTCGGCCGCGAGTGCGGCTGGGTGCAGATCCACACCGCCGACTCCGATCCCGTGCGGCCCCGCCTCGGGCTCGCGGTGGAGCCGATGACGTGCGCACCGGATGCGTTCAACTCGGGTCTCGACCTCATCGTCATCCCGGTCGGCGGCAGCACCACCGCCTCCTGGCGGATCGCGGCGATCTAGCGCCGGCCCAGCGGCGATCTAGCGCCGGTCCAGCGGCGACCTAGCGGTCGACGGCCTTCGAGAGGTCGGCGGCCCGGGTGTCGTCCGCATCCGGGATGCTCGCCTTCGTGTAGGCGCGGTGATGGCGCGGGATGAACACGGCGATCAGCACACCCGCCACGGCCGCGGCCCCCGAGATGATGAACGCGAGCTGGAACCCCTGCGAGCTCGGTGTGGCGGTCTCCCCCGAACCGATCAGGTGCGAGGCGAGCACGACCCCGAGCACGGCGCTCGCGAGCGTGGAGCCGAGCGTGCGCATGACGGAGTTGAGGCTGTTCGACGCGGCGGTCTCGGTGGCGGGCACGGCCGCCATGATGAGCGTCGGCATGGCCGCGTAGGCGAAGCCGACACCGGCTCCGACGGCCGTGGCGATGAGCACCATGTGCCAGATCTCGGTCATCAGGAAGACCGCGATGAGGTAGGCCACGGCGATCACCGCGATGCCGAGCACGAGACTCGTGCGGGCGCCGCGAGCGCGGGTGAGGCGCGTGGCGAGGGGCGACATCGCCCACATCACGAGGCCCGAGGGCATGAGGCAGAGGCTCGCCACGAGCATCGGCTGACCGAGCCCCACCCCGGTCTCGGGCGGCGCCTCGAGCAGCTGCGGCAGCACCACGGTGCTCGCGAAGAACGCGAAGCCCACGGTCACCGACGCGAGGTTGGTGAGCAGCACCGTGCGCCGCGCGGCGACCCGCAGGTCGATCAGGGGGCTCGCGATGCGTCGCTCGAACACGCCCCAGAGGATCAGCACCAGGAGACCGCCGCCGAGGCAGCCGAGCGTCAGCGGGCTGTCCCAGCCCCAGCTGTTGCCCTTCGAGATGCCGAGGAGGATGCCCACGAGCGCCACGCCGAGACCGATCGCGCCCAGCACGTCGAAGCTGCCCGAGGCGCGAAGGGTGCTGACCGGGATGAAGACGAGCACGAGCACGAAGCCCACGGCGGCGAGGAGGCCCGAGAGCACGAACAGGAAGTGCCAGTCGAGGTACTGCGAGATGGCGGCCGCCACCGGCAGGCCGACCGCGCCGCCCACCCCGAGGGTGGCGCTCACGAGGGCCACGGCGCCACCGAGGCGATCGCGGTGCAGCACGTCGCGGAGGATGCTGATGCCGAGCGGGATCACGCCGATGCCGGCGCCCTGGAGCGCGCGGCCCACGATCAGCGGGAGCAGCCCGTCGGCGAAGAAGGCGACCACCGAGCCCGCGAGCACGAGGACGAGGAGGAGGAGCACCATGCGGCGCTTGCCGTAGAGATCGCCGAGCCGGCCGGCGATGGGCGTGGCGACAGCCGCCGCGAGCAGGGTGACCGTGACCGCCCACTGCGAGTCCTCGGCCGAGACGTTCAGGATGCCGGGGAGCGAGGGCACGAGCGGGGTCAGCAGCGTCATCATGAACGCCGTGACGAGACCCGTGAAGGCGAGGGTGAAGACCACGCCGCGCTGGCTGATGGGGCGGCGCAGGCGCGCTCGCTGCGCATCCGTCAGCCAGGGTGTGGCTGCGGTCTCGACACCGAGCTCTATCGTGCGGTGCTCGCTGCTGCTGTCATCTCTGCTGCGGTCTGAAATGGTTACCCCCTGCTAAATACTTTAGCGTGCAACACGTCGAGGTGCTCGGGCATTCCCGTGCGCCTCGCGATAATGGGCAGATGCACACGGAGCGCGGATTCGACCGGCTGGTCAACTTCAGCGACGCCGTCGTCGCGATCGCGATCACACTGCTCATCCTTCCCCTCGTCGACAGCGCGAAGGATCTGGCGACGGTCGACCTCGGCGAGCTGATCGAGCGCGACGGCGCGAGCCTCCTGGTCTTCGTCATCAGCTTCGCGGTGATCGGCCGGTTCTGGCTGGCCCACCACCGCTCGTTCGAGCAGTACATCGGCTACAACACAGCCCTGCTCTGGGTGAACCTGTTCTGGCTGCTCACGATCGTGTTCCTGCCGTTCCCCACCGAGCTCATGGCGCAGGGAGGCAACACCTCGCAGGCCACCGTGCTCCTCTACATCGGCACGATGGTGCTCACGAGCGCCACGGCGTGCCTGTCGCAGTGGATCGTCATCCGGCACCCTGAGCTGCAGGCGCCCGAGGTGCGGGGCACCCTCACGATGGTGCCGGCGCTGATCGCGCTCGCCATGCTCACGACGTCGCTCATCATCTCGCAGATCGTGCCGGATCTCGGGCTGTACTCGCTCTTCCTCCTCGTGCTGCTCGGGCCTGTTCAGGTCGTGCAGCGCCGGGTCAAGCGACGGGCTGCCGGCACTGGCACCGGTACTGGCGCTGGTGCTGCCGGCGCTACCGCGACCGAGCCTGCAGGAACTCCACCGCCGCCTGCTTGAACACCCGCGAGGTGACGGCGCTCACGTGGTCGCGGCCGGGGAGCTCGAGCGCCGTGGCCTGCGGGAGCCGCCCCGCGAGGTCGCGCACCGCGGGCGCGATGTCGTCGTCGGCGCCCGTGACGAACAGCATCGGCTGGGCGGGAACGCGGGCCTCCGGCACGAACGGGCTCCGGCGCACGGCCTCGGCGAGGCGCAGGAGCGCGTGCGGGTCGTTGCCGGCCACCGTGGTGGCCATGCGCATGTAGCGTGCGGTCTCCGGATCGAGCGCGCCGGCATCCGCGGGCCCCGACAGCGCCGCGAGCGCCGCCGCGTGGTCGAAGCCGGCGAACGAGCCCTGCACGGGAGCGCCGCCGAGCACGAGCGAGAGCACGCGGTGCGGATGGCGGAGGGCGAGATCCCAGGCCAGGCGCGCGCCGAGCGAGTAGCCGATGACGTGTGCCGAGGGCGCTCCGGCGGCATCGAGCACGGCGAGCAGGTCGTCGCGGAAGCGGGGCAGCGCGTAGGCGGCGAGCGCCCGCGGCTTCGAGCTCTCGCCGTGGCCGCGCAGGTCGAGGGTGAGCACCCGGAACCCCGCCTCGGTGAGCGGCTCGGCCCAGCGCGTGCGCAGCCAGTTGCCCGAGCGGCTCGAGGCGAAGCCGTGCACGAGCAGCACCGTGGGCCCGGATGCCGGGGCCTCGCTCGCCGGCTGCCGGGACTCCCACGCGATGCGCACGCCGTCCGGCCGCTCGAGCGTCCCCGTGCTCGCCGCCTCGGCCACCGTCTGCACCACGCGCCAAGCCTAGGCTCGATAATGGGCGCATGACGACGATCGCCGACTCCGCGCGGTGCCCGTGCCTGAGCGGATCGCCCTACGGCGAGTGCTGCGCGCCCTACCACCGGGGCGAGGCGACAGCGCCCACGGCCGAGCGTCTCATGCGCTCGCGCTACTCGGCCTTCGCGGTGGGCGACGCGGCCTACCTGCTGGCGAGCTGGCATCCGAGCACCCGCCCGGCCACGCTCGAGCTCGACGACGACGTGCGCTGGTACCGCCTCGACATCCTCGGCCGGAGCGCGGGCGGTGTGCTCGACACCGAGGGGGTCGTGGAGTTCAGCGCCCGCTTCAAGCCCGGCGGCGAGGTGCGCGAGCGCAGCCGCTTCGTGCGGGAGGACGGCCGCTGGCTCTACGTCGAGGCGCTCTGAGCGCAGCCCGCGACCACGGCGCTCCCCGGGTCACTCCGGTCCCGGATGCAACCCGTGGCGGGTGGCGAGTTCACTGAGCTCGGCCCGGGAGTTGACCCCCGTCTTGCGGTAGATGCTCTGCAACTGGGTCTTCACGGTGTTGGTCGAGACGAAGAGGCGCTCGGCCGCTCGCGCGACGCTGTCGAGCGCCAGCACGGTGGCGAGCACCTCACGCTCCTTGCTGCTCAACCGTGCGAAGGGGTCGACATCGGCTGCCGGGGCGAGCGCCCGCAGCGTGGCGAGCACCGGCGCGGGGAGGGTGTCGGGCGCGAGCGCGGCGAGCCTCGCGAGGTCGTCTCCGGGCAGGATGCCGAGCGCGTAGAAGGAGCGGTTGGAGGTGGCGAGGGTCGCCGCCATGGCGAACCGTTCGCCGGCCTGCTGCTCGTCGCCCTCGTGGAGCTCGTGGGCCGCGAGGATCGCGAGCACCGCGACGGTCGTGCGGGGAGGAGATGGAGCGGCCGTGCAGCGGCGAGACCGCGCGCGCCGCCGTGGCGTGGTTGCCGAGGCGCGCCTCCGAGGCCGCGCGCAGGCAGATCAGGATCTGGCCGGCGAGGGTGCCGCGATCCGCGTCGGGAGCCATCAGCGCCGCACGCGACTCGACGGCGTGCCCCGAGGTGGCGAGCAGGAACGAGCGCGCGATGGCCACCACCGCTCCCGTCGTGCCCTCCTTCATCACCCTGCCGGGCAGGCCCGCCGACGACGTGTCGATCTGGGTGAGGAGCTCGAAGGCCGCGAGGGGGTCGGTGGCGGTCGTGGCCGCGAGGAGCTTCTGGAACGGCCAGCGCTCCGGGTACTCCTTGAGGTCGACCTCGGCGAGCACCGCGCGGGCCTCGTCGAAGCGGAACTCGTCGACGAGCAGCAGGGTCCTGGCGAGCTGGGCCGGGATGACGGCCCGGCGGTACCACCACTGGCCCTCGTCGTCGACCACGCGGTCGAGCCAGTGTCTGGCCTGGATCCCTCGGCCTGCGAGCGCGTGGATCCATGCGGCGGACGCGGCGGCGGTGGTGCCGATCATCGTGTTGCCGACCACCAGGGCGGCGTCGAAGCAGTCGACGTACTCCTGCACCGCGCGGTCGGCGTCTCCCGCGTACTCCCACACGAGCCCCCACTGGAGCTCGAGGTCGGGCAGCCCCTGCGCGAGCTGGTCGCGTGCCTTCGCGTTGCTGTCGTCGAGGATCGACCTGGCCTCGTCGACGGCGGCCACGGCCTCGGCGATCCGCCCGTCGGCCCTCGCGACCGCGGCGTGGCTGGTGAGCTGAGCGAGCGTGTCCATGAGGCTCACGGGTGCGGCAGGCGGTGCCGAGCCGCGGAAGCGGGTGGTGGTGCGGTCGTTCGAGAGCCGCCGCAGGTACTCCACGGCGAGCACCAGACGCGGGTGCTCGGTGAGCACGTGCGGGGGGAGGCGCGGCACCGTCTCGCGGAGCAGGGCCGGCTGGGTGGAGATGAGGAGCGACCAGTGCTCGTCGAGCAACCGGATGGCCAGTGGCCAGTCCTCGGCCCGCATGGCCGCTTCGAGAACGGGGCCGGGGTCGGACCCGTCGACGGCGAGGCCCTCGTCACCGCCGTCGATCAACACATATCGATCCTAGGGGGCCACCCCTGTTGAGGGGGTAGTGCCCGGAGCCGGGCCGGCCGTTCCCGATCCGCTGGGCGACCGCGACCTGCCGTCGTAGGCTCGCGCTCACGACCTCACGCCGACGAACGGAGACCCATGAACGCGGCAGCCCACGATGCCAAAGCAGTCCCGGATGACAGTGCAGTCCAGGATGCCGGCGCACCCCACGACACGGCGGACGACGCGGACGTGCTCGAGCAGCCCACCGATCCGAACCGCGACGAGCAGACCTACGAGCAGCGGGTGGCCGATCCGGACGACCCCGACGCGATGACGGTCGCCGGTGAGGGCCTCGAGCCCGAGTCCTCCGCCGACGAGCACGCCGACAACCCGAACCCCGACGCCGACGGCACCGGCGGCACGGGCCCCACGGGTGCCACAGCCGCGAGGGAGGCCGCGCGCGGCTCCTCCGACACGGCGGGCCCGGGCGGCTCGGGCGCCTAGCCTCGGGCGCGGTTCTGAACCGGAATACCGGGTGCCCCCTCGGCGTTGGGCTGTTCATCCGGCACGAGAGGCACCACCATGTCCCTGACCTTCACGACCGACGCCACGACCCGCACCCCCACCATCTCCGAACAGCTCGCGCGCCTCATCGAGCTGGGCCTCCCCGAGGCCGCGGGCATCAGCCCCGAGGAGCTCCGCAGCTACGCCGGCAAGCTCCGCGCGCGCCCCGACTCGATCCTCGTCGTGAACCCCTGCATCGCGCCGCCCTCGGCCCTCGCGCCGCTCCTCAGCCGCGGCGGCAAGCGCGGCTTCGTGGTGGCCGACATGACCGACCTCGACGACTTCATGCCCCTCGACGAGCTCGAGCTGCCCGCGCAGCCCCTCTACCTCGTGCACGGCATCGAGCGCGGCGACGACCTCGCGAACCGCTCCCCGAACGAGGCGCTGCCCGAGCTCCGCGCCCGCGGCCGCCGGCCCCTCACCATCAACGAGGGGCTCAGCTGGCTGCTGCAGCAGCCCGACCTGCTCGAGCCCGGCCACTGCTTCATGACCATTGGATCGCGGAAGCGGATCGCCGACGGCCTCGACACCCGCACCCCCGCCATCTGGATCTCGGGCGGCAGCGGTCGCGACGGCCGCCGCCGCCGCGGAGCCCCCAAGGTGGGCTGGTGCTGGGACGGCAACCGTCACACCTGGCTCGGCTTCGCCTCGACCCCGGTCTGAGCCGCCGCGCCCGGCGAGGGCACAACGACCTCGTGTCGTCAACGCCCCGCCGCCCTGCGCGACCCGGCGTAGGCTCCCCAGCGTGCGCACCACGACACCGTTCCGAGCGGCCGTCATCGGCCTCCTCGCGCTGACCCTGGCCGGCTGCGGCATCAGCATCCCGAGCGATCCCGACGGCACGCTCGATGAGGCCCGCGACGGCGTGCTGCGGGCGGGCGTCTCGCCGCACGGCGAGTTCGTGGTGGTCGAGCCCGGGGCCTCCGCCCCCACCGGCAGCGATCTCTCCGGCAGCGAGGTCGAGGCCATCGAGGCCTTCGCCGACTCGATCGGCGCCGAGGTGGAGTGGACGGTCTCCTCGGAGGAGGCCCTCGTGCGCGGTCTCGAGGCGGGCGACCTCGATCTCGTGGCCGCCGGGCTCACGGATGCGACGCCCTGGATCGACAAGGCGGGCGTCACGCGCCCCTACGCCGAGACCACCTCGCCCGACGGCAGCCCGCAGAAGCTCGTGATGCTCGTGCCGATCGGCGAGAACGCCTTCCTCACCGAGCTCGAGACGTTCCTCACCGAGTACGGCAGGGCGCAGAGCGGCGAGGCCGCACGATGACGCGCGAGACCGTGCGCTTCGGCCACACCGAGCTCCCGGAGCGGCAGGTGGAGGTGCTGCACCGCGCGATCCGGCTCGAGTGGATCACGATCGCGTTCCTCGCGGTGACGGTCACCCTCGTCTTCCTCGTGCTCGGCAACTCGCAGGCCATGAAGGCCGCCTGGATCGAGGACCTGCTCTCGTTCATCCCACCCATCGCTTTCCTCGTGGCCGTGCGCATCAACCGCCGCCTGCCCACGAAGCGGCATCCTTACGGCTACCACCGCTCGGTGGGGGTCGGTCACCTCGTGGCGGCGGTGGCGCTCGGCACGATGGGCACCTACCTCATCGTCGACTCCGCATCCGGACTCATCGCGGCGGAGCATCCGACGATCGGCACGGTCGAGCTGTTCGGCACCTCGGTCTGGCTCGGCTGGCTGATGATCGGGGTGATGGCGGTGATCGCCCTGCCGCCGGTGTTCATCGGGCGGGCCAAGCTCAAGCTCGCCCGGGAGCTGCACAACAAGGTGCTCTACGCCGACGCCGACATGAACAAGGCCGACTGGATGACGGCGGTCGGCTCGATCGTGGGGGTCACGGGGATCGGGCTCGGCCTCTGGTGGCTCGACTCCACGGCGGCGCTGTTCATCGCGGGCAGCATCCTCTGGGACGGCCTGCGCAACCTCCGCGCCGCGGTCACCGATCTCATGGACGCGCGTGCGACGACCTTCGACGACAAGAAGCCGCACCCCGTGGCCGCCCAGGTCGACGAGTACCTGCGCGGCCTGCCCTGGGTGGCCGAGGCGGGCTGCCGGGTGCGCGACGAGGGGCACGTCTTCCACATCGAGGCCTTCGTGGTGCCGGTCGACGGCGAGACCCCCTCGCTCGACACCCTCGAGGAGGCCCGAGAGGCCTGCATCGACATCGACTGGAAGGTGCAGGACATCGTGCTCGTGCTCACCCGGGAGCTCCCCGAGGTGGTCGAGAGCGGCGCTCCGGCTGAAACGAAGAACTCCCCCGCCGCGTGATGCGGCGAGGGAGTTTCGTGGTGTTCTCTGGTGCGCCCTAAGGGATTCGAACCCCTGGCCTTCTGATCCGTAGTCAGACGCTCTATCCAGCTGAGCTAAGGGCGCATGGTGCGGATGACTTCTCCGCACGAACATCAGAGCCTAGCACGCACATCGACGCACCTCCAAGTCGAGGCACCCTCGACGCGGAGGGGCGTCGCGGTCGTCGACGGCACGGACGGCGCCGTCGGTGGCGGATGGGAGCATGGAGGCATGGTGGGCAGCAGCTGGCAGGCGGTGATGGGCGAGGTCGTGAGCGCCGCGCCCGGCCCCGCCGAGCCCACCACCCCGATGGGCCTGCAGTTCGAGGTGCGCGAGCTCACCCCGCGCACCCACGACCGCTGGCGCGGCCCCACCTCGAAGACCGCGACCGCGAGCGGTGACAACGACGGCGACGACAGCTCCGGCGAAAGCTACAGCGACGCCAACCCCACCGAGCCGGGCACCCGCCGCCTCGCCGTGCGCCCCGTCATCCGCTCGTCGTCCGGCGCCTTCGTGAAGGCCAACGTGACCTGGGGCTCGTTCACCCACCAGGTCAACCGCCTCAACCTCGACCCCGAGCACCACCGCTGGTTCGCCCAGTTCGCCGCCCTGCACCGCGCCACCCGCACGGGCCTCACCGCCCCCGAGACCGACTGGCTCGCCCTCGACGACTTCACGAGCCCCCTGCTCTGGCAGCTGCTCGACGAGGCCGGGCGCCTCGGCATCCAGCTCGTCACCTCCGCCCGCCACGGTGTCGTCACGCTGGCCCGCGGCGCCACCGTGGGCCTGGATGCCCGTCGGGGCCCCGACGGCACGCTCCACCTCGAGACCGTGGTCGCCTTCGATGTCGGCCGAACCGACCAGGCGGCGCACGACCCCCGCTCGACCGGCGCCACCGCAACCCACGGCCTCTACGCCTACCGCCTCGCCGCCCCCGGCCGGCGCGCCACGGTGGTGCTCGGCCCGGCCCTCCGCGAAGGCTCGCCGCATCCGCTCTCGCCCGAGCAGCTCGCCCTGCTCGGGCGCGCGCCGCTCGAGATCCCACCAGCCGAGACGAGGCAGTTCTTCGACGAGTACTTCCCCACCCTCCGCCACGGCGTCGAGATCGACTCGGCCGACGGCTCGGTGTCGTTCCCCGAGGTGCCCCCGCCCGAGCTCCTGCTCACGGCACGCTTCCGGGCCGACGACCTGCTGCAGCTCGACTGGGAGTGGCTCGGCGTGCGCGACCCCGAGGCCGAGCGCACCATCGTGGAGTACACCGTGATCGAGCTCGACGCCGTGCTCACCCGCTTCTCCACGCCCCTCCCACCCCTCACCCACGAGCTCGCGACGGTCACCCTCCGCGGTGTCGACGCCGCCGCCTTCGCGGAGAAGGCCCTGCCGATGCTCGACGCCCTCGAGGGCGTACGGGTCGAGGTGATCGGGCCGCGCCCGGTCTACCGCGAGCTCACCGGGCATCCGGAGGTCACCCTCACGACCGTCGAGACCCTCAAGCGGGACTGGTTCGACCTCGGCATCGTGGTGAACCTCGGCGGCTACAGCATCCCGTTCGGCCCGCTCTTCAAGGCGCTCTCGAAGGGCTCGAAAAAGATGCTCATGGTCGACCGGACCTATCTCTCGCTCGACCACCCCGCCTTCGACCGGCTGAAGGAGCTGCTCGAGGAGGCCGGCACGCTCGACGAGTGGGAGACCGGGGTGCGGATCGCCCGGCACCAGCTGTCACTCTGGGCCGAGTTCGACGACCTCGCTGACGAGAGCGTCGAGGCGGTGACCTGGCGCGAGGCCGTCGAGGGCCTCCGCGACGTGGAGCACGTGCCGGCGACCGCCCTGCCGGCGGGGGTCGCGGCGGAGCTCCGCCCCTACCAGAAGAGCGGATTCGACTGGCTGGCCTTCCTCTGGCGCCACCGGCTGGGCGGGGTGCTGGCCGACGACATGGGCCTCGGCAAGACCCTGCAGACCCTGGCGCTGATCGCGCACGCGCGTGAGCAGCAGGTGCAGGAGCAGCAAGCCGCTCCCCCGCCCTTCCTCGTGGTGGCCCCCACCTCCGTGGTCGCCACCTGGGCCGACGAGGCCGCCCGCTTCACCCCCGGCCTCGTCGTGCGCACGGTCGCCGCCACCGAGGCCGCATCCGACCGGACGGTGGCCGACGCCGCCCGGGGTGCCGACCTCGTGATCACGAGCTACGCCCTCTTCCGCCTCGACGCCGACGCCTACCGCCGCACGGCGTGGGCGGGCCTCGTGCTCGACGAGGCGCAGTTCGTGAAGAACCACCGCTCGCGCCTGCACGCCGCCGCCCGGGAGCTCGACGTGGAGTTCACCCTCGCCGTCACGGGCACACCCCTCGAGAACGGCCTGATGGAGCTCTGGGCACTGTTCGACCTCACCGCCCCCGGCCTCTTCCCCTCCCCCACGCGCTTCGCGGAGACGTTCCAGCGCCCCATCGAGCGGGGACTCGACGCGCGGGCCCTCGAGACGCTGCGCCGTCGCATCCGCCCGTTCCTGCTGCGGCGCACCAAGGAGTCGGTGGCGCCCGAGCTGCCGCCCCGCCAGGAGCAGGTGCTGCAGGTCGAGCTCGCTCCCGCGCACCGCCACCTCTACGACACAGTGCTGCAGCGCGAGCGGCAGAAGCTCTTCGGCCTGATCGAGGATCTCGACCGCAACCGCTTCATCGTGTTCCGCTCGCTCACCCTGCTGCGCCTGCTGAGCCTGGATGCGACGCTCATCGACCCGGCGCACGCCGGCATCCCGTCGTCGAAGCTCGACGTGCTCGTGGAGCAGCTCGGCGAGCTCGCGGCCGAGGGCCACCGCGCGCTCGTGTTCAGTCAGTTCACGAGTTACCTCGCGAAGGTCGCCGACCGGCTGGAGGCCGAGGGGATCGCGTTCGAGCACCTCGACGGCTCCACCCGCAACCGTCCCGAGGTCGTCGAGCGCTTCCGCGGCGGAGACGCACCCGTGTTCCTGATCAGCCTCAAGGCCGGTGGCTTCGGGCTCACGCTCACGGAGGCCGACTACGTGTTCCTGCTCGACCCGTGGTGGAACCCGGCCAGTGAGGCCCAGGCCGTCGACCGCACGCACCGGATCGGGCAGACGAAGCCCGTGAACGTCTACCGGCTCGTGGCCACCGGCACCATCGAGGAGAAGGTGATGGAGCTGAAGCGCCACAAGGCGAAGCTGTTCGACGCCGTGCTCGACGACGCCGGCTTCGACGCGGCGCTCACGGCCGACGACATCCGCGCGCTGCTCGACTGACCCCCCTCCCACCTCCCCACAGCCGAGACGTCACTTTCCACGCGAAGATCGCTCGGGATGCGTGGAAAGTGACGTTTCGGCAGAGGGTCAGCCCGCGAGGGCGTCGAGGTCGCGCAGGTGGCGGTACTGGCCCTTGAAGTAGAGCAGGGGCTCCTCCTTGTGCCAGGAGGCCGGGCTCATCTCGTTGACGCGGCCGATGACGATGTAGTGGTCGCCCGCCTCGTGCTCGGCCCAGATGTCGCAGTCGAGCCACATCAGGGTGTCGGCGATCACGGGGTTGCCGGCCGCGGTCGGCGTCCAGTCGATGCCCGCCCACTTGTCGGTGCCCTTGCGCGCGAACTGGTTCGAGACGGTGTGCTGGTCGTGGGCCAGCACGTTGACGACGAACTTCCCGGTCTCCCGCACCCGCGGGTAGGTGGTGGAGTTCGTCATCACGCTGAACGACACCAGCGGGGGCTCGGTCGAGACCGAGTAGAACGACTGGCAGGTGAACCCGATCGGGCCCTCCTCGTCGATCCCGCTGATGATGGTGATGCCCGAGGCGTAGTGCCCCAGGGTGTCGCGGAACACGCGCGGGTCGAACGCGGGCCCGGAGACGAGGTCGGGGGTTTCAGGGGTGAGTGTCATGGTCAGCTCCAGATGCGGTTACGAGACCGGCGCGGATGCGGGAGTGAGGGAGCGGGTGGCACCCGCCACCGCGGCCAGGCGACCGAGGTTGGCGATGTACTCCTGGGCGGCGGTCTCCACGATCTCGTCGAGGCGGTCCATCTGGCCCGCCACGAAGTAGAACCCGCGGCCGGGAACCGTGGCGCCGAGCTCGACGAGCAGCGGTGCGAGGTTCACGGTGGGGCCCATCGAGTGGGTGAGGTCGGCCCCGGTGAGCACCGGGATGGCCGTCACCCCCGAGAGTCCGTTCGCCGGGTAGCGATCGAGGAACGCCTTGAGCAGCCCCGTGTAGGTCGCCTTGTAGGTGGGCGACGCGAACACCGCGAGGTCGCTCTCGGCGACCCGTGCGTTCAGAGCCGCCATCTCCTCCGAGGGCCAGGCGAAGATCTCGGCCGTGTGGTCGGCCAGATCGATCACCTCGAGCTCGTAGGAGCCCTCGACCAGCAGCTTCTCCACGAGGGTCTCGGCCACCTTGAGGGTGCGCGACCTCGGCTTGGGGTTGCCCACCACGATCGTTGCTTTGAGTGCCATGCTTCTCACTTCATACCGGTTGTCAGGAAATGAGGAGAGCCGGAGCTGCCGCGGACCGCACGATGCATCGCAGGCCTGAGGCGGGGACACCGACATCCCTCACACACCACCGAGATCTTGTGGCCCGGTGGGCCCGCAACGGCTTACGTTGCACCTCCAGTATGCCCGTCGTGCGTTACAGGCGTATTACGCGTGTCGCGCTGTCACAGCGACGCGAGCTCGGTGAAGCCGAAGCGCGGGAAGGCCTCGGCCGTGCCCGCATGGGTGAGCTGCCCGTCGACGGTCGACACCGCGGGCACGAGGGCGCGGTTCTTCGCCACGGCCGCGCGCCAGCCGAGGTTCGCCAGCTGCACCACGTACGGCAGCGTGGCGTTCGTGAGCGCCGAGGTGGAGGTGGAGGACACGGCCCCCGGCATGTTCGCCACGCAGTAGAAGATCGAGTTCTCGACCGGATACGTGGGGTCGTCGTGCGTGGTGGGGCGCGAGTCCTCGAAGCAGCCGCCCTGGTCGATGGCGATGTCGACGAGCACCGAGCCCGGCTTCATCCGCGAGACCAGGTCGTGCGAGACGAGCTTGGGGGCCGCGGCACCCGGCACGAGCACCGCGCCGATCACGAGGTCGGCCTCGAGCACGCTCAGCTCGAGCTCGAAGGCGTTCGACACGACGGTCTTCACGCGGCCGGCGTAGACCTCGTCGAGGTGGCGGAGGCGCGGGATGCTGAGGTCGAGCACGGTCACGTCGGCGCCCGCCGCCACGGCCTGCTGCACGGCGTTCTCGCCGGCCATGCCGCCGCCGATCACGGTGACCTTCGCGGGCCGCACGCCGGGCACGCCGCCGAGCAGCACGCCGCGGCCGCCCTGGGAGCCCATCAGGTGGTAGCCGCCGACGAGCACCGAGAGGCGCCCGGCGACCTCGCTCATGGGGGCGAGCAGCGGCAGCGATCCGTCCGCCAGCTGCACGGTCTCGTAGGCGATGGAGGTGGCCTTCGAGGCCAGCAGCGCCTCGACGAGCGGCTCGGCCGCGGCGAGGTGCAGGTAGGTGAAGAGGAGCTGGCCCTCGCGGAGGCGGCCGTACTCCGGAGCGATCGGCTCCTTGACCTTGACGATCATCTCGGAACCCCAGACGGTGTCGACGTCGACGATCGTGGCCCCTGCGGCCTCGTACTCGGCGTCGGCGATGGCGGCACCCGTGCCCGCCTGGGCCTCCACCATCACGGTGTGGCCGTGCCGCACCAGCTCGAACACGCCGGAGGGCGTCATCGCCACCCGGAACTCGTTGTTCTTGATCTCTTTCGGGACTCCGATGATCACGTGATCTCCTCCACGTCGTGTGTCCTCAGAATTATGGAAGCGATTCCGGATGCTGTCATCAAGTCCGAATATAATTCGGCAGGTGTGCTGAACGGCGCATAAGGATTCTGGAGAAAGCGCACATGGGCACGATCGATGAAATCGACGAGCGGATCGTCTGGGAGCTCTGCCGCGAGGGGAGGCTGCCCAACAAGGAGCTCGCCGAGCGCGTGGGGATCGCGCCGTCGACGTGCCTCATGCGCGTGCGCGCCCTGCAGGCCAGCGGGGCGCTGAGGTCGTTCCACGCGCAGCCGGACTGGGCGTCGATGGGGCTGCCGATCGAGGCGATCGTGGCCGTGCGGCTGAAGGCCCAGGCCCGCGCGCAGATCAAGACCTACGCGCAGCGCGTGATCACACTGCCGAACGTGCTCAACGTCTTCTTCCTGGGCGGTGCCGACGACTTCCTCATCCACGTCGCCTGCTCGTCCACCGGACAGCTGCGCGACTTCGTGGCGACCGAGCTGAGTCTCGACACCTCGGTCGCCTCCACCCAGACGAACATCATCTTCGACCACCTGATCGGTGTGGAGCACATGGACGAGGGCGGCACCTGGGGCCGCATCCGCGACGCCGTGCCCGGGCAGCGCTAGTCCCAGAACCCCCGGTGCACCTCGGCCGCGGCCGGCAGCGCCACCGGGCCCACGACCTCCACGGGCCGTCCGCCTCGCGCGAAGACCTCGCGGCTCGGCAGCGACAGCGTCGGCACGCCCGACTGCTCGGAGACGAGACCGCGGAGGTCGGCCTCCGAGAGCGCGAAGACCACGCGCGGGATGCCCGCCCAGTAGATGGCGCCCGTGCACATGGCGCACGGCTCGGTGCTCGTGTAGAGCGTGCTCGTGGCGAGCTCGGCCATCTCGAGGCGCTGCCCGGAGTCGCGCACGAGGTTGGTCTCGGCGTGGCCGATCGGGTCGTGACCGGTGTGCACGGTGTTCAGGGCCTCGACCACGGTGCCGTCGGCCGCCACGAGCAGCGCGCCGAACGGGTGGTCGCCCCGCTCCCTGGCCGCCCGCGCGAGCTCGATGGCGCGCTCGAGCCGCTCGAGGTCAGTGGGATCGAGCGCGGCGGGGTCGAGCGCGGCGGGGTCGAGCGGGCCGGTGCCGCCGGCAGCCTCAGCGCCGTCAGCCGACATGGCGCTCGTCCGGCCCGTTGTACTCCGAGAGCGGCCGGATGAGCGCGTTCGACGCGAGCTGCTCGCGGATGTGCGCGGTCCAGCCCGTGATGCGCGACGCCACGAACAGCGGCGTGAACAGCTCGGTGTCGAACCCCATGAGGTGGTAGGCCGGCCCCGACGGGTAATCGAGGTTCGGCTGGATGGCCTTCCGCGACTGCATCGCGTCGTTCAGCGCGTCGTAGAGCGCGAGCAGGTCGGGCCGGTCGTACTCCTCGATCAGGGTGTCGAGCGAGGCCTTCATGGTGGGCACGCGCGAGTCGCCGTTCTTGTAGACCCGGTGGCCGAAGCCCATGATCTTCTTCTTGTTCGCGAGCGCATCCTCGAGCCAGCCCTCTGCCGCGTCGGCCGATCCGATCTCGTCGAAGATGTGCATGACGGCCTCGTTCGCACCGCCGTGCAGCGGACCCTTGAGGGCGCCGATGCCCGCGACGACCGCGGAGTACAGATCCGAGAGCGTGGAGGTCACCACGCGCGCCGTGAAGGTGGAGGCGTTGAAGGAGTGCTCGGCGTAGAGGATCATCGACACGTCGAAGGCCTTCACGACCACGTCGCTCGGCACCTCGCCGAAGGTCATGCGCAGGAAGTTCGCGGAGTAGCCGAGCGAGGCATCCGGCTCCACGACATCCTGACCGCGGCGCCGGCGCTGGTCGTAGGAGACGATCGCGGGGAGCTTCGCCAGCAGCGCGACCGACTTGGCGAGGGTGCCGGCGGGGCTCGAGTCCTCCCACTCGGGGTCGAGGGCGCCGATGACGCTCACGGCGGTGCGCACCACGTCCATCGGATGCGCCGTGAGAGGCAGCTCGTCGATCACGCGCTTGACCGCCGGGTCGAGGGCGCGCTGCGAGCGCTCGAGCTGCTCGAAGGCCTCGAGCTCGGGAGCGCTCGGCAGCTCGCCGTTCCAGAGCAGGTAGGCGACCTGTTCGAACGAGCACGAGGCCGCGAGCTCCTGCACGGGGTAGCCGCGGTAGAGCAGCGAGTTGGTCTCGGGGTTGACCTTCGAGACGGCGGTGTAGTCGACCACCACCCCCGCGAGGCCCTTCTTGATGTCGGACGGTTCGGTCATGTCAGCACTCCTCAGCGAGCGGTGGGGACGTCGAAGTTGAACACGGATGTGTCGAACGAGTTGTACGAGGGGTAGTCGAGCAGTTCATAGAGCCTCGCACGGGTCTGCATGCCCGCGACCTCGCTCTTCAGTGAACCTTCGGCGACGAGTGCGTCGAGCCCGCGCTCGGCGGCACCCATGGCGATGCGCAGGAGCGACACGGGGTAGATCACGAGGTTGATGCCCACGTCGGCCAGCTGCTGGTTCGTGAACAGCTCGCTCTTGCCGAACTCGGTCATGTTCGCGAGGATCGGCACGTCGACGGCCTTCCGCACGGCCTCGAACTCGGAGAGGTCGGCCATCGCCTCGGGGAAGATCGCGTCGGCCCCGGCGTCGACGAGCTGCTGGGCGCGGTCGATCGCTGCACCCAGACCGTCGTTCGCGCGGATGTCGGTGCGCGCCATGATGAGCAGGTTCGGGTCGCGCCGTGCATCCACGGCGGCCCGGATGCGCTTCACCGCAGTGTCGGCGTCGACCACGGCCTTGCCGTCGAGGTGGCCGCAGCGCTTGGGGTTCACCTGGTCCTCGATGTGGAGGCCGGAGACTCCCGCGTCTTCGAGCGTTTGCACGGTGCGGGCCACGTTCATCGGCTCGCCGAAGCCCGTGTCGGCGTCGATCAGCGTGGGCAGGTTCGTCATCCGCGAGATCTGGCCGCCTCGGGCTGCGACCTCACTGAGGGTCGTGAGGCCGATGTCGGGGAAGCCGAGGTCGGCCGCGATGACGGCGCCCGAGATGTAGACGCCCTCGAAGCCCTTCTCCTCGATCAGGCGGGCGCTCAGCGGGTTGAACGCGCCGGGCATCCGCTGCAGCTCGCCGCTGTTCAGGGCGGCCCGGAAGGCGGCGCGCTTCTCGTGCGCCGGAACGGTGGAGTAGAGCATCAGACGAGTCCTGTCTTTCGAGCTTCGCGAGTGGTGCACATCGACGTCGCCGGGTACAGCATCAGAAGAGTCCCTTCGGGAGCGGAAGCGCCTCGAGGAGGCCGGGGCGGGCCACGACGGTGAGCTCGCGCACCTCGTCGACGGTGAGTTCGGGCAGGCGCTCGACGAGCTCGAGGAAGCGCACGATCTCGGCCTCCTCGATCACGCCCTCGGCGAGAGTGCGGAACTTCTGCACGTAGTCGGCACGCGCGAACGGCCGAGCGCCGAGCGGATGCGCATCCGCCACCGCGATCTCGTCGGTGATGGTGGAGCCGTCGTGCAGGATGATCTCGACGCGGCCGCCGAACGCCTTCTCGGCCGGATCCTCGGAGTGGTAGCGGCGGGTCCACTCGGAGTCCTCGAGGGTGCGCACCTTGTTCCAGAGCTCGACCGTGTCGGGGCGGCCGGCGCGCTCGGGGGCGTAGGAGTCGACGTGGTGCCACGCGCCGTCCTGCAGCGCCACCGTGAAGATGTAGGGGATGGAGTGGTCGAGGGTCTCGCGGCTCGCGGTGGGGTCGTACTTCTGCGGGTCGTTCGCGCCCGAGCCGATCACGTAGTGGGTGTGGTGGCTCGTGTGGATCGTGATGCTGCCGACGTAGGCCGGGTCGGCGAGCTCGGGGTGCTCGCGGTGGAGCTTCCGGGCGAGGTCGATCCAGGCCTGCGCCTGGTACTCGGCCGAGTGCTCCTTCGTGTAGGTGTCGAGGATGGCGCGCTTGGCCTCGCCCTTCGCCGGCAGCGGCACCTCGTACCGGGCGTCGGGGCCGTCGAGCAGCCAGGCGATCACGCCGTCCTCGCCCTCGTAGATGGGCGTGGGGCTCGTCTGGCCGCGGAGCGCCCGGTCGACGGCCTCGACGGCCATCTTGCCGGCGAAGGCGGGGGCGTGCGCCTTCCAGGTCGAGATCTCGCCCTTGCGGGACTGCCGGGTGGCGGTGGTGGTGTGCAGGGCCTGGCCTACCGCCTGGAAGATCGTCTCGGCGTCGAGGCCGAGCAGGGTGCCGATGCCGGCGGCGGCCGACGGGCCGAGGTGGGCCACGTGGTCGATCTTGTGCTTGTGCAGGCTGATCGCCTTCACGAGGTCGACCTGGATCTCGTAGCCGGTCGCGATGCCGCGCACGAGCTGCGCTCCCGTGCAGCCCACGTGCTGGGCCACGGCGAGGATGGGCGGGATGTTGTCGCCCGGGTGCGAGTACTCCGCCGCGAGGAAGGTGTCGTGGTAGTCGAGCTCGCGCACGGCCACACCGTTGGCCCACGCGGCCCACTCGGGGCTGTAGCCGCCGGTGACGCCGAAGACCGAGGCGCCGTGCCGGCCGAGCGCCTCGCTCGGGCCGTGCTCGTAGGGGTGGTCGAGCGCTTGAGCTCGGGCGGCGACGCCGGGGCCGCGGGTGATGCTCGCGACGGCGACGGCCGCGTTGTCGATGATGCGGTTGATCACCATGTCGGTGACCTCGGGGGTCACGGCCACGGGGTCGGCGGCGACCTCGGCGATCTTCCAGGCCAGCTGGCCCTCGCGGGGGAGGTTCTCCTCGGACTTGTGGACGCGGACTTCGTGGAGGTTCATCGCGCGGGAGCGCCCTTC
>NZ_JAHFUY010000062.1 GCF_023264895.1 Herbiconiux sp. | reverse complement strand
TTCGCGGCCACCAGGATGCGGTTGCGCTCGTTGTGGAAGCGGAAGAGCTCGGTGCCCGTGCCGCTCGAGGCCGCGTGCGCGTGCCGCACCGTGGCGTCCGGTGCGTAGCCGATGCTCCAGCCGGCCCGGCGGAGCCGCCACGACAGGTCGGTGTCCTCGTAGTACATGAAGAGGCTCTCGTCGAAGAGCCCCACCTCGTCGAGCGCGGCGGCGCGGAGGGCGCTCGCACCGCCCGAGAAGCCGAAGGGCTCGGCGGTCGGCGGAGCGGCGGAGGCGACCGGGGTCAGCCAGTCGCGGTCGCGGCCGTTGCCGGAGCGGGTGGACTCGTTGCCGGTGGAGTTCAGCAGCTCGGCACCCGCGGGGTCGACGACCCAGCGGCCCCCGTCGAAGCCGGTGAGCGCATCCGGAGCCGGCGAACCGGGGGGCAGCCGCCGGTAGCGCTCCCGCAGCAGGATGCGCGCGGTCACGGCTCCGGCGGCGGGTGAGCTCTCGAGGGCGCCCACGAGGGCCGCCACGAACCCGGGCTCGGCCTCGGCGTCGTTGTTGAGCAGCACGTAGACGTCGGCCGGCACGGCGCGGATGCCCGCGTTCACGCCGGCGCCGAACCCGCCGTTGGTGGGCGCGGCCACGACGGTGTGCTCCGGGTGCCGCGCCGCGAGGAGCTCGGCGGAGCCGTCACCCGAGCCGTTGTCGACGATCGTGATGACGACGTCGACGCCCTCGAGCCCGGTCTGACGCTCGAGCGAGGCCACCGCCGCCGAGGTGAACTCCGGCTGGCGCCAGTTCACCACGATGGCGGAGACCCTCCGCACGGTCAGCGGCCGAGGTCTTCGAACTCGGGCACGGCGTGCACGCTGCCGACCGCGAGGTCGAAGAAGGGCACGTCGAACGACGCGACCTGGGGCAGGTCGTGCAGGTGGCGGCCCTCGTCGTCCATCAACGAGGCGTTGATGAAGTACTTGCCCGCTCCGAAGTTCACGTTCTTCAGCGTGAAGTTGACCTCGCGAGCCTCCTTGAGGCGGCTCAGCTGGAAGCCGAGGCGCTTGGAGGTGGTGCCGTAGACGACCTGGCCCTGCACGTTGTCGATCTGCAGGGCGGCCATCCAGTTCTCGAGGCCCTCGCCGTCGTGCTCGAAGGTCATCGAGACGATCAGGTCGTCGCCCGGCTGCACGGGCTCGCCGATCTCGCGGCCCGCGGCGCGCGTGAACACGTGGGTGATGCGGCCGTGCCGCACCTCCTCCTTGTGCTCCGCGGCCTCGTCGACCCGGCGCTCCTCGAGGATGTCGCGGAAGTCGCGCACCGCCTCGTGGGGGGCTCCGTCGAACATGACCGTGCCCTTCGAGAGCAGCACGGCGCGGTCGCAGAGCTCGGTGACCTGCCCGAGCGAGTGCGTGACGAGCACGATCGTGCGGCCCTCGGCCTGGAACGAGCGGATCTTGTCGAGGCACTTGCGCTGGAACGCCTCGTCTCCGACGGCGAGCACCTCGTCGACGAGCAGGAGGTCGGGGTCGACGTGCACGGCCACGGCGAAGGCGAGTCGCACGTACATGCCGGAGGAGTAGAACTTGACCTGGGTGTCGATGAAGTCGCGGATGCCGGAGAAGTCGACGATCTCGTCGAAGTACTCGTCGGTCTGCTTGCGGCTGAGGCCGAGGATCGACGCGTTGAGGTAGACGTTCTCGCGGCCGGTCAGATCCTGGTGGAAGCCGGCGCCGAGCTCGAGCAGGGCAGCCAGGCGGCCGCGGCGCTGCACCGAGCCCGAGGTGGGCTGGATGATGCCGCCGATGGTCTTCAGGAGCGTCGACTTGCCGGAGCCGTTCGGCCCGATCAGGCCGATCGTGGTGCCGGACATGATCTCGAGGTCGACGTTCTTGAGGGCCCAGAAGTCCTCTTTGAACTGCTTCGAGCGGCCGGCGTTCACCAGACGCTCCTTGAGGCTCTTCTCCTTGCGGATGATGAAGCGCTTCGAGACGTCGTTCACCTGGACGACGGGGACATGACTGGCCACGATCACAGCTCCTGTGCGAAGTCGCCCTGAAGGCGGCTGAAGACTCGTTGCGCGAAGATCAGCGCGATGATGCCGATGACTCCGGCCACCAGCATGCGGAGGGCGAGGTGCGGCAGCGGGACGCCGTTGGACGCCTCGGACCAGAACGCCTCCTGGAAGCCCAGCACCGAGAGGGTGATGGGGGAGTTGACGTAGACCTCCAGCAGCCAGGCCGGGAGGACGTCGGCCGCCTGCTGCCACGAGTACAGGATGGGCGAGGCCCACATGAACAGCAGCAGCGCCACCTCCACGAGGTACTGGATGTCGCGCAGGTAGACGTTGAGGGCCGCGAGGAGGATGCCCACCGCGGTGCCCCAGATGAGGATCAGCACGAGCGAGGCGACACCGAAGAGGAGCTGTGGCCCGAAGCTGAGCGTTCCGATGACGGTCGCCGCCACGATGAGGATGACGAACTGCACGAGGAAGTTGAAGAGGGCGGAGCCCACCGCCGCCAGCGGGAAGATCTCCCGCGGCAGGTAGACCTTCTTCACCAGCCCCGAATTCGCGATGATCGATCCGGTGCCGGAGCCCACGATCTCGCTGAACAGCGTGTAGACCGTGAGGCCCGCGAAGATGTAGACGGCGAAGTTCTCGATGTTGCGAGCGGCGCCGAGGAACTGACCGATCACGAGGTAGTAGATGAACAGCTGCGTGAGCGGCTTGGCGAGGCTCCAGAGGAACCCGCCCGCGCTGTCCTTGTACCGGGACTTCAGCTCACGCTTGGTCAGCAGCCCGAGCAGCTGCCGGTGCGCCCAGATCTCCTTGACCGACTCGATGGTGCCCGTCACGCCGCCGCCGACGGCACCGGCGTGCTGCCACGGTTCGTTCAGGAGTCTGGTCGAGCGCTCGGTCGGGGACTCGTCTAGTCCAGCCATGATCACGGCCTCCAAGCCACAACATCCGGCAGTCGGGGAAACTGCCGCGTCTGAGGATACATGACGGTTCCCGAGGAACCGCTCAGGCTTTCCCGGCCTTCCGATAGGCCAGACGGGAGCGGATTTTGCCGCCGAGGGAGCCCAGCCCGCCGTTGGTCAGGTAGTGCCGGGCGAGCGCGACATCGCGCCGCAGGCCGTGGCGCCTCGTGGAGATGGCCTGGAACTTCTCCTCGGCGGTCACGGGCCGGGTGCGCCGCCCGCCTGCGCCCAGCTCGAGCGGGGCCGAGAGCGAGCCGAGCATGCGGTCGGCGGCGGGGTGGGGGTCTCGGCAGAACTCCACGAGGGGCGCGAGCGTGCGCTCCCAGGTGAACTCCTCGCGCACCCGGGCCACGGCGGCGACCGCGGCCTTCCGTGCGGGCGCCTCGTAGAGCATCCGCTCGAGGGCCGCCGCGAGGGCGTCGACGTCGCGCTCGGGCACCGAGACGCCGAGGCCCTCCTTCTCCACGAGGTCGCCGAAGCTGTCGCCGCCGGTCGTGACGATCGGCAGGCCCGCCCACAGGTAGTCGAGGATGCGGGTGCGGAACGAGAAGGTGGTCTCGATGTGGTCGAAGTGGGTGCTGACGCCCACGTCGGCCTCGAGCAGGTAGTTCTGCCTGTCGTCGAGGTCGACCCACGACTCGTTGAAGAAGACGTGCGTGCCGGTGAGCCCGAGCTCGGCCGCGAGCTGCCTGGTCTTCTGCACCACGGCCATCTCGGGCACATCCGGGTTCGGATGCGCCGTGCCCATGAAGAACAGGCGCACGTTCCTGCGGGTCTCGGCGAGCTTGCCGACGGCCCGCACGAGGGTGAGGGTGTCGAACCAGTTGTAGATGCCGCCGCCCCAGATGATGACCTTGTCGGTCTTGCCGATGCCGGGGACGACGCCGCGGATGGCGTCCCTCGTGTGCCGCGGGGGAGTCGAGTCCAGGCCGAACGGCGCGATCGAGATGAGCTCGTCGAGCGAGTCGTCGGCGGCGTAGTTGGCGGGGTTGATGCGGCCGAGGGCGGCGAGCTGGCCGAGCCAGAACAGCCGCTGCCGCTCGCTGGCGCAGAGGAAGAAGTCGGCGCGGGCGAGCTGCTGGTTGAGCACCTCGGTGGCCGAGCGCACGATGTTGGTCCAGCGCTCGGTGCCGAACTCGCGGCCCTGCTCGAGCTGCTCGAGGTGCATCGGGTCGTAGATGTCGGCCACCACGATCTTCTCCGACTTCTGCAGCGTGGTGAAGTGGTGCAGGGCGTAGCCCTGGAAGAAGATCACGTCGGCCCACTGCTCGTGCACCTTCATCTGGCGCTCGTTCTGCAGCTGCACGTGCTCGACCTCGAAGCGGTCGGAGAACCGGTTGGCGGCGTTCCAGGTGACCAGGCGCACGTCGTGCTCGGCCGAGAGGGCCTCGGAGATCTTCCAGGCTCTGAGGCCCGGGCCCGCCATCTTCTCGCCGAGCGAGTCGCCCGTGATCACGAGGATGCGCCGGCGGTCGGTGGAGGACTCGATCTCGAAGGCGTCGACCACGGCCCGGAAGCCGGAGAGATAGGAGGAGCCGCCGAGCAGCGGATGGATCATGTTGCCGAAGAGGCGGAAGAGCTCGGCGTCGGTGCGCCGGCGGCGGCCCTGGATGTCGTCGCGCGTCACGCTCAGCGACTCCAGCTCCTCCACGAACTGGTCGAGGGCGAAGAGGCCGGCGAGCGACTCCTTGGCCACGGGTGTGGTCTCGTCGAACTCGTCGGCGCCCCCGGAGAAGCGGCGGATGTCGAACAGCTGCGAGTCCAGGTCGCTCTTCGCGACGGCGCGCCGGGCGAGAAGTGCCATGGCGCCGGGGAGGAAGCGCGCGAGGTTCTCGGCGCCGAGGTTCTTGTAGAGCGTCGCGAGCGCATTGCGCTCGAGCAGGTAGCTCTCCCGGTAGGGCCCGAAGCTGCGCATGGAGGCGTGGTGCTTGTGGAAGACGACCGACTCGGGAGCGAACCGCACCCGGTGACCGAGCAGGTTGAGTCGCCAGCCCAGATCGACGTCCTCGTAGAACATGAAGAAGCGCTCGTCGAAGCCGCCCACCTCCGCGAAGGTCGACGCCCGCACGAACAGGGCCGATCCGGTGCCGTAGAGGATGTCGCGGGGCGCCTGGAAGCGCTCGTCGTCGGGCTGGTTCTCGTGGTCCTTGTAGCCCATGCCGAACCAGGTGAGGCTGCCGCCGACGAAGTCGACCACCTTGCCCTCCCAGTCGAGCACCTTGCTGCCGACGGCGGCGACCGCGGGGCTGGTCTCGAACTGGGCGACGGCTCCGCGGATCCAGCCGGGGGCCGGCTTCGCGTCGCTGTTGAGGAAGGCCACGAACTCGCCGCGAGCGGTCCGTGCACCGAGGTTGCTGCCGCCCGCGAAGCCGAGGTTCTCGGCCGACTCGACGAGCTTCACGCGCGTGTCACCCGCGAAGGCCGCCCGGAGCCTCGCGAGGCTGTCGTCGCCGGATCCGTTCTCGACGACCACGATCTCGAGGTCGGCCGCGGGCCAGTCGACGTCGCCCAGCTGCCGCACGCACTCGATCGTGTCGTCGGCGCCGCGGTAGTTGACGACCACCACCGAGACGACCCCGGATTCTCGGACGACGCTGGATTCCTTCATCCGTTCAGCCTATCGCCGGAGCGTCAGCGAGCCCGTGGGCCCGCCGTCCATATGATCGGAGGCATGGCACGAAAGACTCTCCTCCGCGCGACCGTCAGCAGCTTCATCGCCCTCGCGGCGACCGTCTCCCTGGCGGGCTGCATCGGCGGCGGGGACGCCACGCCCACCTCGAGCCCGACCCCCACGGTCACCTCCACGCCGTCGGCGACGCCCACTCCCACCCGGAGCGCCACCCCCACCCCCACGGTGGCCCCCACGCCGACGCCGACCCCCACCCCGACTCCCACGGCGGCACCCATCACGGGGGTCTCGGTCGAGATCCTCAACACCTCCTACGACCCCACCGTGGGCAGCATCTCGGTGGCGGGGATCGTCGGCGACCTGGTGAGCGAGACGGGCGTGTGCATCGCCACGGCCACGCAGGACGCCGCGACCGCGAGCGCCCAGTCGCCCGGCGTGCCCGGCCCCACGATGACCTACTGCTCCGACCTCACGATCGCGCTCCCCGCCGGGGCGGCGGGCACCTGGACCGTGGAGCTCGCCTACGCCGACTCGAGCCGCTCGGGCTCCGCGTCGACGAGCGTCGTGCTCGAGTAGCCCACTCGGCGTCCTCGCAGGCGGCCGCCGCCGTTCCTGACTACTATGGGGGGCGTTTCCCCCTGTCCGAAAGTGCGGTAACAGCCTTGGCTTCACCACTCACAGCCACCGGCGACGACGACGTCACCAATGAACTCCGCGAACTCCGTCTCGAGGTCGCCGCGCTGCGCTCGCAGCTGGCACGCAAGAGCGCCGAGACCGACGAGTACCGCCGCCGGCTGCAGGCCAGCCGCAACCAGTGCGAGCGCTACGCCACGCAGCTGAAGGCTCTGCGGGCCTCGAGCTCGTGGTCGATCACGCGGCCCCTGCGCATGCGGCGGCGCAAGTCCCTCAACAACGGCTGGACCTGACGCATGGGTCGACGAGTACTCGACAGCGTCCTCCCGGCCAGCTGGATCGAGTCGGAACGCCGTGCCCTCCCCGAGACGGACCGCGTGGCGGTCGTCGCGAGCTGGGGCATCGGCCCCGAGGTGTCGCTCTCGCTGTCGTGGATGGTCGCGCGGCTCGAGGAGCAGGACTACTCGGTCGTCGTCGTGCGCGCCTCCGACGACCGGAGGCCGCTGGACTGGTCGCGTGGGCCTTCGAACGACGCGATCGTGGTGCGGAAGCCGAACATCGGCTACGACTTCGGCTCGTGGGCCACGGCCATCGAGATGTTCCCCGCCATCCGCGGTGCGCAGAACGTGCTCATCACGAACGACTCCCTGGTGGGCCCGTTCTCGAGCCTCGGCCCCATGGTGGCCGACTTCGAGGGTTCGTTCTTCGACGTCTGGGGCGGCACCTGGACCAGCCAGTTCATGCCGCACCTGCAGAGCTTCCTGCTCGGCTTCAAGGGGGGAGTGCTCGAAGACCCGGCGCTCCGCCACTTCTGGAGCGAGCTGCCCGAGCAGTCGAACAAGACCGACATCATCGACAAGTACGAGCTGGGTCTCAGTCGGCTCCTGCACGGCGAGGGCTTCGTGACCGGGGCCTGGTTCGACTACGAGCTCGTCGTGGAGTACACGCAGAATCCGACCATCCTGGGCTGGCGGAGGCTGCTGGATCTCGGCTTCCCGTTCGTCAAGAGGGAGCTCGTGACCAACCCCAGTATTGTTGCTGATGGTCTCGATGTCCCCGCCGTCGTGGAGAAGAAATTCGGGATCGACCCGACGACCTGGGTCTGACCGGTCGCCGAGCGAGTTAGAGGCACATGAGGAAAATCACCGTCGGAGGCGTCAAGCGCCGCACAGGCCGGGTTCTGCAGCGCGCAGGAACGGTTCTCGCCACGACCCCGCAGCCGGTGGCGCCGGACGACTTCCCCGCGAGCTTCGCGCGCTGGGCCCGCTCGCGCACCAACCGCCTCAAGGCGCTCTACCCGGGTGAGTGGAAGAAGCAGTTCACCGCCAAGCCCACCACGAGCCGCGTGGCCGTGGTGGTGCACGTGCACTACACCGACCTCGTGCCGCAGATCGTCGAGGCGCTCGCCGCCATCCCCGTGCAGTTCGACCTCCTGGTCACCAATTCCTCCGGTTCTCCCGTCGAGATCGACATGGCGGTCATGCCCTCGCTCGACCGCCTGCAGGTGTTCGACATCGCCAACCACGGCCGCGACATCCTGCCGCTGGTCTCGCTCGTGAACGCAGGGCTGCTCGACGACTACGAGCTCGTCTTCAAGGTGCACACCAAGAAGAGCGCCTGGCGCGAGGGGCACGCCGACCTCGGCGGCTCGGGCGACGAGTGGCGCGAGAGCTTCTTCAGCGAGCTCGTGGGCTCGGTGGAGAACGTCACGCGCGTTCTGAACGAGTTCGCCTCCGACCCCTCGCTCGGCATCCTCACCTCCACCGGCAACGTGCTCGGCCCGGAGTTCTGGGGCGGCGACCGCGACATCGTGGGGTCGCTCCTCCGGCGCATCCAGCTCGATCTCGAGCCCGACGGGCTGCGCTTCGCCGCCGGCTCCATCTACTGGATCCGCGGCTTCATCCTGCAGGGACTCCGCTCGTTCGAGCTCTCGGCCTCCGACTTCGACGCGGAGGCGGGGCAGGTGGATGCCACGACCGCGCACGCGATCGAGCGCATCATCGGCATCGTGGCCGGCGAGGCCGGCTACGACATCCGCGACACCTCGACCCTCGCCGGGGCCGGAGCGGGCACCGAGGAGTGGAAGCGGTTCACGCCCGAGTTCGAGCGGGTTCCCCGTGCGCGCGTGTTCCCCTTCTATCTGCCGCAGTTCCACACCTTCCCCGAGAACGACGAGTGGTGGGAGAAGGGCTTCACCGAGTGGTCGAACGTGGCCGCCGGCGTTCCCCTCTATCCGGGCCACATCCAGCCCCTGCTGCCGAGCGAGCTCGGCTTCTACGACCTCGCCAAGCCCGGAGTGCGCGACGCGCAGTACGAGCTCGCCACCTCGATGGGCATCGAGGGCTTCATGTACTACTACTACTGGTTCGCCGGCAAGAAGCTCATGCAGATGCCGATCGAAGACCTCGTGGCCGGCGACGGCGATCAGCCGTTCTGCATCATGTGGGCCAACGAGAACTGGACCAGGCGCTGGGACGGCAGCGAGAAGAACATCTTGATCGCCCAGGACTACGACCGGGTGCCGGCCAAGCAGTTCATCCACGACGTGATGCCGCTGCTCACCGACCCGCGCTACAGCCGGATCGACGGCAAGCCCGTGATCGCGGTCTACCGCATCACCCAGATCCCGGATCACGTCGAGGTCGTGGAGTACTGGCGGAAGGCCGCCGAGGAGGCGGGCCTTCCCGGGCTCACCCTGCTCACGGTCGACGTGGGCACCTCGATGCAGGGCATCGAGGGCGACGACCTCGCCGAGCACGGCCTCGACGCCTACATGGAGTTCGCGCCGCACAACATGTTCTGGGGCGCCCTGCCGCGGGAGCACCGCGGCCTGGACCCGCGCTTCGAGGGCAACCTGCTGAGCTACCGGGCCATGGCCGAGCGGGCCGAGGAACGGCTCAACACCGAGCCCCCCGAGCGTCGCTACCCGGGCGTGATGGTCAACTTCGACAACACCGCGCGCCGGCAGTGGCAGCCCGACATGTGGTACGGATCGAACCCGTACACCTTCCGGCGTTGGCTCAACACGACCGTCTCGGCGGTCGCCGACCGCGACCGCGACCAGCGCGTCGTGTTCATCAACGCCTGGAACGAGTGGGCCGAGGGAGCGGTGCTCGAGCCGTCGCAGCGCTACGCCCGCACGTACCTGCTCGCCGTGCGCGACGTCCTGCACCGCTGAGGCCCGCCCACCCGCCGACTCGCCGCGATTCAGCAGATCTGCGGCCAGCCGACAGTCGTTGCCTAGTATGAACCCGTGATGGGTAGATCTCGGGTGCATCGTTTCGTGGCCTCAGCGGCGGCTTTCTTCGTCGTCCTCAGCGGCCTGACCGCCATCTCGCTGGCGGTCTCCGAGCCCGAACCGGCCTCCGCCGCGAACGCCGCCGACTTCAACCCCGGCAACATCATCAGCGACGCCAACTTCTTCAACGGCAACGCCATGAACGCGGGCGTCGTCCAGAACTTCCTCAACAACCAGGTGCCCTCGTGCGCCTCGGGCGCGACCTGTCTGAAGAGCTACACCCAGACCACCTGGACCAGGGCCGCCGACCCCATGTGCAACACCTATCAGGGCGCGGCCAACGAGTCGTCGGCGACGATCATCGCCAAGGTCGGCCAGGCCTGCAACATCAGCCAGGCGGTGCTGCTCGTCCTCCTGCAGAAGGAGCAGTCGCTCATCACCTCCACGAACCCGAGCGCTCGGCAGTACGCCGCGGCCACCGGATTCGCCTGCCCGGACACGGCTCCCTGCGACGCGGAGTACTCGGGCTTCTACAACCAGGTCTACAAGGCGGCGTGGCAGTACAAGCGCTACTCGAACCCGCCGGGAACCTCGGCGTTCTTCACCTGGATCCCGGTCGGCAAGTACTCCAACATCCCCTACCACCCCAACGCCGCCTGCGGCACGTCGCCCGTGCTCGTGCAGAACCGCGCCACCGCGGGCCTCTACTACTACACGCCCTACCAGCCCAACGCCACCGCGATGTCGAACATCTACGGCGGGCAGAACGACGGCTGCTCCTCCTACGGCAACCGCAACTTCTGGCGGCTCTACACCGACTGGTTCGGCAACCCCACCGTCTCGAACGCCAAGCACGGCGGCTACGACGAGGCCTTCGGCGTGCTCAACGGTCTGCAGGTCACCGGCTGGGCCGTCGACCCGGCCACCGCCAACCCGACCAGCATCTACATCAGCGTCGACGGCAAGGGCGCGAGCTACCCGGCCGACAAGCCGCTGAACTGGATCGAGGGCCTCTACCCGGGTCTCGGCCAGAACCACGGCTACTCCCAGTTCGTGAAGGCCACTCCGGGCCGCCATGAGGTCTGCGTGTCGCAGGCGAACGGCGTCTCGCTCGGCTGCAAGACCGTCACCACACCGAGCGACACCCGCGCGGCGGCGGCCGTCGACCTGGTCGAGGGCGTTCCGGGTGGCGTGCGCCTGAAGGGCTGGTCGGTCAACAAGCAGTCGAGCGCGCAGACCTACGTCTGGGTCAACGTCGACGGCTCGGGCCGCGCCTACAAGGTCGACCAGAGGCTCTCCTGGACCCCGAACCTCTACCCCAACGTGGGCAACCTGCACGGCTACGACGTGCTCGCGGCCGCGACGCCGGGTCTCCACAACGTCTGCATCTACGGGGTCGACTCGATCCTGCTCGGCTGCTACAAGGTGACGGTGCCGCCCAACGAGGCGGGCGCCTTCTCGTCCGCCACGGGCGTGCTCGGCGGCATCAAGGTCGACGGCTGGACGCTCGACAAGCGCAGCACCGCCGCGACCTACGTGTGGATCAACGTCAACGGCTCCGGCCGCGGCTACAAGGCGAACAAGCCCTCGGATGCCGCGGCGACGGCGTTCCCGGCAGCCGGCAAGAACCACGGCTTCAGCGAGGTCATCCCCGCCAAACCCGGCACCTACCAGGTCTGCGCCATCGGCACGCTCGAGACCACCTCCTACGGCTGCCGGAGCGTGACGGTGCCCTTCAATGAGGTCGGCAGCCTCGACACGGTCGAGCCCGTGCTCGGCGGCGTGAACGTGTCGGGCTGGTCGCTCGTGCAGGGCAGCAGTGCCTCCACCTACGCGTGGATCACGATCGACGGCGGCGGCGGGTCCCCGATCCGGGCGAACAAGCCGCTCGCCTGGGTCAACCAGCTCTTCCCGGGCATCGGCGCCAACCACGGCTTCAGCGGCTTCATCCCCGTTCCTGCCGGCAAGCACACGATCTGCGCCATCGGCACCAGCGAGCAGGCGCCGCTCGGCTGCAAGGAGGTCACCGTCCCCTCCAGCGGCGCGGCCTCGCTGGACAGCGTGACCACCTCGAAGCTCAAGATCTCGCTCAGCGGCTGGGCGGTCGACCGGCTGTCGAAGACCACCACATGGCTCTGGGTGAACGTCGACGGCGTGGGCCGGCCCTACAAGGTCGACAAGCCGCTCAGCTGGATCGACAACTACTTCCCGGGCGTGGGGCCGAACCACGGGTTCGCCATCGACATCCCGGCCTCGGCCGGTGTGCACGAGGTGTGCGTGTGGCACAGCTTCGACAACCAGAGCCTCGGCTGCCGGAGCGTCGACGTGCCCTCCGACGGCGCGACGGCGATCGACAGCGTGACCGGGGTCAAGGGCGGCGTGGCGATCAAGGGCTGGTCGGTCGACCGCACCTCGACGCAGACCACCTACATCTGGGTGAAGATCGACGGCAACTCCGGCGGACCGGTCAAGGCCGACAAGCCGCTCGGCTGGATCGACGCGTACTTCCCGGGCGTCGGCCCCAACCACGGCATCGACGCGGTCGTGCCGGCGGGCGCCGGAGCCCACCAGGTCTGCATCACCGCCACCTTCGACAACCGCAACATGGGCTGCTACTCCGTCTCGGTTCCCGGGGGCTGAGCACTGTCGATCATCTCTCGACTTTTTCTCGACTAACATGAGGGCGCCGCGTCCGTCGTGATGACGACGTGGTTCGCACCGAAAGTGGGGGTCCGTGTCCGACGTGAACGCCGTTCCTGAGATCGACGAACTCATCGCCCAATCGCTCCGGATCGGAGCCGATCCGCGGCTCGTGCAGGGGGCGGGAGGCAACCTCTCGCTCAAGCACGACGGGGTGATGTGGATCAAGGCCTCCGGCACCCGCCTCGGCGAGGCCGCCGACCGGCCGATCTTCGTGCCGATGGGCATCGAGACCACCCGAGCGGCCGTGCTCGAGACGGAGGATCTCGTGCCCTACGTGCTCACCGAGCTCGCCGCACCGGGCCTCCGCCCCTCGATCGAGACGGCGCTGCACGTGCTGCTGCCGCACCGCGTGGTGTTCCACGCCCACGCCACGGGAGCCATCGCCGCGGGGCTGACCGCGCAGTCGGCTGCGCGCATCCGTGATCTCCCCGGCGCCGATGTGGCCGTCGTGCCCTACGCCAAGCCCGGCATCGAGCTGGCCAGAGCGGTCTTCGCGGAGCTCGGCGACGACGTCGACCCCGAACGGCCGCTCGTGCTTCTGCTGCGCAACCACGGCGTCGTGGTCGGCGCCGCCGACGGTGAGGCCGCCGGAGCCCTGCTCGACTCCGTCGAGCGGTTCCTCCGCACCGAGACCGCTCCCGAGGCGGCGGCCACCGCGCCGGCGCCCGGGGCCCCCGTCCCCGCCGGCGATCCGGTGCTGCTGCACCCGGCCGGCACCGTCGGTCCCCGCGCCGCCGAGGTGCTCACGGGCGGAGCGTTCACCCCCGACGCCGCCGTCTTCCTCGGTCCGCAGCCGTTCGGCCGCGAGGGTGCGTGGGACGAGTCGCCGTGCGTCGTGGGAGCCGACGGCTCGGTGAGGGCCCGCGGCGGGCTCGGGGCCGACGAGGTCGAGATCGCGATCAGCCTCGTCGACGTGGCCAGACAGGTCGGCGGCGACGAGCCGACGAGTTCGCTCACCGAGCGCGACGTGCACGCGCTCCTGAACTGGGAGGCCGAGAAGTGGCGCCAGAACCTCAAGCGCTGAAGCCGCTGCTCGTCATCCCGATGACCGGGGTGAGCAAGCGATTCACCGAGGCGGGCTACGACCGGCCCAAGTTCCTGCTCGAGACGGACGGTCAGACGGTCATCGACCACGTCATCGACATGTTCCCCGGGTGGGACGACGTGGTCTTCATCTGCAACGGCCTGCACCTCGACGACGAGCGGCTCGTCCTCGAGCGGCGCCTGCTCGCCCGGAGGCCCCGCGCCACGATCGTGCGCCAGGACGACCGGGCGCTCGGCCCGGGAGACGCGGTCCTGGCCGCCAGGGAGCACATCGACCCCGACCGGGCCGTCGTGGTGAACTACTGCGACTTCACGTGCTACTGGGACGCCGACGTGCTGGCGGCGCGACTGGCGAGCGGCGAGGTCGACGGCGTCATCCCCTGCTACACCGGCTACCACCCGCACATGGCGCACTCCACCTCCTACGCCTACGTGAAGCTGGAGGGCGGGCGGGTCGCCGACATCCAGGAGAAGCAGCCCTGGACCGATGACCCGAACTCGGAGTTCGCCTCGAGCGGCACCTACGCGTTCGCGAGCGGCCGCATCCTCCTCGACGCGCTCGACGCGCAGGTCGAGCAGCAGCTGCTGCTGAAGGGCGAGTACTACCTCAGCCTCACCTACAAGCCCCTGCTGGCCGCAGGCGGCCGGGTGGAGGTGCTCGAGCTGCAGCACTTCATGCAGTGGGGCACCCCGCAGGACTTCGAGGAGTACCGCGACTTCAGCCGTGGCATCGCCGCGTGGACGACGACCCGCGCGCCTCTCGCCGAGTCGGCCGACGCCGCGCGCGTGGTGCTCGCCTCCGGCGCCGGCCAGCGGTTCCGGGACGCCGGATACACCGTGCCCAAGCCCGCTCTGCCGCTCTCGGGCACGACGGTGCTCGAGCACGTCATCCGCGCGACCCCTGGCCGTGACACGGTCGTGGTCACCCGCGACGACCTGCCCTCGGCCGAGGTGGTCACCGATCTCGCGGCCTCGTTCTCGGCACGCGTCGTGAGCCTGCCCGGTCTGTCCCAGGGGCAGGCGGCCTCGGCGCTCGAAGGGCTCCTCGCCGTTCCGGAGAACGTGCCCGTCACCGTCGCCGCGTGCGACGCGGTGGCGCTCGTGTCTCCGGCCGCCTTCGACGAGGCGATCGCCGCAGCCGGGCCTGACGGCGTCGTCCCGTGGGTGGCCTGGCCCTACCATGCGGCCAACCGCCGCCCGGGTCAGTACGGCTGGGTGGGCGGCGACGCCCGCACCGGCGCGATCCGCGACGTCTGGCTCAAGCAGGAGCCCGAGGGAGACGCCGGCGTGATGATCGGCACCTTCAGCTTCGGCTCGCGCGACGGTGCGATCCGGCTCATCCGCGCGCTGATCGACGACGACGAGCGGATCAACGGCGAGTTCTACCTCGACAGCCTCGTGGCCAGGGCCGTGCGGAACGGCACGCCGGCCGTGGCGCTCCGGGTCGACTCCTTCTCCTCCGTCGGCACGCCCGCGGAGTACGAGGCGCTGCTCTACTGGCAGTCCTGCTTCCACAAGTGGGCCAACCACCCCTATTCGGTCGCGGCGGACCCGCTCGTGCCTCCCACCTCGCGGCGCGATCTCGACGCCGCCTTCCGCGCCTTCGAACCGCGCCGATTCGTGGTGACCGATGGCTGACCGGCGGGCCCACCTCGTCTCCCTCGTGAAGTTCGGCTTCGTGGGCGGCGTCACGGTGCTCATCGACGCGGCCGCCTACAGCCTCCTCGTGTGGCTCGGCGTGCAGCTCGACCTCGCCAAAGCGCTCGGCTTCGTGATCGGTGCGGTCTTCGCCTACTTCGTGAACTGGCGGTTCACCTTCGGGCGGCGCCGGAGCCGGTGGAGCGAGCTGATCTTCGTGGCCGTCTACCTCGCGGCGCTCGGCATCAACGTGGGCATCAACGCTCTCGTGGTCGCCTGGCTGCCCGCCGGCTGGCCGCTCGCCCTGCCGCTCGCCTTCGTGCTGGCCACCGGGGTCTCGGCCGCCTGGAACTTCGTCGGCATGTCCCTGTTCGTCTTCGACCACCGCGAGCCGGCGGGCTCCGGCACGCCCGCGCCCACCCGTGAAGGAGGCGACGATGTCGTCTGAACCCCGTTTCTCCCTGGTCATCCCCTGCTACAACGAGGCGAGGGGGCTGCCCGAGCTCGTGGCGCGTTGCGCCTACGTCGCGTCGGCCGGCGCCGGTGAGGTCGTGCTCGTCAACAACGGATCGGCGGACGACTCGCGCGAGGTCTTCACGGAGCTCCTCGGCGAGGCCGGCGGCACGCCGGGAGCCGGCGTCGTGCGCTGGGTCGACGTGCCGGTGAACAAGGGCTACGGCTTCGGCATCGTCTCGGGGCTCACCGAGACGGTCGCCCCGATCATCGGCTGGACCCACGCCGACCTGCAGACCGACCCCGTCGACGTGCTGAGGGCCCTCGACCTGTTCGAGGCCCCCGCAGGCCTCACGGCGCGTCACGGCATCCTCGTGAAGGGGCGCCGCTACGGCCGGCCGCTCGGCGACCGCGTCTTCACCGCCGGCATGTCGCTGTTCGAGAGCGTGCTGCTGCGCACGAGGCTGAACGACATCAACGCCCAGCCCACGATGTTCTCGCGGGCGCTGCTGGAGCGCTGGGGCACGCCGCCGGACGACTTCGCCCTCGACCTGTTCGCGCTCTACAAGGCGCGCGAGCTCGGGTTCGTGGTGCGCCGCTTCCCGGTGATCTTCGCGCCGCGCAAGTTCGGCACCTCGAGCTGGAACACCGACTTCGCCGCCAAGCGCAAGTTCATCAAGCGCACGATCGACTTCAGCCTCTCGCTCCGGAGGTCGCTGTGACCCTGATCTGCGCCCACCGTGTGAACGAGCCGACCGCTCTCGACGCGCTCGATCCCGCATTCGGCGTCGAGATGGACCTGCGCTCCGAGGGCGGCCGCCTCATCCTCGTGCACGACCCGTTCACCGACGGCCCGGACTTCGACGACTGGCTCGAGCACTACCGCCACCGCTTCATCGTGCTCAACACGAAGGAGGAGGGGCTCGAACCGCGGATCGAGGAGGCGCTCGCGCGGCACGGCGTGACCGACTGGGCCTACCTCGACCAGTCCTTCCCCTTCCTCGTGCGCACCCTCGCCCGCGGCGAGACCCGCACGATGGTGCGCGTCTCCGAGTACGAGTCGGTCGAGACCGCTCTGGCCCTCTCGCCACGCCCCGACTGGGTCTGGCTCGACTCCTTCACCGGCGCCTGGCCGGAGGCGGATGCGCTCGCGCGCCTGGCCGAGCACGGGTTCCGGATCATGGTGGTCAGTCCCGAGCTGCAGGGCCGGCCCCTCGAACCCGAGTTCGAGACCATCACGCAGCGCTTCACCGAGGCCGGAGTGCCGCTCCACGGTGTCTGCAGCAAGCGCCCGGAGGTCTGGAACCGGCCGGGCGCCTCCTGGTGGTCTCCGTGATCGCTCGGATCCTCCGATCCCGGCGCGCGGCCCCGACGGTCAT
Organism: Herbiconiux sp.; assembly: GCF_023264895.1. Classification (GTDB taxonomy): domain Bacteria; phylum Actinomycetota; class Actinomycetes; order Actinomycetales; family Microbacteriaceae; genus Herbiconiux. The sequence goes on along the minus strand of NZ_JAHFUY010000062.1, from coordinate 10,470 downwards.
CGCCCTCGGCATCCTCGCCCGCCTCGCCGTGATCGTCACGGTGGTGCCGCAGTCGCACACGCAGTGGTTCACCCCGTTCCTGGGCCATGCCTTCGCCCACCCCTCGATCGACCCGTGGCAGAGCTTCCTCGACGCGGGCGGCGACCAGGCGGCGTTCCCCTACGGGCCCGTCATGCTCGTCTACTACGGACTCTTCGGGTTCATCACGGCGTGGCTCCCCGGCCCCTGGTCGATCCAGATCGGCGTGGCCCTCGGCACCCTCGTGCTCGAGGCGGCGCTCTGGTACCTCGTGGCCAAGTGGCCGGGGCTCCGGGCGCAGACGGCGCTCATGCTGCTCGCGGCGTCGCCGATCGTCTTCTACGCGGCCTACGTGCACGGGCAGCTCGATCTGCTGCCGACGCTGCTCATGTTCGCGAGCGCACTCGCGCTGAAGAAGCGGCACTGGGCGCTCGCCGGGCTCATCGGGGGCCTCGCCATCGCCGCGAAGTTCTCGTCGGCGCTGCTGCCGCCGCTCATCGTCGTGTTCCTGCTGCGGAACGTGCGATTCCGGCGGTTCCTCCGGCCCTACCTGCTCGGGCTGCTGCCGGGGGTGCTCCTCACGGTCGCGCCCGCTCTGCTGCCCGGCTACCGGGCGATGGTGCTCGAGACCCCCATCAGCCAGTCGATCTTCGCCTACTCCGCCGATCTCGGGCCCGGGCTCGTGATCGTGCTGCTGCCCATCGTCTACAGCGCCCTGCTCGCCCTGCAGTACCGCTCCAAGCGCGGCAACCCCGACCTCCTGGTGCTGCTGATCGGCATCACCCTCACCGCCGTGACCCTGCTCACCCCCGCGAGCCCGGGCTGGTACCTCTGGGCGGTGCCGTTCCTCGCCGTGCTCTCGGTGCTCTTGAGCCCGCGATCGGTCTGGCTCGTGTGGTGGTTCTGGCTCGTGGCGACGATCACCCTCGCCCTGCGTGCGTCGGGGGCCAACTGGCGGGCGGGCCTCGTCGACGGCGACCTGACCGGATCCGGATCCGGATTCGCCGAGGCCGGTGCGTTCGTCAACGCGGCCGGTGAGGTCGGCCCGATCCTGGCCACCGTCACCGTGGTGCTCGGAGCCGCCGCCCTGATCATGCTCTACCGCGCCGCCCAGGTGCGGTTCGACGAGTACCGGCTGAGCCGGATGCCCCTGTCGGTCGCCATCGCGGGGGACAGCGGCACGGGCAAGGACACGCTGTGCGTCTCGCTCGCCAACGTCTTCGGGGAGAAGGCCACGGCGTTCCTCTTCGGCGACGACTACCACCTCTACGAGCGCGGGGCGCCGATCTGGGAGATCTCCACCCACCTGCACCCCGCGAACAACGACCTGTCGACCATGACCAAGGACGCCGTGAGCCTCATGCGCGGGCGTGCCATCCAGGGAAAGCACTACGACCACGCCCGCGGCCGGTTCACCAAGCAGCGGCCCATCCAGCAGCGCGAGCTCGTGGTGGTCAACGGCCTGCACGTGCTGGCCTCGGCCGAGATCCGCCGCGCGAGCGACCTGGGTGTCTTCATGTCGATGGACGAGCGGCTGCGCCGGCAGCTCAAGATCAACCGCGACGTGGGGGAGCGGGGCCACAGCGTCGAGAAGGTCGTGCAGTCGATCGAGCGCCGGGTGGGCCACGCCGCGAGCTTCGTGACGCCGCAGGCCGCCCTCGCCGACGTCGAGTTCCGGATCGAGAGCGTGCGCGAGCTGCCGGAGCACGACGCCGTGCTCGAGGGACCCATCGAGCTCCGGCTCGTGGCGTACCTCCGCGACTTCTCGTTCACCGAGGCCCTGCAGCGCAGCCTCACGGCACTCGCCAACTGCCCCGCCACGATCGAGTACCTCGACACCCCTGGGCTGATCAAGCTGACGGTGCATCCGGAGCTGATGGACTCCTCCGACACGCGGGCCGTGGCGGCCAGCCTCATCCCGCGCCCCGAGGAGCTCTTCGTCGACCCGCCGCAGTGGCTCAGCAAGAGCCGCGGGGTGATGCAGCTGATCGTGGTCGCGGCCCTCCTGGAGCGCAGGGCCAACCGATGGGAGAGAGCATGACAGAAGCACAGCCGGGGCTCGTGGTCTTCGACCTCGACGACACCCTCTACGAATACGAGCCGAGCCACCGTGCCGGAACAGCGGCGCTGCTGGCGTTCGCCTCGGCGCAGCTCGGGGTGAAGGCGACGGCGTTCGAGCGCGCCCTCTCGACGGCGCGCGAGAACGTGAAGGCACGGCTCGGCGCCACCGCCTCGAGCCACAGCCGCCTGCTCTACTGCCACGAGGCCCTCGAGCTCATCGGCGTGCGGAGCGAACCGCAGATCGCACTCACCATGGAGCAGGAGTACTGGCGCACCTACATCTCGGCGGCCACGCTGCGGCCGGGGGCGCTCGACCTCCTGCAGACGCTCCGCTACAACGGCGTGACCACGGCGATCGTGACCGACCTCACCGCGCAGATCCAGTTCCGCAAGATCATCCACCTCGATCTCGCTCGCTACATCGACCACATCGTGTGCTCCGAGGAGACGCCCCACGAGAAGGCCTCGCTCGCCCCGTTCGAGCTGCTCTTCGAGCGCGTGGCGCCTGGCCTCCTCGAGCACGTGTGGTTCATCGGCGACAACGACTTCGACGCCCCCGTGGCCCGGTTGATCGACAAGGGCGCCATCGCGAGCGGCCGGGGCTTCCGGCTGCACGGCGCGTCGAGCGACCCGCACACCGTGGCGTGGCACGATTTCAGCGAGATCGAGAAGGCCGCCGAACAGGTGTTCGGCGAGTGACGGGGGAGCGGTGATGGCCGGACGGCTGGGGGAACGGCTGGGCCTGGCACGGGTCGGGGCGCTGCGCGACCGCCTGTTCCCCGAACCACCGCAGTCGACGCGCAGCCCCGTGCCGGCCTTCGTGCTGTTCGCCCTCGTGATCGTGCTCTACCCGGCGCACCAGCTGCTGACACAGGGGAGCATGCTGCTGCGGGGCCAGATGTGGGCCGAGATGGCCACCAACTACTACGCCAACGCGGTCTCGATGCCGTGGTACGAGCAGCTCTTCTCCACCGACGCCGGCTACATCCCGTTCCCGCAGCGCGTCGCGGGCCTCCTCGGCACGGTGCTCGACCTGCCGATCACGAGCATCCCCTACTACTACTCGGCCGTGGCGGTGCTCGGCGCGGCGGTGCTCGCGGGTGCGGTCTGCCTTCCGATCTTCCGCACGGTGCTGCCGAACGACTACCTCCGGTTCGCGGTGGCGATGGCCACGCTGCTGGTGGCCGACTACCAGACCCGCACCTACATCAACTTCACCTACTTCGTCATCCTGCTCGCCCTCTTCATCGCCGCCTGGGCCCTGCTCGAGCGCCGTCGGGAGGCTCCGCTGTGGATGTGGGTGCTCCCGTTCCTCATGCTCTCCAAGCCCGCCGTGCTCACCGTGCTGCCGGTCATCGTGCTCGCGGCCCTCGTCTCGCGGCGGCGCTTCCGGTTCATCGCGGCCGTCACCCTCCTGGCCGGTCTCGTGCAGTTCGTGCAGCTCGTGATCTCGCTCAGCTCGAGCATGATCTACCAGGGCAGCGACGCGGGGATCCTCTCGAAGGTGTTCTGGTCGCTCGCCTACTTCGTGGGTTGGCTGGGGCGCCTCGTCGTGGGATCGGAGACCGAAGCCCTCGACACCGTCTTCGCCATCGCCGGAGTCGTCGTGCTGCTCGGGCTCGCCGCGCTCGTGGCCTTCGCCCGCAGCTCGGCCTCCGCTCTCGTGGTGGCGGCCGTCTCCTCGATCCTGTTCGCGATGCTGCTGAACGGCGTGAGCTTCAGCAGCACCTTCGGCGGCTCGCTCGACCTCGTCGCCGCCGACCCCGAGCGGAGACTGATCGGCTCGGCCATCGGGCTCTTCGCGATCGCCGCGGCCCTCCTCTCGGCGCTGTTCGAGCATCCGGCCGTCGTGCGCCGGCGCGACGCGCTGAAGGGACTGCCCTGGCTCGGCGGGTTCGCGACCGCGCTCGCGGTGGGACTGTTCGCGATCTGGTTCGGCGCATCCGGATGGCTCGGCTCGGTGGCCGCGGCGAGCACCCCGCTCTCGGTGGGGAGCGCCGACGTCTCCCAGTGGCAGAACCAGGCGGGAGCCCTCGCCTCGGACGACGAGATCGTCTGCATCCCGATCGGCCCGTTCGGCTGGCTGTACGGGCGCGACTGCCGCGACCTCGGGCCGGGGCCGGCCTCGAGCAACGACGTGCAGTTCTCCGGCGCACCGGCCCAGGCCGTCGAGCAGACGAGCTACACGCTCGGCGTGCCCGAGGCCGTGAAGGAGGCCTCGGTGGCCTCCATCGGGATCATGGTCAAGCCGGTCTCCGGATCGGGCACCGTGTCGGGCCGGATCGAACTGGTCACCGAGTCGGGGCAGGTGGTGCGCTTCGACGGACTCGCCGAGGTGCAGAGCGGGGGCGGGCTCGTGCAGTTCGGCTCCACGGGATCGCTGCCCGTCGACCGTGTGGTCGGCGCGCGTGCCCTCTTCGACCAGCCCGTCGAGGTCGGCACCATCTCCAGCGCCGAGGGCCGGGTGCCCGCGGTGCTCTGGCTCGGGCGCTGAGCCCGCCGGGGCGGGGTGGAGCGACCCGCTAAGGTGTTCAGGGTCGTCTCGGAAGGCGACAGCTGTCGAACGGAAGGTCTGCTGCACCATGAGCGAGTTGAGCGCGCACCGCGTGATCGTCACCGGAGGTGCCGGCTTCATCGGCTGCGCCCTCTCCGAGCGCCTGGCCGGCGCGGTGGGGAAGTGGGTCGTCATCGACTCGCTGCACCCGCAGGTGCACGAGGTGCAGGAGCGCCCCGCTGCGCTGCACGAGGCGGCCGAGCTCGTGGTGGGCGACGTCACCGACCCGGCCGTCTGGGATGCGGTGCTCGCCGAGGTGCAGCCCACCGTCGTCATCCACCTGGCCGCCGAGACCGGCACGGCCCAGTCGCTCGACGAGGCCACCCGGCACGCGCACGTGAACGTGGTCGGCACCACCGTGATGCTCGATGCGCTCGGCCGGCACGGCATCGTGCCCGAGCGGTTCCTGCTCTCGTCGAGCCGCGCCGTCTACGGCGAGGGTGCGTGGGAGCGCAACGGCGGTGACATCTTCTACCCGGGCCAGCGCTCGCACGCGCAGTTCGAGGCCGGTCAGTGGGACTTCGCGGGAGCCCGCCCGCTGCCGAGCACGGCGGCGCTCACCGTGCCCAAGCCCACGAGCGTCTACGGCGCCACGAAGCTCGCGCAGGAGAACATCCTCTCCGCCTGGGTCAACGCCCGCGACACGGCGCTCACCGTCCTGCGCCTGCAGAACGTCTACGGCCCGGGCCAGTCGCTCGTCAACTCCTACACCGGGATCGTCTCGCTGTTCAGCCAGCTCGCCCGCCGCGGCGAGAGCATCCCGATCTACGAGGACGGCCTGATCACGCGCGACTTCGTCTACATCGACGACGTGGCCGACGCCTTCGTGGCCGCCCTCGCCGAGGAGCCCGCGACGGGCATCGAGGCAGGCACCCCGACGTTCGACGTGGGGTCGGGCGTCGGCACCACCATCCTGCAGCTCGCCGAGGCCATCGCCGCCTACTACTCGGCGCCTGCCCCGCACATCACCGGCAAGTACCGCGACGGCGACGTGCGCCACGCGGAGTGCCGCATCGACGCCACGCTCGGCGCCCTCGAGTGGGAGCCGCGCTGGCCGCTGGACCGCGGGGTCGCCGGGCTCCAGGAGTGGATCGGCTCACAGCTCTAGGAGCGGCGCGGCGGCACGGCGGCGCGGCTGTGCGGCCGCGGGGCCACGGGGCTGTGTGGCGGACGGCTCAGATGCGCGGAGCCGCCGCGTAGCCGTCGACCGGCGGCACGGCGTCGTACTCCTCGATCACCGGCTCCGGCCGCGGGTCGCGGAAGCCCGCGGCCACCGTGATCGCGAGGCCGAGCGAGACCACGGCGAATGCGATCATGAGCGGCAGGGCGCCGAGCGGCGGCTCCCAGGCCCCCGCCTCGAACATCTGCAGCCAGTCGACCGAGTAGCCGACCGTCATCCGGCGCATCGTGGTGAGGAACGCCCACGAGACGATGAAGGCCCAGGCGATGCCGGTCAGCCAGGCGAGAGCCGTGACCACGCCGCGCCCGCGCCGCGCGCTGCCCACGAGCATCCCGCGCTCGTCGACCCGCTGCTGCCAGCGCACGAAGCGGTCGCTCGACGCGATGCAGGCGGCCATGCCGAGCAGCAGCGCCATCATGAGCACGAGCGTGTAGCGGCCCTGCCAGATGAAGCCGCCCTTGGTGACGTAGAACGACTGGATGAAGGCGGGCAGGAAGAAGAACGCGAGCGCCGTCAGCACCACGAACACGAGTCTGCGCCCGCGCACGAACAGCACCACGCCGAGCACGAGCAGCCCGAACAGGGCGTAGGCGATGAAGTACAGCGGCGGAGACAGGGGAGTGTCGAGCCAGCCCAGGATCCCCACCATCTGCCGGATCCGCAGGTAGGTGTTGCCGAGCTCCCCGATGAAGCCCTCCACCGGTGTGAGCCCCACGCCGGGGTTCGTCTGCACGATCTCGGGCCCTGTGTTCGGGCCGGTGCCGAGGGAGTTGCTCGAGAGGGTCCACCACGCGCTGTAGAGCGCCGTGATGCCGATGAGGAGGATGCTCACGATCACACCCGGGCGCTTCAGCAGAGCACCCAGCTCCCGGCCCTTCAGCAGCACCAGCGGCAGCACGAGGAGAAGGGCCACCCAGAGCGGGGAGATGCCGCGCGTGTTCGACACCAGGGACGCCGCCACCACCACGAGGGCGAGCCGGGAGCCGAGCAGCTTCTCCTGCGGGTCGAGCACGATCCCGAGCATCGCCGCGAAGAGCGCGAGGCCGCCCGTGAACTCGAGCGCGTTGGGGTTCACCGTGCCCATGAGGTAGAGCACGATCGGCGTGATGCCGATCAGGATGCCGAGGCTCGGCACGCGTGGGAGCCGCCAGGCCGCCACCACCCAGAAGGCGGCGGCGAGGAAGAGCGAGGTGAGCACGGCGCTCATGATGCGCATGGCGTAGATGCCGCTCGTGTCGGGCAGCACGAGGGAAGGCCAGCCCACGAGCATGTAGTAGACGGGGTTGTAGAGGCTCGCCGACGAGTATGTCTCGACGATCTCGCCCGGGTCGCCGCTGAAGCCAGGCGCACAGGATGCGGGGGTGTCGGCGAAGAAGGCGAAGCACCCCTGCGCGTACTCGGCCGCGAAGGCGGCGGGCACGTGCAGCACGCCGCCGGTGGTGATCATCTCGGCCGGCAGCAGCTCACCGCGCACCACCGAGGCGGCCTTGACGACGTGCGCCGGCTCATCCGGAGACCCGCCGATGGGTGTGGCGACCGCCCAGAGCGTGCCGAGCAGGGCCAGCAGCAGCCACGGCAGCAGGAAGTGCCGGCCGGCCGAGCGGTGCGGGTGGGCGAGCTGCGCGCGGAGGGCGGCGGCGGAGGGGACGAACGTCATGGGTGCCTTACGGATTGCGGCGTGGCTGCAGGGCGTCGGCGACGGCCTTCTCGAGCTCCTTGATGCGGAGATCCTGCAGGGCCACGGTCTCGGCCAGGGTACGGGTCTCGGCTTCGAGCTCGGTGAGTTCGCCGGAGTGCTGGATGGAGACGAGCACCAGCACGGCGATGCTGAGGAAGAAGACCAGGTTCGTGGGCACCGTGACGCCCACGAGTGCGGCCGCCCAGCCCAGCGTGTCCGGGAAGACGCTCACCACGAGGGCTACGAGCCCGGCGAGCAGCCACCACACCGCGTGGCGCTCGCGGAGGTGATGGCGGCGGAGCGACTCGATCACGACGGCGAGGGCGATGAGCGCCGCGATGATGCCGAAGACGTAGGTGACTGTGTTCATGGCGACGCGTTCAGAGACTCACGACGGGTTCGCGCAGGGCGACGGGCGGGCGGATGAGGGCCACGAAGAGCGCCATGCCGGCGCGGGCCAGGTAGACGGCGGCCTTGTAGGGGTTGTGCGAGGGCGTGCCGCCGGCCCGCGGGCGCATGGCCACGGCCACCTGGGTGACGGTGAGCTTGGCGCGGGCGGCGATCACGAGCGACTCGACGGTGTCGCCGAGGTACTCCGAGGGGTAGTGCTGGGCGAACAGGGCGACGGCCCGCGGCCCGCTGGCCCGGAAGCCGGAGGTGGTGTCGGTGAGCTTCGTCCTGGTGAGCCGGCTCAGGATGGACGAGAGCACCACCATGGCCCAGCGTCTCGGGCCGCGCACCGTGTACTGGCCGACCCCGGCGAACCGGGCGCCGAGCACGAGGTCGTGGTCGTCGAGGCGCTCCACGAGCTCGGCGATGCCGGCCGGGTCGTGCTGGCCGTCGGAGTCGACCTGCACGACGTTGGCGAAGCCCTTCTCGAGCGCGTACTTGAAGCCGGCGCGCATGGCTCCGCCCACGCCGAGGTTGATCGGCAGCCGCAGCACGGTGGCGCCCGCCGATTCGGCCTCGCGGTAGGTCTGGTCGACCGAGCCGTCGTCGACCACGAGGCAGGATGCGCCGGGAACGGTGGCGAAGACCTCGCGCACGACGGCGGCCACGGACTCCTCCTCGTTGAACGCGGGCATCACGATCAGCGTGCGTTCGAGGGCGGTCGGCATGACGCCCATCATAGCTCCGGGCCCCTCCGCGAGCCGTGAGGCGGGCGGGGCGGCATGCCCTATCGTTTCGGGTGTGAGGGCGAGTTGACGGCCGGGCGGGGCCTGCGCGAGGGCGTCGTCGCGACCGTGGTGGGCCTCGTGGTCGCCGTCGTGGCGTTCCTGCGCATCCCGGCTGCGGATCTCGGCGTCGTCTGGGCCGAGGACGGCGCGGTCTTCCTCACCCAGCGGCTCGCCGAGGGGCCGTTCGCCACCTGGTTCTCGCCCTACGACGGCTACCTGCACCTCGTGCCGCGCATCCTGGCCGACCTCGTGGTGGCGGTGCTGCCGCTGGAGTGGTTCGGCGTGGGGATCGGGGTGGGCACGTGTCTCGTGGCGGGGGGCGTGGGGGCGTTCGTGTTCGTCGCGTCGCGCGACGTCGTGGCCGCGCTGCCCGGGCGGTTCGGGCTGCCTGCCCGGTGCGTGCTCGCCGGGCTCGTGGTGATCGTGCCGACCGTGAGCTTCGAGGTGCTGGGCAACGCCGCCAACCTGCACTGGCTGCTGCTGTGGCTCGCGCCCTGGCTCGTGCTCATCCGGCCGCGCACGCGCGCAGCGGGGATGCTCGTCGGGGTGCTCGCGCTCGCCGTCGGGCTCTCCGAGATCCAGGCGGCGGTGGTCCTGCCGTTCGCCGTGCTGCCGTTCCTGCTGCTGCGGTGGCGGGAGCGCGCGGGGCTGCCGGTGCGGGCGGCACTCGTGCTCGCCTTCGCGGTGCAGCTCGTGACGACGCTTCTGAGCGACCGGGCCGCCCGGCCGCCCGTGCTGCCGGATGTGCTGTCGACGGTGCTGGGGTTCGCGGTCAATGCGGTCCTGATGCCGTTCCTCGGGCAGTTCCACGCGGCGAACCTCGTGCTCGCGACCGGTGGCTGGGTGGTTGCCGCGGCTCTCGCGCTCCTGGCCGGAGCGCTGGCGCTGGTGCTCGTGCGCGGCGGGCGGGAGCGTGCGATCGCCGCGGGCGTGCTCGCCTGGAGTGCGGTGGTGCTCTGGACCGCGGGATTCGTGCTCAACCCGAACCCCGCCTTCTTCTACGCGCAGTTCGGGCGCGAGCAGTGGGAGGCGCTCGGCCCGCTCCGCTACGGCGTCGTCCCCGCGATGTGCGTGCTGGCCATCGTGGTGCTCGCGATCACGGTCCTCCTCGCGCCCGCCTCCGCCCCCGCCCGCCCCCGCCCGCCCGCGCCCGGCGGTGAGTCGCGTCCAAGTGTCGTCATTCGGGGCGTAACGGCCGGAATGGGAACACTTCGACGCGACTCAGAGGCCTCGGGTGAGGGTGGGGGTGAGGGACCGGAGGGTGCGGGCCGTGGTGGCCGGATGCTCCGCGCGTCGCGGATCGCGGGTGCCGTACTGGGTGCCGCGGTGGCCGCCGGGGCGGCCGCGCTGATCGCGTGGCAGCTCGTCGGCACCGCCGGCTCCTCCATCCGCACCTCGGGCCCCGAGTGGACGGACACCGTGCGCACGGGGGAGACGGCCTGCGAGGCACCGGACGCCCCCGAGGAGGTGGCCCTCCCCGTCCATCCCCCCACCTGGTCGGCCACCGTCGCCTGCACCCTCCTGACCCCCACCCCCTGAATCACCCCCGCCCGCTGCCGCAGGCACGCCCCCGCTTGTGGTCCGCTCTGCCCGCCGTACCGCGTTCACTTGACACTTGATGGGCCTAAAGCCGTCGACTTGACACATCTTGTGCCAAGTCGACGCTTTTAGGCCCAACTTCTGTCAAGTCGCGCGCGGTCGCGAGCGCTGGAGGTGGGGCGGCCCCACCGCGGGACGGCGACTTGACAGTAAATGCGCGAATAGGCGCCGACTTGGCACATCTTGTGTCAAGTCGGCTGTA
>NZ_JAHFUY010000061.1:8112-27201 GCF_023264895.1 Herbiconiux sp. | reverse complement strand
CGGTCATCGGCAGCGCTCCGCCGATCCACCGCTCGAGCTCCGCCCCGTGCAGCAGGTGCGGCCGCGGCTCACCGAGCAGCTCCGGGCGCTCCGTCACCGCGAGCGGCGCGTCGCTCGCCACCACCACGACGTTGCCGAGCGGTCCTTCGTCGTCCTCGGGCTCGAAGTCGAGCACCACGGCCACGTGCGCGAACAGGCCCGCGAGCGTCGCCGCCTGCCGGCGGGCGTAGTCGAAAGGATGCCCGTCGAGCAGGTTCACGGCCACCACACCGCCCGCTGCCAGGCGGGCCGCGACGAGCGCGTAGAACTCCCGGCTGGCGACGTGGGCGCGGATGATCGCGGCGTCCCACAGGTCGACCACCGCGAAGGCGGCGTCCTGCCACGGCGGTGCAACCGGTGCGGAGGCGATCTCGCGGGCATCCCCGTAGAGCACGTCGATGCCGTTCGGCTCGGGCAGCGGCAGCGCCTCGAGCACGGCCTCGAGCACCTCGCGCTCGAACTCCACCACGACCTGCTCCGAGCCGGGGCGCGTCACCTCCACGTAGCGCGGCACCGTGAGGCCACCCGCTCCCAGGTGCGCGACCCTCAGGGGAGCGCCGGCGGGCGCGACCGCATCGATCATCCGGCCGATGTGGCGTATGTACGGGTAGGCGAGGCGACGCGGATCCTGCAGGGAGACGACCGACTGCGCGACACCGCCCACCGAGAGCTCGAAGCTGCGGGTCGCTCTGTCGACCTGCCGGAGCTTCACCTTCCTCCGGTTGATCCGAAGCGAGAACGACCGGCGATCCGAGGGCACCCGCACAGTGTACGCGGGCCGGGCCGTCGCCCAGCCGCGGCACGGTAGCCTCGACGGGTGGCTCATCTCCTGGGCGCTGAGGCGCTCCATCTCGAATATCCGACCAGGGTCATCTTCGATTCCGTGACCGTGGGCCTGAACGAGGGCGACCGCATCGGCATCGTCGGCCGGAACGGCGACGGCAAGTCGACCCTGCTCTCCCTGCTCTCCGGCCGCATCGAACCCGACAGCGGCCGCGTGACGCGCCGACGCGGCGTGACGCTCGGGATGCTCGACCAGGCCGACACCGTCGACTCCACGAAGACGGTGGCCCAGGCCGTCGTCGGCGACCTCGACGAGCACGAGTGGGCGGGCGACCCGCTCGTCCGCGACGTCATCGGCGGCCTCCTCGGCGACGTCGACTGGAACGCCGTCATCGGCACCCTCTCGGGCGGCCAGCGTCGCCGGGTCGCGCTCGCGGCACTCCTCGTGGGCGACTGGGACGTCGTCTTCCTCGATGAGCCCACCAACCACCTCGACGTCGAGGGCATCGCCTGGCTCGCCCAGCACCTGAAGCGCCGCTGGCCCGCGGGCTCCGGAGGGCTCGCGGTCGTGACGCACGACCGGTGGTTCCTCGACGAGGTCTCCACCGACACCTGGGAGGTGCACGACCGCATCATCGAGCCCTTCGAGGGCGGTTACGCGGCGTACATCCTGCAGCGGGTCGAGCGTGACCGCATGGCTAACGTCATGGAGTCGAAGCGGCAGAACCTCATGAAGAAGGAGCTCGCGTGGCTCCGCCGGGGAGCCCCCGCCCGCACCTCGAAGCCGAAGTTCCGCATGGACGCGGCGGCCGAGCTGATCGCCGACGAGCCTCCCGTGCGCGACACCGTCTCGCTCACCCAGATGGCCACCGCCCGTCTCGGCAAGGACGTCGTCGACATCCTCGACGTCTCGGTCTCGTTCGGCGACAAGCTCGTGCTCGAGGGCGTCGAGTGGCGGATCGCGCCGGGCGAGCGCACGGGCATCCTCGGCGTGAACGGGGCCGGCAAGTCGACCCTGCTCGGTCTCGTGACGGGAGCGGTCGAGGCCACGACCGGGCGCGTCAAGCGCGGCAAGACCGTCAAGATCGCCACCCTCACCCAGCAGCTCGCGGAGCTCGAGGACGTGAAGAACGATCGCGTGAGCGAGGTCATCGGCCGCTACCGCACCTCCTACGTGGCCGGGGGCAAGGAGCTCACGCCGGGCCAGCTGCTCGAGCGCCTCGGCTTCACGAGCGCGCAGCTGATGACCCCGGTGAAGGACCTGAGCGGAGGCCAGAAGCGCCGCCTGCAGCTCCTGCTGATCCTCCTCGACGAGCCGAACGTGCTCATCCTCGACGAGCCCACCAACGACCTCGACACCGACATGCTCGCGGCCCTCGAGGATCTCCTCGACTCGTTCCCCGGCACGCTCCTCGTGGTCTCGCACGACCGGTACCTGCTCGAGCGCGTCACCGACCAGCAGTACGCGGTGCTCGACCACCGCTTCCGTCACCTCCCCGGCGGCCTCGAGCAGTACCTCACGCTGCGCTCGCAGGGGGCGGGCTCGGCGGATGCGCGTGCGCGCGACCGCGGGCCCGGCGGCACCTCCTCGAGCCTGCCCGCAGCGGGTTCCGGCGGTGCTGCGGCCGCCACGACCGCGTCGGGCGCTCCGGCGCTCACGGGTGCCGAGCTCCGGAACGCGGAGAAGGAGCGCTCCTCGCTCGAGCGCAAGATCAACAAGCTCACCGGCCAGATCGACACCCTGCACCACCGCATCGCGGAGTTCGACCAGTCCGACTACGTCGGCCTCGGCGCCCTCACCTCCGAGCTCCAGACCCTCGAGTCCCAGATCGCCGACCACGAGACCCGCTGGCTCGAACTCTCCGAACTCCTCGACTGATCACCGATCCGGCAGTTCGTCCCGCTTTGGCGAGCGCAGAGCGGGACGAAGTGCCGGGTCGGGTCAGGCCATCTCGATGCTGAGGCGGCGGAGGAGGGCCGCGAGGCGCTCCTGGTCGACTTTGTTGAGGCCCGAGAGGAGCTCGGACTCGGCCGCGACCAGGTGGGAGATGGCGGCGTCGACGCGGTCGCGGCCCTCCGGGGTCATCGACACGAGCACGCCGCGGCCGTCGTTGGGGTCGGTGCGCCGCTCCACGAGCCCCCGCCGCACCATCCCGTCGATGCGGTTCGTCATGGTGCCGCTCGACACGTAGGTCTGCTCGAGCAGCGCCTTCGGGCTGAGCTCGTGCGGGCCCCCGGCGCGGCGGAGCGCGGCGAGCACGTCGAACTCCCACGTCTCGAGGTCGGCGGTGGCGAAGGAGGCTCGGCGCGTCCGCTCCAGCTGCTTGGCGAGCCGCGACACCCGCGAGAGCACCTTGAGCGGCGAGAAGTCGAGGTCGGGGTGCTCACGCATCCACGCCTCCACGATCTCGTCGACCGTGTCGCGCGGATCCCTGGTGCTCATCCCCCCATTATCCCCAGCCCGGGTCTGGCAGACTGGTTCATTGCATCGGACACCCGGTGTTCCGCCTTGGTGTAATGGCAGCACGACAGCCTTTGGAGCTGTTAGGTCTAGGTTCGAACCCTGGAGGCGGAGCAGCGCGCCGGCGCGCGAACAAGGAGGCACCGCATGACCGACACCCGACTCGCCATCATCGTCCTGGCCGCCGGCCAGGGCACGAGAATGAAGTCGTCCACCCCGAAGCTCCTGCACGAGATCGCGGGGGTGCCCCTCATCGGTCACGTGCTCGCCACCGCCGGGCAGCTCGACGCCGCTTACACGGTGAGCGTGGTGCGGCACGAGCGCGACCGCGTGGTCGAGGTCATCCACGACCACTTCCCCTCCTCCCTCGTCGTCGACCAGGACGAGCTGCCCGGCACCGGCCGAGCCGTCGAGCAGGCGCTCACCGCCCTGCCGGACGACTTCGACGGCGACGTGCTCGTGGTCTCGGGCGACGTGCCCCTGCTGGACGCCGCGACGCTCGCAGACCTCATCGAAGGCCACCGCGCGAGCGGCGCCAAGGCCACCCTGCTCTCGGCAGAGCCCGACGACGCGACAGGCTACGGCCGCATCGTGCGCACCGCGGACGGCATGCTCGACCGCATCGTCGAGCAGAAGGACGCGACCGACTCCGAGCTCGCCCTCCGCGAGATCAACGCGGGCGTCTACGTCTTCGGCCTCGCCGAGCTCCGCGACCAGCTCGCCCAGGTCACCACGGCCAACGCGCAGGGCGAGAAGTACCTCACCGACGTCATCGGCCTCCTCCGCCGCGCCGGATCCGACGTGGCCGCCGTGCCCGTCTCCGAGTCGTGGCTCGTGGCCGGCGTCAACGACCGTGCGCAGCTCTCCGAGGCGGCCGCGAAGCTCAACGCGCTGATCGTGCGCGGCTGGCAACTGAACGGCGTGACGGTGCAGGATCCGGCGACCACCTGGATCGACCTCAAGGCGAGCCTCGCCCCCGACGTGACCCTGCTCCCCGGCACCCAGATCAAGGGTGCCACGAGCATCGCGAGCGGTGCCGTCGTGGGGCCCGACACCACGCTCGTCGACTGCGAGGTGGGGGAGGGCGCCGTCGTGAAGCGCACCGACGCGACGCTCTCGGTGATCGGCCCGCGCGCATCCGTCGGCCCGTTCGCGTTCCTCCGCCCCAACACGGTGCTCGACGAGGACGGCAAGATCGGCACGTTCGTCGAGACGAAGAACTCGCACATCGGCGCCGGCAGCAAGGTGCCGCACCTCTCCTACATCGGCGACACCGAGGTCGGCACCGGCTCCAACGTGGGGGCGGGCACGATCACGGCGAACTACGACGGCGTGAACAAGCACCGCACCCAGGTGGGGTCGCACGTGCGCACCGGATCGCACAACGTCTTCGTCGCCCCGGTTAGGATTGGTGACGGCGCCTACACGGGGGCCGGAACGGTGGTCCGGAAGGACGTTCCGGCCGGTTCGCTCGCGATCAACGTGGCGCCGCAGAGGAACATGGCCGGGTGGGTCGAGTCGAATCGGCCCGGATCGGACGCCGCGACGGCCGCGCGAGCAGCGGGGCCCGACGGTGCAGGGCACGAGCAGGCCGAATCGGCCGTACAGAGCGGAGAATAGGTGTCCGGAATCAAGGCCAGCGGAGAGAAGAGTCTCGTCGTCGTCTCAGGACGAGCGCATCCGAAGCTGGCGGAGGACATCGCGGCCGAACTCGGCACCGACCTCGTCGAGACCGAGGCGCGCACGTTCGCCAACGGTGAGCTCTACATCCGCTACGGCGAGAGCGTGCGCGGCAGCGACGTCTTCGTCATCCAGTCGCACACCGCCCCCATCAACGAGTGGCTGATGGAGCAGCTGATCATGGTCGACGCCCTCAAGCGCGCGAGCGCCAAGCGCATCACCGTGGTCGCACCGTTCTACCCCTATGCCCGCCAGGACAAGAAGGGCCGCGGCCGCGAGCCCATCTCGGCCCGCCTCGTGGCCGACCTCTTCAAGGCCGCGGGCGCCGACCGCATCATGTCGGTCGACCTGCACGCCGCGCAGATCCAGGGCTTCTTCGACGGCCCCGTCGACCACCTCTTCGCCATGCCCGTGCTGCTCGAGCACATGCGGAAGTCGCTCGACCCCGCCACCCTCACGGTCGTGAGCCCCGACATGGGTCGCGTGCGCGTCGCCGACATCTGGAGCGACAAGCTCGGTGTGCCGCTCGCCATCATCCACAAGCGCCGCGACCCGCGGGTGCCCAACCAGGTGAGCGTGCACGAGATCGTCGGAGACGTGAACGGCCGCGTGTGCCTCCTCGTCGACGACCTCATCGACACCGGCCGCACCATCGTGGCCGCCGCCGAGGCGCTGAAGGCCAACGGGGCCACGGGCGTCGTGGTCGCCGCCACCCACGCGGTGTTCTCCGACCCGGCCACGCAGATCCTGCAGTCGGAGTTCATCGACCAGGTCGTCGTCACCGACACCCTCCCGCTTCCGCCCGAGAAGCACTGGGACCGCCTCACGGTGCTCCCCATCGCCCCCCTCATCGCCCGAGCCATCCACGAGGTCTTCTCCGACGGCTCGGTCACCACCATGTTCGACGGAGACGCCTGATGGCCGACATCGCCACCTTCACCCCCGCAGCCGGCTCGATCACGATGTTCTCGACCAGCTGGTGCGGCTACTGCGCCCGGCTGAAGTCGCAGCTCGACAAGCAGGGCATCGGCTACACCGAGGTCAACATCGAGGAGGTCGAGGGCACGGCCGAGCTCGTGGCCGCGGTCAACGGCGGCAACCAGACGGTTCCGACCGTCGTCTTCCCCGACGGCTCGACCGCCACCAACCCGTCGGCCCGTGAGGTCGCCGAGCGGATCGGCTGACCCCGTGGCCGACCGCACCCCCTGGTCGCTCTCGGGTGCCCTCCGGGGCATGTTCCAGAAGCGCACCATCGACGCCGACACCTGGAACGATCTCGAAGACGCCCTGCTGAAGGCCGACTTCGGCCCGACCGTCACCGAGGAGGTCGTCGACGACCTGCGCGCTAAGGTGCAGCGCTACAACACGACCGACCCGCGCGACCTGCAGCGGATGCTCCGGGAGTCGATCGAGGAGCGCCTCTCGAAGTACGACTCCACGCTCAAGCTCACCGAGCGGCCCGCCGTGGTGCTCGTCGTGGGCGTCAACGGCGTGGGCAAGACCACGACCATCGGCAAGTTCGCCCGGTTCCTCAAGACCTTCGACCGCACCGTCGTCGTGGGCGCGGCCGACACCTTCCGCGCCGCCGCCGTGGAGCAGCTCGCCACCTGGGCCGACCGCGCCGGTGCCGCCGTCGTGCGCCCGCAGCACGAGGGGCAGGATCCGGCGTCGGTCGCGTTCCAGACCATCGAGATGGCCAAGCGCACGGGCACCGAGATCGTCATCATCGACACCGCCGGCCGCCTGCAGACCAAGGGCGGTCTGATGGACGAGCTCGGCAAGATCCGCCGCGTCATCGAGAAGCAGGCGCCCGTCGCCGAGGTGCTGCTCGTGCTCGACGCCACGACCGGGCAGAACGGGCTCGCGCAGGCGGATGCGTTCATCCAGCACGCGGGCGTCACCGGCCTTGTCATCACCAAGCTCGACGGCTCCGCCAAGGCCGGCTTCGTGCTCGCCGTGCAGGAGAAGACGGGCATCCCGATCAAGCTCGTGGGGCAGGGCGAGGGGATCAACGATCTGACGGGGTTCACGCCGCACGTCTTTGCGCAGAATTTGGTGGGTTGAGCCGGTCCTTGCCCGGCTCAACGGCAGCATGTTCGGCTCCGGTCGCTTCGCGGCCGGGGCCTCACTCTGGGTACAGCGGGTGGGCCCAGCGGCTTTCGGTCGGGTTAGGTGGGGGCGACTCCAGCGTGCTTCCCGGGGTGTTGTCTAGGCGCTCGCTAGGACGTGCTCGCTAGGAACTCTTTCAGGAGGGGGATGACTTGGGGGTGGCGGGGGGGGTCGCCGTGGGTGGCGGTGGCGAGGGGGTGCAGGGTGGAGTCGGGCAGGAGGCCGTGCACGTGCTCGGCGGCGCGGAGGCGCTCGGGGTCGCGGGTGCCGGCCAGCAGCAGTACGGGCGTGGGGAAGGCCGCGATGGCGGCATCCGTCACGCGCACGTCGCCGTCGTTGGCGCGCATGTAGGCGGCGAGGGCCGCTCCGTCGTTCGCTTCGAAGGCCTGCCGGGTGAGCGGGTCGACCGGGTGCCCGGATGCCCGTTCCCAGTCGGCGAGGAACGCCGGCATCCCGCCGCGCTCGAGCGAGGCCACCGCGCCCTCGAAGAAGACCCTGTCGAAGGCGCCGCGGCCGGTGCCCGGTGCTCCGCCGAGGCTCGTGAAGCTCGCGAGCCGCTCGGGGTGCTCGGCGGCGAGCGAGAACCCCACGCGCGCGCCGAGCGAGTAGCCGAGGTAGTGGGCGCGCTCGATGCCGGCCTCGTCGAGCACGGCGAGCACGTCGGCCTGGAAGCGGTCCATGGCGTACGACGCCTCGTCGTGCGGCTTGCCGCTCCGCCCGTGCCCGCGAAGGTCGAGGGTCACCACGGGGCGCTCGGGGCTGAAGGCCTTCAGGTAGCCGAAGCCGCGCCAGATGGCCTGCGAGAGAGCGGTGCCGTGCACGAGCACGAGCGGAACGGCCCCAGGGTCGGCGGTCTCGGATGCCTGGGTCACGCGGTAGGCGATCCGCACTCCGTCGAGGGGGTTGGCTGCGGCATCCATCCCTCCACGCTACCGGCGGGGAGCGGCCGCAGCCGCTCAGGCCACCGACCACCCGCCGTCCGAGGGCAGGATGACGCCGTTCACGTTCACGCCGTCGTCGCTCAGCAGGAACGTGATCGAGGCGGCGAGGGCGTCGGCCTCCACGGCATCCGGCAGCAGCGTCATGGCCTGGCGCACGCGCTGGGCCCCGAGGGGTGAGGCGAAGGTCGCCTCGATGTTCGTGATCGTGGGGCCGGGGGCGACCGCGTTCACGCGGATGCCGCTCGGCCCGTACATGAACGCCGTGCTCTTGGTGAGTCCTGCCACCGCGTGCTTCGAGGCCGTGTACGCGACCCCCGCGGCCGAACCGCGGAGGGCGGCCTCGCTCGCGGTGTTCACGATCGAGCCGCCACCCTGCGCGAGCATGGCCGGGATGACCGCGCGCATGAGCTTCATGGTGCCGTCGACGTTGATGGCGAATACGCGGCTCCACACGGCGTCGGTCACCTCGCCCACCGGTGTCATGTCGTCCATGATGCCGGCGATGTTGGCGAGGCCGTCGATCCGCTCCCCGGCGGCGGCCACGATCGAGGCGACGCGCGCGTCGTCGGTGATGTCGGCGACCACGGTCACGACCTCGGCATCCGGATGCTCCGCCACGAACTCGTCGAGGCGCTCGGCCGAGATGTCCACGGCGACCACCCGGCCGCCCTCGCGGGCCACGCGTGAGGCCGTGGCGCGGCCGATGCCGGAACCCGCACCCGTGACGATGACGGTGCGCCCGGCGAACCGGCCGGAGTCGATCCGCTCGACCCACTCAGGGCGCTCGACGGCGACGGCTCCGAGCTCGGTCTCGGCGGTCTCGGCGTCGCTGACGTCGGCGTCTCCGCCGACCCCAGCCGCCCCAGCGCCCTCGCCCTCGCCGCCCCCGCCCGCGCCGCTCTCGCCGCCGCCCTCGCCCACGCCGCCGGCCTCGACCCGCGCCACCAGCCCGTCGATGATCTCCTGCGTGAACTGCCCCTTGCTCAGCTTCACCAGCCGCTTCAGGGCGAGCCGGCGCACCGGCCGCAACGCGTCGGCGCTCTGTCCCGACTGCGCGAGCAGCTCCCGCAGCACGGGCCCGCCGATCGGGTCGTCGAGCCAGGTCGAGATGGAGGAATCGCCGCTGAGGGGGCTGGGGGAGGAGGCCATGGTCGGGTTTCGCTTTCTGGTCGGGAGCTACCGGACAACTTTGTCCGCAAGTAGGCTACACCCCGTGCCTGCGGTGTCGAAAGCGAATCGTGGCCCGAGTGCCGGGCCCGAGAATCGGCGCGCACTCGTGTCGGCCGCACGCGAGATCTTCGTCGACACCGGACTCCACGCACCCCTCAGCGCGGTGGCCAAGAAGGCGGGTGTCGGCCAGGGCAGCCTCTACCGCCACTTCCCCGATCGCGTGAGCCTCGCGGTCGCCGTCTTCGACGAGAACATCGAGGAGCTCGAGGCCCTCGCGGAGCGGCCGGAGTCGTCGCTCGACGACCTGCTGGCCCTCATCATCGAGCAGGCCCTCGTCTCGAAGGCGCTCATCGACCTCATCACGGCCGACATCGACGACCCGCGCGTCGCCCACCTCGGCACCCGCGTGCAGGACGTCGTCGACACCCTGGTGGCCCGCGACCGCGAGGCCGGACTCCTCGCCGCCCACGTCACAGGTGCCGACGTCATGCTCGCCGTCTCCATGCTCGCCGGAGTGCTCGGCTGGACCCCGGCCGATCGCCGCCCCGACACCGCGCGCCGCGCGTGGGCCCTCTTCCACTCCGCCTTCAGCGGGCCCAGCGCTGCCCCCACCACACCAGGGGCTGCAGCGACTTCATGAGGTCCGCCCCGCGATCCGTGAGCGAGTAGTGAATCTGCACCGGCGTCGTGGCGATCACCTCCCGGTGCACCAGCCCGGCCTCCTCGAGCTCCTTGAGTCGCTGCGAGGCCAATCGGTCCGACAGGCCCGTGACGGTCGCCACGATCTCGCTGAACCGGCTCGACCCCTGCGCCACGGCCAGCAGGATGCCCGAGCTCCAGCGCTTGCCGACGAGCTCGACCGAGGCCTGGAACCGCCGGCACTCGGCGTCGTCGATGTGGTGCCAGATGGGGGTGGATGCGGAAGAAGATGTCGGGACGGTCTCGATGCTCACTCACCTATAGTAAGCGGCTAATGGCCCGGTTGGTGCATCCGGTGCCCACTGCGAGCATGGAGGCATGCCCCACTACGGTCACCGTCTGCAGTTCGGAACCTTCATCACCCCCGTGAACGCGCCGCCCGCGGCCGCCGTGCAGCTGGCCGAGCTCGCCGAGTCGCTCGGCTTCGATCTCGTGACCTTCCAGGACCACCCGTACCAGCCCGGCTTCCACGACACGTGGACCCTGCTCACCTGGATCGCCGCGCGCACCGAACGCGTGCACCTCGCGCCGAACGTGCTCAACCTCCCGCTCCGGCAGCCCGCCGTGCTCGCGCGCTCGGCGGCGAGCCTCGACCTGCTCTCGGGCGGCCGGTTCGACCTGGGCCTCGGCTCCGGTGCGTTCTGGGACGCGATCGTCGCGATGGGCGCAGAGCGCCTGACCCCCGGCCAGGCCGTGGACGCGCTGTCCCAGGCGATCGACGTCATCCGGGGCATCTGGGATGCGGGGGAGCGCTCGCCCCTCCGCGCCGGAGGCGAGCACCACCGGGTCGACGGCGCCAAGCGCGGTCCGCTCCCGGCACACGACATCCCGATCTGGCTCGGCGCCTACAAGCCGCGCATGCTGCGGCTCACGGGCCGGAAGGCCGACGGCTGGCTCCCCTCGCTCGCGTACCTGCAGCCGGGCGACCTCGAGCGCGGCAACGCCGCCATCGACGAGGCGGCCGAGGCGGCGGGTCGCGACCCCCGCGAGATCCGCCGCCTGCTCAACATCGGCGGCGGCTTCACCGCGCCCGCGGCGAGCGGCGGGCTCCTCACCGGTCCGAGCGCTCAGTGGGTCGACGAGCTGCTGCCGCTGGTGGTGGAGCAGGGCGTGAGCACCCTCATCCTGGCCGCCGACGACCCCGCCACGATGCAGCAGTTCGCACTCGAGGTGGTGCCCGCCCTCCGCGAGGCGGTCGACCGCGAGCTCGGCGGAGACAGCCGCACCGAATCGCCCGTGCGGCGCGCGAGTGCGCTGGCGCTCCGCCGTGAGGGGATCGACTACGAGGGGCTCCCGGCGTCGCTCGTGGCCCGTGCGGTCGAGCCGGGCGACTCCGCCTTCGCGCGGGTGCGCTCCACCTACCTGCGCGGTGGTTCGCCGGGCGTCGTGCTGCAGCCGCAGTCCGTCGCCGAGGTGGTGGATGCGCTCGCCTTCGGCCGCGCGCATCCGCACGTCCCGCTCGGGGTGCGGAGCGGTGGCCACGGCATCAGCGGCCGTTCCACGAACGACGGCGGCATCGTGATCGACCTCTCCCGCCTCACTGCCATCGAGGTGCTCGACGAGGAGCGCCGGCTGGTGCGGATCGAGCCCGGCGCCCGCTGGATGGACGTCGCGGCGGCTCTCGGCACGCGCGGCTGGGGGCTCAGCTCGGGCGACTACGGCGGGGTCGGTGTGGGCGGCCTCGCCACGGCGGGCGGCATCGGCTGGCTCGCCCGCGAGCACGGTCTCACCATCGACCACCTGCGTGCCGCCGTCGTCGTGCTCGCCGACGGCTCGGTCGTGCGGGCGAGCGAGACCGAGCACGCCGACCTGTTCTGGGCCGTGCGCGCTGCGGGCGCCAACATGCGCATCGTCGTGTCGTTCGAGTTCGAGGTCGACGAGGTGGGCGAGCTCGGCTGGGCCCAGCTCGCGTTCGACGCCTCGGAGACGGCGGAGTTCCTCGAGGGCTGGGGCGCGCTCGTCGAGGCGTCGCCGCGCGACCTCACGAGCTTCCTCATCATGGGAGCCCCCCGCCGCGGTCAGCCGGCCGTGGCCCAGACCATGACGGTGGTCGACTCACCCGATGCCGACACGATCCTCGAGCGCCTCCAGCCCTTCGCGGCCCTCGCTCCGCTCGTGCAGCAGTCTGTGCAGATCACCACCTACCCGGCGCTCATGGCGAACGCGCAGCCCGGACCGCACGACGGCCGCGGCGAGCCTGCGACCCGCTCGGGCCTGATCGCGCACATCACGCCCGAGTTCGCGGCAGCGGCTGAGCGGATGCTCGCGACCGGCCAGGTCTACTTCTTCCAGATCCGCTCGGTCGGCGGCGCCGTCTCCGACGTCGATGCCGCCGCGACGGCCTACGCCGGCCGGGCCGCCAACTTCTCCGTCATCGCCTTCGGAGCGGACCGCCGGCAGCTCGACGCCGTGTGGGACGAGCTGCACCACCACTTCGACGGCCTCTACCTGAGCTTCGAGACCGACCTCCGGGCCGAGCGGATCACGGATGCGTTCCCGCCCGCGACCCTCGAGCGGCTGCGATCGCTCAAGAGCCGCTACGACCCGACGAACGTCTTCCGCGACAACTTCAACGTGGCGTGACCGGCCGATCCTGTTCGTCGCGCGCGTCGCGCTCTTCGGCGAAACGTCCGGCGACCTCCTCGAGCACGGCCTCGCGCCCGGCGTAGATCCCCTCGGCGCGGGGCCAGTGGCTGATCACGTCGGTGAACCCGAGCTCGGCGGCCCGGCCGCAGAGCTCCTCGTAGCGGCCGGCGCTCTCGAGGGAGAACACCCCTCCGGAGTCGAGCGAGAGGTAGCGGTCGAGCGAGAGCGGATCGCGCCCGCCCGCCACCGCGGCCTCGTCGAGGCGCGCCGAGAGCTCGGCCACCGCCCGCCACCACTGCTCGCCCGTGAGGCCGTCGCCACCCGTGGTGACCCAGCCCTCGGCGGCCCTCGACACGAGCGCGAGGCCCTTGGGGCCGTTGGCCGCGAGCACGAACGGCATGCGGGGGCGCTGGGCCGGCTCGCCCACCATGCGGGCGTCGCGCGCCGTGTACCAGGCGCCGTCGAACGAGAAGCCGGCGCCGGCACCGGAGCTCTCGTTCTGGTCGGTGCTCTCGAAGCGCAGCAGCTCGTCGAGACCGTCCACGAACTCCGTGAACCGCTCGTGCCGCTCCCGCGGGCTGAGCGAGGCCTGGCCCAGCACGAAGGCGTCGAAGCCCGTGCCGCCGCTGCCGAGACCCGCGATCATGCGCCCACCCGAGATGTCGTCGAGCGTCGCGAGCTCCTTCGCGAACGTCACCGGATGCCGGAAGTTCGGCGAGGCCACGAAGGTGCCGAGCCGGATGCGTTCGGTCACCAGCGCGGCGGCCGTGAGCGTGGGCACGGTGGCGCCCCACGGCTCGCCGACGAGCGACCGCCAGCTCAGGTGGTCGTAGGTCCAGGCGTGGTCGAAGCCCAGGCTCTCGGCCCGCTGCCACTTCTCGCGGGCGGCGGGCCAGGGGTCCTGAGGGAGGATGACGATTCCGTGGCGCATGCGCCCAGTGTGCCAGCCACCGCCGACACCCGTCACGTTGCCGTCGCCCCGCTCGGCTCCGCTCCGCTCGGCTCCAGCCGACCTGCGCCGCGGGTTCAGCTGCGCCGGGCGTCGGCCTCGTCGAGCTCCAGCTCCTCCGCGAGCTCCTCGCGCCGCGGGAGGGCCGCGAACGACCCGGTGGCGGTCATCGACCCGGCCATCCGGTCGCGCGCCCCGAACTCCACCCGCAGCCGCCACCGCGATCCGCTTCGCACCCGCAGCCGCGCGTCCCGGTACACCACGAGCCACCCCACCCCGAGCGCGAACGCCGCCACACCCGCCAGTGCGGCCACCCCGAGCGCCCAGCGCGGCCCGAGCGTGTTCGCGACGGCGCCGAGCAACGGTGCACCGAGCGGGGTGCCGCCCACGAAGATCGCCATGTACAGCGCCATCACGCGCCCGCGCATGACGGGGTCCGTCGTCGTCTGCACGGTCCCGTTGGCGGTCGTCATGAGGATCTGCCCGGCG
Organism: Herbiconiux sp.; assembly: GCF_023264895.1. Taxonomy (GTDB): domain Bacteria; phylum Actinomycetota; class Actinomycetes; order Actinomycetales; family Microbacteriaceae; genus Herbiconiux. The sequence goes on along the minus strand of NZ_JAHFUY010000061.1, from coordinate 13,295 downwards.
AACCCGATCAGCACGAGCGCTCCCGCGAACAGCCACGCGCTCGGTGCGATCGCCGCGAGCAGCGCGAACACGCCGAACGCCGCCGACGCCAGGAACACCAGTCGCAGCCGAGGCTTGTCGCGACTGGCCGAGACGAGGGCTCCCGCCACCGATCCCACGGCCATCACGGCGGTGAGCAGCCCGAAGCCCGCGGAGTCCAGGCCGAACTCCACGGTCGCCATCGTGGAGGTGAAGATCGGGTAGTTGAAGCCGAAGGTGCCCACGACGAACACGATGAGGAAGACGATCACGAGATCGGGCCGCCCTCTGACATACCGGAACCCCTCGAGCAGCTGCCCCTTCGCCCGAGGCGCCCGCACGGCCGGCACGAGCCGCGACGGCCGGATGAACCGCAGCGACACGAGCACGGCCGCGAACGTGATCCCGTTCACGATGAACACCCAGCCGGCCCCGATCAGCACCACGAGCACACCGGCGATCGCCGGCCCGATGGTGCGTGCCGCATTGAACGACGCCGAGTTGAGCGCCACCGCGTTCCCCACGTGCGCGCCCGAGACGAGCTCGGAGACGAACGTCTGCCGCACCGGGGCGTCGATCGCCGACGCGATGCCGAGCAGCAGGGCGAACGCGTACACGATCCACAGCTGGGCGAGCCCCGTCACCACGATCACTCCGAGGCCGAGCCCCAAGATGCCCATGGCGGCCTGGGTGGCCATGAGCGTGCGCCGTCGGTCGAGCCGGTCGGCGATGAGTCCGGAGAAGGGCACGAGCAGCAGCTGCGGCCCGAGCTGCAGGGCCATCGTGATGCCCACGGCCACGGCGTCGTGGTCGGTGAGCTCGGTCAGCACGATCCAGTCCTGGGCCGTGCGCTGCATCCAGGTGCCGATGTTCGACACGAGTGCGCCGGCGAACCAGATGCGGTAGTCGATGCTCGCGAGCGAGCGGAACATCGCGCTCATGCTCTCGCCATCCCCGTAGTTATCATCCGCTAACTAGTATCGCACGGGACCCTTGGAGCGGGCCGTACAGCAGGCGCCCCGCCCGAGCGAATAAACTGGCTGCACGATGGCTACTTTTGGAAATCTCTCGGACAGGCTCGCCGAAACCTTCAAGAACCTCCGCACGAAGGGAAAGCTGAGCCCCGCGGACGTCGATTCGACCGTCCGCGAGATCCGCCGCGCCCTGCTCGACGCCGACGTCGCGCTCGAGGTCGTGAAGGAGTTCACGGGCAAGGTGCGCGAGCGCGCGCTCGGCGACGAGGTCAACCGGGCGCTCAACCCCGCCCAGCAGGTCGTGCAGATCGTCAACGAGGAGCTCGTGCAGATCCTCGGTGGTCAGCAGCGCCGGCTCGAGTTCGCCAAGCGCCCGCCCACCATCATCATGCTCGCGGGCCTCCAGGGTGCCGGTAAGACCACCCTCGCGGGCAAGCTCGCCAAGTGGCTCGCGAAAGACAACCACACGCCGCTCCTGGTCGCCGCCGACCTCCAGCGCCCCAACGCCGTCAACCAGCTGCAGGTCGTGGGAGGCCAGGCGGGCGTGCCCGTCTATGCACCAGAGCCCGGCAACGGTGTCGGCAACCCCGTGCGCGTCGCGAAGGACTCGATCAAGTTCGCGGTCGACAAGCAGTACGACACGGTCATCATCGACACCGCCGGCCGTCTCGGTGTCGACGCCGACATGATGAAGCAGGCCGCCGACATCCGGAAGGCCGTGAGCCCCGACGAGGTGCTCTTCGTGATCGACGCCATGATCGGTCAGGACGCCGTGGCCACCGCCCGCGCCTTCCAGGAGGGCGTCGACTTCACCGGTGTCGTGCTCACGAAGCTCGACGGCGATGCGCGCGGTGGCGCCGCCCTCTCGGTGGCCTCCGTCACCGGCCGCCCCATCATCTTCGCCTCCACGGGTGAGACCCTCGACGACTTCGAGCCCTTCTACCCCGACCGCATGGCGTCCCGCATCCTCGACCTGGGTGACATCCTCTCCCTCATCGAGCAGGCCCAGTCGGCCTTCGACGAGGAGGAGGCGCGCGCGGTCGCGGAGAAGTTCGCGACCGACTCGTTCACGCTCGACGACTTCCTGAAGCAGATGCAGCAGCTGCGGAACGTCGGCTCCATCAAGAAGATGATGGGGATGCTCCCGGGCGCCGGTGGCCTCAAGCAGCAGCTCGAGAACTTCGACGAGAAGGAGATCGTGCGCACCGAGGCGATCATCCAGTCGATGACCAAGGCGGAGCGCGCCAACCCCAAGCTCCTCAACGGCTCGCGGCGCCTCCGCATCGCGCGCGGTTCCGGCATGACCGTCACCGACGTGAACTCGCTCGTGCAGCGCTTCGAGCAGGCCTCGAAGATGATGAAGACGGTGGCCAAGGGCGGCATGCCCAACGTCCCCGGCATGGGCCCCATCCCGGGCGCCGGCTTCGGCGGAGGCCGCGGCAAGCCGCAGGCCAAGAAGAAGAGCGGATCGCGTTCGGGCAACCCCGCGAAGCGCGCGGCGGAGAACGCGGCGCGCGCGTCGGGGGAGAAGCCGGCCGTCGCGGCCGGCACCTCGGGAGGCGCCGGCTTCGGCCTCGGCTCGAAGGCGGCCGACGGCACGCAGAACCCGAGCCCCGAGGAGCTCGAGGCGCTGCAGCGCTTCCTCCGCTGAGACAGGACCTCGGAGGTCCTGTCACGCGGGCCGTCACGGTGCCTAAGCTGACACCATGACGACTCCTTCCCGCCCTGTGCGCATCGGCGTGCAGATCGCACCGCAGCACTCCGACTACCGTGCCATCCGCGACACGCTCGCCGCCCTCGAAGACCTGGGCGTCGACATCGCCTTCAACTGGGACCACTTCTACCCGCTCTCCGGCGAGCCCGACGGCCTGCACTTCGAGGGCTGGACCATGCTCGCCGCGTGGGCCGAGCAGACCTCGCGCATCCAGTTCGGACCGCTCGTGACCTGCAACAGCTACCGCAACCCCGAGCTCCTGGCCGACATGGCCCGCACCGTCGACCACATCAGCGCCAAGAACCCCGGCGACGAGGGGCGACTCATCTTCGGCATCGGCTCGGGCTGGTTCGAGCGTGACTACGACGAGTACGGCTACGAGTTCGGCACCGCCGGTCAGCGCCTCGACGCGCTCTCGGAGGCGCTGCCGCGCATCGAGTCGCGCTGGTCGAAGCTCAACCCGGCGCCCACGCGCGACATCCCCGTGCTCATCGGCGGTGGCGGCGAGAAGAAGACCCTTCGGATCGTGGCCGAGCACGCCGACATCTGGCACTCCTTCTCCGACGTCGAGACCCTCGAGCGCAAGCTCGTCGTGCTCCGCGAGTGGTGCGACAAGGTGGGGCGCGACCCCTCCGAGATCGAGATCTCGACCGGCACCATCAGCTCGCAGACGAGCGACCGCGCCCTGCTCGACCGCCAGCTCGAGGCCGGCGTCACCCTCTTCACCCTCGGCATCTCCGGCCCCGACCTCGACCTCTCGGGGGCGAAGGAGCTGCTGGCTTGGCGGGACGCGCTCTAGCTGCTGTGCGGGTCGTGCTGCGCGCGGCCCGCACAGGTCGCGCCGGTCCCTGCCCGGCGCGACGCGACATGTGAGGGTGCGGTCGCTTCGCGGCCGCGCCCTCACCCCGGGTCGTCGAGTACGGCCCGCGGCGGGCCCGCTCGCGCCGCCGTGCTGCGCAGGCGAACACTCGCCACCCACACTCACAGGCCCAACCGCGGTGGCGTAGTCCACCCGCGATGGCGAAGCCACCCCCACAGAAGCCCCACGCCGATCCCACGTGACGGGCCGTACTCGACGACCCAGCGTGAGGCCGTCGCCGCGAAGCGACGACAGCCGAACATGTCGCGTCGCGCCGGACAGGGACCGGCGCGACCTGAGCCGGCCGCGCGCAGCACGACCGGCTCAGCAGCTAGCACAGCCGGCTCAGCAGCTAAGACAGCCCGTGGCGGAGCTCCTTGGTCAGCGAGGCCACCACCGCCCGGAGGCTCCCGCCGTTCTGCTCCGCCACGCGGAGCTGGCGCTGGTAGCTGGCACCGTGGTCGAGGATGAGGTTGACCTGGTCGAGCTCCGCCGCGCAGCCGAGCCGCTCGGCGACCGGGGCGAGGCGTTCGAGTTCGCCGCGCACCGCATCCGTCACCAGCTGCTCGTCGCCCGCGGCGTTGAGGATGATCTCGGCCTCCATGCCGTAGCGCGCCGCCCGCCACTTGTTCTCGCGCACGAACCAGGGCTGCATGGTGGGCAGCTCCTCGCCGTCGTCGAGGCGCTGGGACATGTCGTCGACGAGGCACTGGATGAGGGCTGCGACAGCGCCGATCTCCTCGGGGCTCGACAGGCCGTCGCAGGCGCGCATCTCGACCGTGCCCCACTGGGGGCTCGGCCGGATGTCCCAGCGCACCTCGGTGTGGTCGCTGATCACGCCGGTGCGGATGAGGTCGTCGACGTACTCCTCGTAGTTCGCCCAGCTGCCGAACTGGTACGGCAGGCCCGCCGTCGGAAGCTGCTGGAACATGAGCGCCCGGTTGCTCGCGTACCCGGTGTTGACACCGCCCCAGAACGGGCTCGAGGCGCTGAGGGCCTGCAGGTGCGGGTAGTAGTTGAGCAGGGAGTTGACGATCGGCAGGGCCTTCTCGCGGTCGTCGATGCCGACGTGCACGTGGATGCCCCAGATCATCATGTTGCGGCCCCACCACTGCGTGCGGTCGATGAGCTTGTGGTAGCGCTCCTTGTCGGTGACGGTCTGCTCGAACCACTGGCCGAACGGATGCGACCCGGCGCACATGAGCTCGACGTCGAGCGGATCCGTGATGGCACGCACCTCGGCGAGCTGCGCCTGCAGGTCGTCCACCGCATCCGCCACCCGGTGGTGCACGCGGGTGACCAGCTCGACCGTGTTGAGCAGCAGCTCGCCCGTGATCTGGGGGTGATCCGATCCGCCTGCCCCCTGCAGCGCCTCGAGCACGTCGCCCGCCACCGAGACGAGATCGCCGGAGCTCTGCTCCACCAGAGCCACTTCCCACTCGATGCCGAGAGTGGAGCGTTCCGACTCGGTGAACCTGATCTCCATGCACAGCCTTCCCAGAATTACCGCATCGAGCGCGTTATCTGTCAGAATAGCCAGTCGAGTCTGTTCTCGCCCGACCCTCTAATCAGGCGGACAGATTCCCTTAGAGCTTTTGCCGAGTGTGCCCCCACGCTC
>NZ_JAHFUY010000061.1:0-8102 GCF_023264895.1 Herbiconiux sp. | reverse complement strand
ATCCGTCTGAAGCGCCTCGGCAAGATCCGTGCGCCGTACTACCGCATCGTCGTCGCCGACTCGCGCACCAAGCGCGACGGTCGCGTGATCGAGGAGATCGGTCAGTACCACCCCACCGAGGAGCCCTCGGTCATCAAGGTCGACTCCGACCGTGCGCAGTACTGGCTCTCCGTCGGCGCTCAGCCGACCGAGCAGGTCGCCGCGCTCCTGAAGCTCACGGGCGACTGGGGCAAGTTCAAGGGCGACAAGGACGCGGTCTCGACCGTGCGCGTCAAGGGCGAGAAGGAGGCCTTCGTGGCCGACGAGAAGAAGAAGCCCGTGCTGAAGCCCAAGGCCGAGAAGCCCGCCGTCGTCGAGGCCGAGGCTGCTGCCGACGCCGAGGCCGCCGCGGCGACCGACACCGAGGCGAACGAGGCGGCCGTCGAGGCCACCGAAGACGCTGCAGACAAGGCCTGACCTTGCTCGCACCCGCACTGGAGCACCTCGTCAAGGGCATCGTCGACAATCCTGACGACGTGCGTGTCGTGACGAAGAGCTCGCCGCGCGGCGAGGTCCTCGAGGTTCGCGTGAACCCCGACGATCTCGGCCGCGTGATCGGTCGATCGGGTCGCACCGCCAAGGCGCTGCGCACCCTCGTGACCGCGCTGGCCGATGGCAAGCGCGTGCGTGTAGACGTGGTGGACACCGATTACTGAGAACAAGAAGACCCAGTTGCGGGTGGGTCGCCTCACCAAGGCCCACGGGCTGAAGGGCGCGATCAAGCTCGAGCTGTTCACCGACGACCCGGAACGACGCTTCGTTCCGGGCGCGGTGTTCAGCCTCCAGGTGCCGACCTCGTCGCCCTGGCATGGCAAGACCCTCGAACTCGCGGAGCTGCGCTGGTACAACAGCCACCCCGTGGGCTTCTTCAAGGGCGTCTCGGACCGTTCGGCGGCCGAGGCGCTCGTGAAGGCGATCCTCTGGATCGACCTCGAGGCGAACGACGACTCCTCTGATGAGGAGGACGCCTGGTACGACCATCAGCTCGTCGGCCTCCGTGTGGAGCGCGACGGCGAGCAGGTGGGCACGGTCAAGCTCGTGGAGCACTTCCCGGCACAGGACCTGCTCATCGTGAAGACCGACTCGGGCGAGGTGATGGTGCCCTTCGTGAAGGAGATCGTGCCGTCAGTCGACCTCGTGGCGGGAATCGTCACCGTCACGCCGCCCGCGGGCCTCTTCGAGGAGCTGCCGGACGAGCCCGAGGCGCCCCCCGCCGAGTAACAGTAGAAATGCAGAGGACCGACTCCCTATACGGGGTCGGTCCTCTGCATTTCTACCGATACTCGGCACGCAATAATGGTGAGCATGTCTCACCTCATCGACGAGCTCGATCGCTCCGGTGGTGTTTCGTCGACAGCGGCGCTGGTTGCCCGCGGAGTCCCCCTCACCACAATCAACGACGCCGTCGAGCGCGAGTCGGTTCTGCGCCTCCGTCGCGGCTGGGTGGCGCTGCCGGACGGCCCATCGGATGTGATCCAAGCCGTTCGAGTCGGTGGTCGACTCGCCTGCTTGTCCGTGCTGAGACGCGAGCGTGTCTGGTGCCTGAATGACTCGCGCCTGCATGTTCGAGTCGACCCGTCCGCCCACAACCTCTCCTCCCCGCACGACCGCCGCGTCCCCCTCGGCCGCCCCGAGCGCTTCGGCATCGCGCTCCACCGCTCCCACCGCGCCGACCTCCCGGAGCCCGAGGGCCCGGTCGACCCCTTCCCCTGGGCGCTCCTCCACTCCGGCCGGATCTCCCGCACCGAGCTCGAGTTCCTCACTGCGCATCTCCCGGCCAAGTACCGCGCTCTCCTCGATCTCACCGACCCAGGAGCCGCCTCCGGCCTCGAGACGAAAGCCCGTCTCGGCCTCCATCGCTACAACATCCCGTACCGCTCCCAGGTGCAGATCCCGGGCGCCGGTCGCGTCGACATCCTCATCGGCGACCGCCTCGTGCTCGAGGTCGACGGCCGCGAATGGCACTCGGGCGCCGCGGCCTACGGGCGCGACCGGGCCCGCGACCTCGCGCTCATCGAGTGCGGCTGCCTCGTCCTGCGCCTCAGCTACGACCAGGTGATGGGGGAGTGGCCGCGCGTGATCGCAGTCATCCGTCGGCTCGTCGGCCGGCAGGAGCACCGCTGGTCGCCCCGGCATGTCAAGGAGGGCCTCGCCGTTAGGCTTTGAGGATGCGCATCGACGTCGTCACGATCTTCCCCGAGTTCTTCGACGTGCTCGACATCTCGCTCCTCGGCCGGGCTCGCCAGACGGGGCTGCTCGACGTCACCGCGCACAACCTCCGCGAGTTCACCCACGACCGCCACCGCACGGTCGACGACACCCCTTACGGCGGCGGCGCGGGCATGGTCATGAAGCCGGAGCCGTGGGGTGAAGCGCTCGACAGCATCCTGCCGACCGAAGTCCCGGCATCGGCAGACGACGCTCCCGTCGTGATCTTCCCCTCCCCGGCCGGCACCGTCTTCACACAGAAGATGGCGCGCGAGCTCGCCCAGCGCGAGCACCTCGTCTTCGGCTGCGGCCGCTACGAGGGCATCGATCAGCGCGTCTTCGAGCACGCGGCCACCCGTGCAGAGGTGCGCCTCGTGAGCATCGGCGACTACGTGCTGAACGGCGGCGAGGTCGCCGTGATGGCGATGATCGAGGCGATCGGGCGGCTGATCCCGGGGGTTGTCGGCAACCCGGAGAGCCTCGTCGAGGAGTCCCATGAGGACGGCCTGCTCGAGTACCCGAGCTACACCAAGCCGGCCGCCTGGCGCGGGCTCGAGGTGCCGCCGATCCTCCTGAGCGGCAACCACAAGGCCATCGACGACTGGCGCCGCGCCAAGCAGATCGAGCGCACCCGCACGGTGCGCCCCGACCTCCTCCCGCCCGACCTGCTGCCGAACGAGTAGGGCCGACCTCCTGCCGAACGAGTAGGGCCGACCTCCTGCCGAACGAGTAGCGCTAGCCGCGCGCGGTCAGAACGAGCGGGCCGTCCTCCGTGATCGCCACGGTGTGCTCCATGTGCGCCCCCACCGATCCGTCGGCCGACCGCAGCGTCCAGCCGTCCTTGTCGGTGTAGATCTTGTCGGTGGTCTCGAGGAACCACGGCTCGATCGCGATCACGAGTCCCACCCGGAGTGGCAGCCCGCGGTTCGCGCGCCCCTGGTTCGGCACGTGCGGGTCGCCGTGCATCGTGCGGCCGACCCCGTGCCCCCCGAAGTCGGTGTTGATGCCGTAGCCGGCCTCGGATGCGACGGCGCCGATGGCCGCCGAGATGTCACCGAGCCGTCCGCCGGGCTTGGCCGCCGCGATCCCGGCCTCGAGGGCCGCGGTGGTGACCTCGATCAGCCGCGTGTCTTCCGGAGAGCGCGGCGTGCCCACGACCACAGTGAGGGCCGAGTCCGACACCCAGCCGTCGACCGAGGCGGCGAAGTCGAGGCTCAGCACGTCGCCGTCGCGGAGCGCGTAGTCGTGGGGGAGTCCGTGCAGCACGGCGTCGTTCACGCTCGTGCAGAGCACCTTGCCGAAGGGCGAGGCGCCGAACGAGGGGTGGTAGTCGATGTAGCAGGACTCCGCACCGCGCGCCTTGATCATGTCGTGCGCGATCTTGTCGAGCTTCAGGAGGTTGACGCCCACGGCCGCCTTCGAGGCCAGCTCGGTGAGCACCGAGGCCACGAACGCGCCCGCCGGTCGCATCTGCTCGATCTCGGCCGGGGTCTTGAGCTCGATCATCCTGGAATCCTTCCGCACACTGCCGGATGCGCGGTGACGGCACCCATGAAGACCCTATACACCCGAGTCTCAGCGAACATGCGGAGAGGCTCAATACTCTGGAGTCGTGCTCATCCGTCGTGCGTTCTTCTACTGGCAGTTCCCGGCCGCAGTCATCCTGCCGGCCTGGATCCTCGTCGGCTGGGGTGTCTTCGCGGCGACGGGCTGGCAGATCCTGGGCCTCATCGTCGGCGTCATGATGCTCACGGTCGGCATGCTCGCGACCGCGGGACTGATCTTCGCGCGGAAGGACGTGCGCGCCGAGAAGTGCGTCTCCTGGCTCGACGTGGCGCTGCTCACCGTGCTGCACGGCCTCGTCATCTCGGTGGGCTTCTTCACCCCCGCCACCGCGGTGCTCGGCAGCCTCTCGGTGGTCGCTCTCATCGCCCTGTTCTGGTCGGGCATCGTGCAGCTCGTGGTCGAGACCCGCAAGCGCGTGCGCTCGGCCCTCGCGGGCTTCGAGGCCCAGGCGCACGCGCAGTCGTCGCGACTCCAGGCCCCGCCCCGCTCCACCCGGATCGACGGCGAGTACATCGTCATCGAGACCTCCGCCGACGGCCGCACCCCTCCGCGTATCTAGCGCTTTGCGGCGCGCCCGAGTTCTATGGCACAATTGACCCTTGTGCCACGGCCCGGTTCTGCCACAGGGGAGCCAGCGTTCATCGGGCACATCCACTTCTGACAAACGAAGCCGTGCTCGACCTGTGGCGGGTGCAGATTGCGAACAACCATGCACATCCTCGACTCAGTCGACGCAGCGTCGCTCCGGAGCGACATCCCCGACTTCCGTGCCGGCGACACCGTCAAGGTGCACGTGAACATCGTCGAAGGCACGCGCTCGCGCATCCAGGTCTTCCAGGGCGTCGTCATCGCCCGCAAGAACGAAGGCGTCCGCGAGAGCTTCACCGTCCGCAAGGTCAGCTTCCAGGTGGGCGTCGAGCGCACCTTCCCAGTGCACTCGCCGGTGATCGACCACATCGAGGTCGTCACCCGCGGAGACGTCCGCCGCGCCAAGCTGTACTACCTGCGCAACCTCCGCGGCAAGAAGGCCAAGATCAAGGAGAAGCGCGACGCGTAGCCTCCGAATTCACCGCATGCAGAGCGTGCGATGAAAGGCATTCTGAGCTCCCGGCCACTACAGTGGTTCGGGAGCTCAGGCGGTTAAATGACAGACATCACAGCACCCCAGAACGGGGTGCCCTCAGACGAGCAGGCTGAGGGCGACACCGCCGAACAGAGGCGGTCCAAGCGGCAGCGGAGCGCGTGGCTGTTCGCCCGCGACCTGCTCATCATCTTCGTGGTGGCCCTGCTCGCCTCCGTGCTCATCAAGACCTTCCTCGTGCGGTCGTTCTTCATCCCCTCGGGGTCGATGGAGAACACCCTGCAGATCGACGACCGCATCCTGGTCAACCAGCTCGAGCCCGGCCTGATCCCGCTCGAGCGCGGCGACGTCGTGGTGTTCCAGGATCCGGGCGGCTGGCTCCCCGCGGTCGCCGAGCCCGAGAAGAACCCGGTCGCCGCCGCCCTCGACTGGGTGCTCGAGGGGGTCGGCCTTGCGGCCGACGACGCCAACGACCACCTCATCAAGCGCGTCATCGGGCTGCCGGGCGATCACGTCGTGTGCTGCAACGCCCTCGGCCAGATGACCGTCAACGGCGTGCCGCTGGATGAGACCGCCTACCTCAAGCTGCCGGACGGGGTCTCCGCCGTCTCCCAGGAGTCCTTCGACGTCGTCGTGCCCGAGGGATCGCTCTGGGTCATGGGCGACAACCGCTACAACTCCGCCGACTCCCGCTTCAACCAGGATCAGCCGGGCAAGGGCTTCGTGCCGATCGACAACGTCGTCGGGCGCGCCATCCTCGTGACCTGGCCGGTGGATCACTGGACCTGGCTCGACAACTACGGCTCGGTGTTCAGCTCGGTTCCGGATGCGGCCGACGCCGTCGAGCCGGCGCCGGTCTCGACGACGACGGGCGGGGAGTAGTGGCGGTCGCGGATCCGACCCTGAGGCTCGAGCGGGCACTCGTGCGGGCCGGGGCCGCTGATGCCGGTGCCGGTGTCGGTGCCGGGGCATCGGATGCCGTGCTCCCGCACAGCGGGTTCGTGATCGGATGCGACGAGGTCGGTCGGGGCGCACTCGCCGGGCCCGTCGCGGTCGGCCTCTGCGTGATCGACGTGCGCCGCACCCGGTCGGTGCCGAAGGGTCTCCGCGACTCGAAGATGCTCTCGGAGCCGCGCCGGGAGGAGCTCGCGCCGATCGCCGCGTCGTGGGGCGTCGCGCATGCCGTCGGCTACGCGTCGGCCGACGAGATCGACCGGATCGGGATCAGCGCGTGCCTGGGCCTCGCGGGAAAGCGCGCCCTCTCCGAGCTGCACGCGGTGGGGGTCGATGTGATGGCCTCGACGATCATCCTCGACGGCCACTTCGACTGGCTCACACCGGCGCTCGCGACACCGCTGACGATCCGCACCCAGATCAAGGCCGACCGCGACTGCGCATCGGTGGCCGCGGCATCCGTCATCTCGAAGGTGGCCCGTGACCGCCTCATGATCGAGCACGACTCCACGCATCCGCCCTACGGCTGGGCGCGCAACAAGGGCTATGCGAGCGAGGAGCACCGCGACGCCCTGCTGGAGCGCGGCGCCACCGATCTGCATCGCCGCACCTGGCTCACGAAGCTCTTCGGCGACCCGTCCCGTGCCGAAGGTTCTGCGGCCTAGACTGGACGCACGATGGACGAGGACGAATTCGAAGACTACGACCGCGAGGTCGAGCTGGCGCTGTACCGCGAATACCGCGACGTCGTCTCGCAGTTCAAGTACGTGATCGAGACCGAGCGCCGCTTCTACCTCGCCAACGAGGTCGAGTTGGCCCGCCGTGACACGGAGCACGACTTCTACTTCGAACTCACGATGACCGACGTCTGGGTCTGGGACGTGTACCGCTCCGACCGTTTCGTAAAGTCGGTGCGCGTGCTGACCTTCAAAGACGTGAACGTCGAAGAGCTCTCGAGCAAGGACTTCGAGCTGCCCAAGGAGCTCGCGCTCGACGAGTAGGCCTCCGCCTCTCCTCCACAATTCCGCGTTCTAGGTCGTCCCTCCACAGATCCGGCCTCCCCGGTTCACCCGGTCCTTCCGCCCCGCATTCTTGTCGCGGAGGCAGCTATGAAGGCGAAAGACGAACTGGGCCGGCGCGGTGAGGGCATCGCGGTCGACTACCTGACGGAGTCGGGATTCGACATCCTGGCGCGCAACTGGCGCTGCGCGGTGGGTGAGATCGACATCGTGGCGAGAGACGGTCCCGAGCTCGTGATCATCGAGGTCAAGACGCGGTCGTCGGTCGCGTACGGGCATCCGTTCGAGGCCATCACCCCCGCCAAGCTCAAGCGGCTGCATCTGCTCGCGGCCGCGTGGGCGGCGGAGCATCCGGAGTTCCGGGCGGTGCGCCGGCGCATCGACGTGGTGGGGATCGTCTCGCCGAGCTGGGTAGCCAGTCCCCACATCGAGCACCTGCGCGAGGTGGAGTGATGGTGGCGCGCACGCTCTCGGTCGCGCTGCTCGGCCTCTCGGGAGCGGTCGTCGAGGTGGAGGCGCACATCGCCGATGCGATCCCGGGTTTCCAGCTCATCGGGCTCCCGGATGCGGCGCTCTCCGACGCGAAAGACCGCGTGCGGGCGGCCGCGGCCAACGGCGGCAGTCCGCTGCCGGCCAAGAAGATCGTCGTCAACCTCTCACCGGCGGCGCTGCCCAAGCACGGCTCCACCTACGATCTCGCCATCGCGGTGGCGGTGCTCGCGGCCGAGGGCGTGATCGACCACGCGGCCATCGCCGACGTCGTGCACCTCGGCGAGCTGAGTCTCGACGGTCGGGTGCGTCCGATGCAGGGCGTCCTCCCGGCCATCGTGGCGGCGCGAGCGGCCGGGCATCGGCGGTTCGTCGTGCCGCGGGGCAACGAGGCCGAGGCGCGCCTGGTCCCGGATGTCTCGGTCGAGACGGTCACGTCCCTCCGGGAGGCGCTCATCCGCCACGGCGCAGAGCTCGAGCCGCAGGAGCTCGAGGCGATCGTGCCGAAGGCCGTGCCGGTGCCTGCAACGGAGGTCGGCGATCTGTCCGACGTCGTGGGCAATCCCGACGCCGTCGAGGCGCTGGTGGTGGCCGCTGCGGGCGCGCACCACCTGTTCATGCTCGGTCCGCCGGGGGTACGTCCTTAACCATGTATGCGTGAAGGCATTCGAGCGGCGGGGCTTACCGTCAAACATGTGCGCGGAAGCAGCGCCTGCCCGAACCCGCCAAGCTGCTGCCCGGGCTCG
>NZ_JAHFUY010000147.1 GCF_023264895.1 Herbiconiux sp. | reverse complement strand
GCGTCGTCGAGCATCCGGGAGCGGATCAGGAAGCGCTTGCCCTCGGGCGCCTCGATCGAGAACCCGCTGCCGCGGCCGTCGACGAGGTCGATCGTGAGGTGCGTGTACTTCCAGTACTCGAACTGCGAGCGCGACATGTAGACGTCGACGGGGTAGATCCCCTCGACCTGCAGCGTGCCGATCCGGATGTCGCTCGCGCCCACCCGGAACATGCCGACCGGGTAGCACATGGGCGACGAGCCGTCGCAGCAGCCGCCTGACTGGTGGAACATCAGCTGCCCGTGGGTCGTGGCGAGATGCCGCAGCATGTCTGCTGCGGCATCCGTCACACCGACCCGCGACGCCGTGCTCGTGGCCTCGGGGGTGTCGGTCATCAGAAGAATCCCATGGGCCCGTCGGCGTACGAGACCAGGAGGTTCTTGGTCTGCTGGTAGTGGTCGAGCATCATGCGGTGGTTCTCCCGCCCGATGCCGGACTGCTTGTAGCCGCCGAAGGCCGCGTGCGCCGGGTACTGGTGGTAGGTGTTCGACCAGACGCGACCGGCCTGGATGGCCCGGCCCGCCCGGTAGAGCTGCGATCCGGAGCGCGACCAGACACCGGCACCGAGGCCGTAGAGGGTGTCGTTGGCGATCGAGATGGCGTCGTCGTAGTCGTCGAAGCTCGTGAGCGCGAGCACCGGCCCGAAGATCTCCTCCTGGAAGATGCGCATGTCGTTCGTGCCCTCGAAGACCGTGGGCTGCACGTAGAAGCCGCCCGAGAGCTCGCCGCCGAGATCGGCCCGCTCGCCGCCCGTGAGGAGCTTCGCACCGCCCTGCTTGCCGATGTCCATGTAGCTGAGGATCTTCTCGAGCTGGTCGTTCGACGCCTGCGCCCCGATCATCGTGCTCACGTCGAGCGGGTTGCCCTGCTTGACCTTCGCCACGCGGTCGAGGCCGTCGGCCACGAAGCCGTCGTAGATCGAGCGCTGCACGAGCGCGCGGCTCGGGCAGGTGCAGACCTCGCCCTGGTTGAGCGCGAAGAAGGTGAAGCCCTCGAGCGCCTTGTCGTAGAAGGAGTCCTTCTGGTCGGCCACGTCGGCGAAGAACACGTTGGGGCTCTTGCCGCCGAGCTCGAGGGTGACCGGGATGAGGTTCTCGCTCGCGTACTGCATGATGAGGCGGCCGGTGGTGGTCTCGCCCGTGAACGCGATCTTGCGGATGTTGCTGTGGCTCGCGAGGGGAGCTCCGGCCTCGATGCCGAAGCCGTTGACGATGTTGAGCACGCCGGCGGGCAGCAGATCCTCGATCAGTTCGAGCAGCACGTGGATGCTTGCGGGGGTCTGCTCGGCCGGCTTCAGCACGACGCAGTTGCCGGCGGCGAGCGCGGGGGCGAGCTTCCAGACCGCCATCAGGATGGGGAAGTTCCAGGGGATGATCTGGCCGACGACGCCGAGCGGCTCGTGGAAGTGGTAGGCGATCGTGTCGTGGTCGATCTCCGAGATGCCACCCTCCTGGGCCCGGATGCAGCCGGCGAAGTAGCGGAAGTGGTCGATGGCGAGCGGGATGTCGGCCGCGAGCGTCTCGCGCACGGGCTTGCCGTTCTCCCACGTCTCGGCCACGGCGAGCAGCTCGAGGTTCTGCTCCATGCGGTCGGCGATCCGGTTGAGGATGACGGCGCGCTCGGCGACGCTCGTGGTGCTCCACTCGGGGAACGCCTTCCAGCCCGCCTCGACGGCGGCGTCGACGTCGGCCGCCGTGCCGCGGGCCACCTCGGTGAAGATCTGGCCGGTGACGGGGGTGGGGTTCCGGAAGTACTGGCCGCTCGCGGGCGGCGTGTAGCGGCCGCCGATGTAGTTGTCGTAGCGCGGCTTGAAGGTGACGACGCTGCCGGGGGTGCCCGGGTTGGCGTAGACGTTGGGGGATTCCGCGGCCGGGGCGGCCTCGGCGTCGGGACGATCGGTGATGGTCATGGACTGCTCCTTCTGCGACGACGGTGTCGGATGCGCAGAACGCTACGCGTGCGGAGGTTGCATGGGGTTGCGGGGCGCCGCGGCAGGCATCGGTCTGCGGTCGGGCGGCTGCGGTCAGGCGCTTGGGGTCAGGCGTCTGCGGTCAGGCGTCTGGGTCAGGCGTCTGCGGTCAGGCGTCTGCGGTCAGGCGGTTGCGGTCAGGCGTCTGCGGTCAGGCGCTCGAGGTGCAGCACGATGCCCGCGCGCTTCGGCGAGCGCTGGGGCAGGAGGCGGAGGGCCGCGATCCACACCTCGGCGTCGTTACGGCCGTCCTCCGTGGCCGCGTAGTCGAGGAGAACGTCGAGGGCCGCGTCGCCGAGCATCGCCTCGCGGAGCCGGGCCCGCAGCTCGGTGCGGATCTGCTCGATGCCGGGCGCATCCGACCCCGGGAGGAGCGGACCTCGGTAGGCGGCGAGCGCCACGCGGTGGGCGCCGCGATCGAGCAGGGAGGTCACGTGGTGCGCGTCGAGCTCCACCGGAGCGGTGAGGCGGTAGGGGCGGGAGTCGATGCCCACACCCCCGTCGACCCGCTCGAGGATGCGGCGCAGGCGCACGATCTCGGCACGGAGGGTGACCGTGGCGGCGGCGTCGCCGTAGACGAGGTCGGCGAGGCGGGCGGCCGAGAGGCCCTCGCGGTGCCAGGCGAGCAGGGTGACTATCTCGGAGTGGCGGAGGCTGAGCACGAGGGGCGCGCCGGCCTCGGCCGTGGGAGGTGCCAGCTCACCCGCGTCTCGGCCGAGCACGTGCATCGAGAACGCGCGGGGGCGCATCCGCTCGCCCGGGGTCGAGCGACGCGACGGGGCGGGGCTGCCGGCCGGTGTGGGGCGACCGGCCGGGGCGAAGCCGGCCACCGCGATGCGCTCGTCGTGCTCGGGGCGCTCGCGGAGGGCGCGCAGGCGGAGCACCATGAGCTCGGCCTCGGCGGCGGCCGCGGTGGCCTCGATGAGGGGGAGTGTGTGCGGGTCGACGGCCCGGGCGTCGCCCGTGATGTCGATGACGCCGAGGATGCGCCTGGTCTCGGGATCGTGCACGGGCACGGCGGTGCAGCTCCAGCCGTGCACCAGCCGGTTGAAGTGCTCGGAGTCGTGGATCTGGATGCCGTGGTCGAGCTCGAGCGCGGTGCCGGGCGCCGAGGTGCCGACCTGGCGCTCCGCCCAGCCCGCGCCCTCGACGAACCGCATCTGCTCGGCGGCGCGCTTGGAGGCGCGGTCGCCCTCCACCCAGAGCAGCCGGCCCATCTCGTCGCCGACCGCCACGAGCAGGCCCGAGCCCTCCGCGTCGCGCACCAGCAGCTTGCGGATGACGGGGAGCACGGGAGCGAGCGGGTGGGCCCGGCGGAACTCGGCGAGCACGTCCTCGCCCACCTCGAGGTCGGGCAGCAGGTGCTCCGGGTCGAGCTCGTGCTGCTTGGCGCGCTCCCATGACTCGCTGACGACGCGGCGCGGCGCGGCGCGCGTCACGGCATCGGGGAGGGCTAGCCAGGGGCTGCTCATGAGTCCGCCAATCGTCGTCGATCGAGGGGTGCGCGAGGCGCGCGGTGCCCCCAGTATCGCTCCCCGGCCTGCGGGACACCAGGGCGGGCACGGATCCGCTCGGGAGCCGCCGCTCTCGGGCACCCCGAGCGTCAGCGGAAGGCGGGAAGCGTGTCGAGCTGCGCGCCGACCGCGGCGCCCTCGGCGGGCACGAGCAGCACGCCGTCGGCCTCGGCGAGACCGCGGAGCATCGCGGATCCGTGCCACGCGGTGGGTACGGCGCCCGAGGGGCCGAGGCGGTAGGGGCGGAGGGAGAGCGGTGCCCCGGGCGGAGCGATGGGCTCGGCCACCAGCACGCGGCCGAGGGCGGGCAGTGGCAGGCCCTGCAGGCCGGCGAGCAGCGGATGCGCGAGCGTGTGCAGGCTCAGCAGCGCGGCGAGCGGGTTGCCGGGGAGCGCGACGACGAGGGCGCCGCTCGGCAGCTGCGCGAGCAGGGTGGGCGCGCCGGGCCGCACGGCCACGCCGTCGACGATCACCTCGGCGCCGAGAGCCGCTAGCGCTTCCCGCACCTGATCGGCGCCCGAACGGCCGGTGCCGCCCGTGGTGACCACCAGCGAGGCCTCGTCGGCGGCGGCGCGGAGGGCTGCGACCGTAGCGGCGAAGTCGTCGGGGGCCTTCTCCTGCCGCCCGATCCGGGCCCCGAGGGCCGTGAGGAGGGGCGGGAGGGTGAGGGTGAAGCTGTCGCGCACCTGGCCCGGGAGCGGGATGCCGCTGTCGACGACCTCGTCTCCCGTGCGCACGAGGGCCACGGGCGGTCGTGCCACGACGTCGATGGCGTCGAGACCGCAGGCCGCTGCGAGTGCGAGGCGGATCGGGCTGAGCACGGCGCCCGCGGGCAGCACGGCCTCACCGCGGGCGGCCTCGGTGGCGGCCGGTCGGAGGTGACGACCGGGTGCGGGCTCCCCCGCCGGGGCGTGAGGGGCGGTCTCGAGCTGCGTGCTTGTGCTGCCGTCGGCGTTGACGGACAGCACGCCCAGTTCGCTGCGGAGCACGGCGTCGGTCCCGGCGGGAGGCACGCCACCGGTGAGGACGGGCGAGGCCTCGCCTGGCCGGAGCGCGGGGGTCTCGGCTGCGTGGGCTCGGGGCGCGACGGCTTCGGGCGCGCGTGCTCCGGGATCTCCGGGCGCTCCGGGCGCCGCCGCGGCCTCACGGAGCCGCCACGGGCCGTGGCCGGCGACAGCCCAGCCGTCCATGGCGGAGGTGACCGCGTGGGGCACGTCGCACAGCGCGATCAGCGGTTGCGCGAGCACCCGGCCGAGCGCGCTGTCGAGGGGAACACGCTCCGTCGGCGTGCGGGCCGCCTCCCCAGCTCGGTGCGCGCGCCGCCTCGCCTCGAACCAGTCGGTCGGTGGGGGGTTCACGGCAGGTGCGGTCATCCGTGGTGCGGGGTCAAGCGTCGGTTCGGGGGGCTGGGTCGGTTCGGCGATCGGCGCCGGTTCGAGGGTCCGGGTGGCTTCCGGCGTCTGCGTCCACCGGGGTGCCGATGGCGGAGGCGGGGCCGGTGACCCGGGTGCCGTCGAGGGAGAGCTCGAGCGTGGACTCCGGGTCGAGGGCGAGCTCGGGGGACTGCGCGCCGCCGGCCGGTTCGGGGGCCGAGGTGACCTCGGCGGTCGGCGGGATGTCGGTGATGAGGTCCTGCTCGGCGGCGGCGAGGGCGGCGAGGTTCGTGGCGACGACGAGAGCGGAGGCCAGCGCGGCGGCCGGGTCCTCGCCCGAGGCGGCGGCGCGACCCGCGGCGAACCCGGCGACGTAGGTGGTGAGGGGCGCGGCGGGGCGGCGGATGGCGTGCGCCGCGGTTCCGGCGACGGCGAGGAGGCCCTCGACATCCACCACGAAGCCCTCGAGGCGGAGTTCGGCGGCCACGCGGTGGGCCCAGGTGCCGAGCTCGGTGTTCAGGTCGTCGTGGGCGGTCATGGTGCTCCTACGGGGTTCGGGTGAGCGTGGAATCGGCCGGCATCGGCCCAGGTGTCGATATCGGAGGACGAGCCGGCCGGGACCGGGACCTCGGTGATACCGAGGCCGTCGAGGAGGCTGCGGAAAGGGGCGCCCTCGAGGCCGCCCGGCTCGCCGGATCGCGCCGCGACGCGGGCGCTGATTGCGGCGAGACCGTAGACGGCGAGGAGGGGCTGGCGGCGTCCGTCGTGGTCGACGGCCATCGCGGCCCAGCCGGCGTCGGATCCCGCGCCGATGCCCGGGGCACGGGAGGCGGTGCGCGCTGCGTCGAGCAGTGCCGGGAGGGCGCTTGCGGCGCCGGGCATGTCGCACGCCAGGACCAGCAGCGCGTCCGGCGCAGCGGGCGGCTCGGCGGGGCCGGAGTGGGTGGTCTGGTCGGAGCGGACGGTGTGGTGGGAGCGGGTGATGTGGCCGGAGCGGGCGGTCTGCTCGGAGCGGGTGGTGTGATCGGAGCGGGCGATGTGGTCCGAGCGGGCGATGTGGTCCGAGCGGGTGGTCTGCTCGGAGCGGGCGGTGTGGTCGGAGCGGGCGGTGTGGTCCGAGCGGGGAGCGAGAGCCTCGACCGCGGCGAGGCCCGCGGCGAGAGCGGCGGCCGGCCCCCCGAACGGCGGGTCCTCGCGCGTCAGCGTGACGGTGGCGGTCGGCGACAGCGGGGCGAGGTCGTCGGGCCCGACGACCACCACCCGCCGGCATCCGGCGGCGAGGGCGGCTTCGACGGCGATGTCGACGAGGCGGCGGCCCTCGACGAGCAGCTCGGCCTTCGGCGATCCGCCGAGGCGCGACGACCGGCCGCCGGCGAGGACGATCGCATCGAGGAGCACGCCCCCAACCCTACGACCGCCCCGCACCGGCCGCCCCCGGCCCGAGACCGCGCCCTGGCCAGGTGAGTCGCGTCGAAGTGTCGTCACCCGGCCCCGGATCGCGGGAATGACGACACTTGCCCGCGACTCACTGAGGTGGGGGGTGGGGGCGGGGTGTGGGGTGTGGGGACCGCGCGGGACGGGGGCTGGCCGGGG
>NZ_JAHFUY010000146.1 GCF_023264895.1 Herbiconiux sp. | reverse complement strand
GGCGGCGACAGCGTCGCCGGCGGCAACCAGGTCACCCCGATCGTCACCCTCCCCGTGATCATCGGCGGCAACGGCATCTCCGGTGTCGGCGACTCCGAGACCGGCGGTTCCACCATCGTCACCACCCCCGGTGGCACCGGTGGCGACCCGTCCACCGACGGCGAAGGGAGCATCGGAGGCGGGAACCAGATCATCCCCGTCGTCGACCTCCCCGTCATCATCGGCGGCAACGGCGTCTGCGTGATCGGTGACTGCACCACCACCGACAGCACCATCGACCCGGTGGACCCGACGGACCCGACCGACCCGGTCGACCCCACGGACCCCACCGACCCGACGGACCCCACGGACCCGACCGACCCGGTCGACCCCACGGACCCGACGGACCCCACCGACCCGACGACTCCGACGACGCCGACCACTCCGGTCGACCCGACGGACCCGACGGTTCCCGTGACCCCCGTCACCCCGGTGACCCCCGCCACCCCGGCTGACACCACCCCCGGCACCAGCACCCCCTCCGGCGGCAGCACCACCCCCGTCGCCGGCGGCAGCACCGGATCCGACAGCGGAACCCTCGCCCTCACGGGAGGCAACCCCCTCCCCCTGATCGGCGGACTCCTGCTGCTCATCCTCGCCGGGATCAGCACCCTCCTCCTCGCCCGACGTCAGGCCACCAGCATCCGCTGACCGACACCGAGCAGGAACCTGAAAAGGACTGCGGGGCGCACCCACACGGTGCGCCCCGCATCACCCTGCCCGCTCACCCCACCGCCGCTCCAGGCGGCAGTCCCACCCCTTCCTCCACCGCCTGCCCTCCTCCGTCGTTTCCGCCGAAGTGGCCGAAACTCCGTCGTCAGCGCGAAGCGGCAGTCGGCGACGGCCCAGACACCGGCGCAGGCACCGGCGCCGGCACGAGTTCCGCCACGAGCGAGTGCCCCCGCGCCGAGAAGTGCACCCCGTCGGCATCCACATCGGCCCGCAGCTCCGAGGGAGCCCCCGGATCCCGCAGCACCGCATCGGCATCGAGCACCCCGTCGACCCCGGCCGGCACGAGCAAGAGCCACTCGTTCCATGCGAGCCGCGTCCGCTCCTCCGCACCGGTCAGCCCCCGAGGCGGCTCGGTCAGCGCGTAGACCGCCGCCTCCGGCCACCGCGCCGCCACCCCCGCCACGACCTCCGACCAGTCCCGCCTGATCTCGGCGAGCGGATGCCCCCTGGCGATGTCGTTCGACGCCGTCCAGACCGTCACGATGTCGGGCGAGACGTCGGCGAACGCCTCCCACTTCGCCGCCGAGGGGGCGAACGCCGAGGCCTCCGCACCGGGTGCCGCGAGCGACACCGCCACGCCCCCGTGCGCCAGCGCCCACTGCTGCGGCCACGCGGTCGACTCCCCGCGCGTGGGCAACACATCCGTCGCGAACGACCCCGGCGCGTTGAGCGAATGGCCGACACTCACGAGCACGGGTGCCGGCACCGAATCGCCCTCCGACCCCCCGAACTCGTACTCGATCCACACGTCGAAGTAGCTGAGGTACTTCGGCTCCCCGCGCACGCCCGCCGCTCCGGCGAGCGCCGACGCCCCCTCCCCCACGTCGGTCCACGACAGCCCCTGCGAGGTGGCGAGCCGCGCTCCGGCCGGAGCCGTGAACCCGATCGCCAGCAGCGAGTCCACCGAGCCGTCCAGAGCCACCTGCGACGGCTCGATCCACTCGCTCACGAACCCACCCGGCGCGAGGTTGACCGTCCCGACAATCCCCACCGCAGTCCCCTCGAAGGCACCCGTCTGCCCGGTCACCGTGCCCGGATCGAGCGCATGGGTCCCCACGTGCATCCCGGTCAGCGTCACGGGCGAGTCGTACTCCCGCTCGTCGTCGAACGACCAGTTGCGCACGTGCACCCGGAACGCCTGCGCCGGCACACTCAGCGAGAACGGCAGCCGCATCGAGGCGTCCAGCGGCGCATCCGGGCTCGGCACCGCGCTGTCGATCGTGTGCCCGAAGCTGTAGATCCCGACGCTCCCGGTCGCGCCGGCCTCCCGGGTGATGGCCTGTCCGGCTCCGGATGCGCCCGACTCCACGACATCGCTGGCCCCGCCGAGCGTCTCACCGCTCCCCGCCGACAGCGCCCACACCGACACCCCCGCCACCGCGAGCGCGACAACGGCGCACGCCGCCGCGGCGGCGACCAGAGCGCGCGGTCGCTTCATCCCCCGATTCTAGGCAGGCGCACCCCCGCGACGATCGCCGCAGGAGCCGTCCACCGACTCCATGATCGCCACCCCGCGCATCCGGAGCCGCGCGACAGCGCTACCCCAGCAGCCACGTCCAGATCAGCAGCATCGTCACACCGAACCCGGCCACGAAGTTCAGCCACAGGAACCGCTTCCACCCCGCGTTCGCCCGCTCCGCATCCTCGTCGCGCACCGAGACGTAGGGCAGGATGCTCACGGCGTACGGCAGCGCCAGCACCGCCGCGAGAGACCCCGGCCACGGCGCGAACAGCAGCAGCACGCCCGCCAGGAGGTACGCCCCGAGCGCGAACCGCACGGTCGCGCGCCCCCCGATGACAGTGGCGATCGAGGCTATGCCGCCCTCGCGATCGGCCACGATGTCCTGCACTGCGCCGAACGCATGACTCGCGATCCCCCAGAGGAAGAAGGCGCCGAGCACCGCCCACAGCCCGGGCGTGAAGACGGCCCCCGCGAGCACGAGCCCGTAGACGGCCGGGCTCACGAAGTGGGTGCTCGAGGTGAGCGAGTCGACGAAGGGGCGCTCCTTGAAGCGGAGCCCCGGCGCGCTGTAGGCGATGACCGCGAAGACCGAGACGGCGAGCACGAGCCACGACAGCGGCGATCCGACCGCCACGAGCAACACGAGGAACGGCACGTTCGTGATGACGACCGCCCACAGCGTGATGCGGTGGAACGACCGGTCGAGCACGGCACCCTCGACCCCGCCCTTGCGCGGGTTCCGGAGATCGGACTCGTAGTCGAAGACGTCGTTGATGCCGTACATCGCGAGGTTGTAGGGCACGAGGAAGTAGAGGGTGCCGAGCACGAACACGAGGTCGACCTCGCGCGTGGTCATGAGGTAACCCGCGGCGAACGGGAACGCCGTGTTCACCCACGAGAGCGGGCGCGACGACACCAGCAGCGTGCGGATCACCGGCCCGACCCCCTCGACGACGACGAGCCCGAGGAACCTGAAGATCCTGAAGAGCCCGAGCCCGAGCCCGAGCCCGCAGAGCCCGAAGCCGCCGACGGACTGGCAGACCCGGACCCGTCCCGCCCCCCGAGCAGCACCCACAGCGACGGCAGCAGCAGCACCGCCGCGATCGCGTACGCGAAGTCCTCGAGCGGCGCGATGCCCACGAACGCCCCCGAGATGAGCGACGGCTCATACCCCACGAGCCCCACCCCGATCATGACGTTGTCGAACACCGCGGTCATCACGAGCAGCAGGGCCATCGTGATCCCCACGGCCGCGAGCACGCGTCGACGAGCGGATGCGTCGCCCGCCCTCACGACGAGGCTCACGACCGCCGCCACCACGACCACGGCCACCACGGCGAGGAACACCGCGTTCAGCGCCCAGTAGCTCACACCGCCTCCCGCCGTGCGAGCACGAGGGACGCCCCGCGGAACACGTTCATGGTGAGGTAGCACAGCAGGGTCAGGAAGAAGATCTCCTCCACCGGCAGCTCGGGCGCCACCTGCAGCCCGGTCATGAACGAGGTCTCGCCGCGGAAGAAGATGCCGAGCCCGATGCCGAACAGGTCCCAGACCAGGAAGAACAGCACCCCCACCACGAGCACGATCGCCGCCCGCACGGGCCGGTGCCAGAAGAACAGCCCGAACCGGCGGTCGAGCACCACCATGCCCGTGATCGAGATCGCGAGCGCGAGCAGGTAGAGGATGCCCATGCGATCAGCCGCCGGCCGGCGCGAGGGGCTCCGGCAGCGCGGTGGTGCTCGTGTCGCCGCGCAGCCGCTTGATCACGAGCTCGGCGCTGATGAGGCACATCGGCAGACCGATGCCGGGCGTGGTGGAGCCGCCCGCGTAGTAGAGGCCGTCGACCTTCGTGCTGCGGTTCCGCGAGCGGAACATGGCGCTCTGCCGCAGGGTGTGCGCGGGCCCGAGGGCGGTGCCCTCCCAGGAGTTGAGGTCGGCCACGAAGTCGGCCGGACCCACCGTGCGCCGCACGACCACGCGCGACGCGAGATCCGGGATGCCGGCCCACGAGGCGATCTGCTCGATCACGGTGTCGGCGAGCTCCTCGAGGCGGGCATCTCCCCCGCCGTCGACCCCGCCGGAGCCGATCGAGGGATCGGCGGGCAGCGGCACGAGCACGAAGAGGTTCTCGTGGCCCTCCGGCGCGACGTCGTGGTCGGTCGCGCTCGGCTTGCAGACGTAGAGCGACGCGGGCGAGGGGATCGACGTTCCTCTGGTGGCCGCCGGGCCCGATCCGCGCCCGAAGATCTTCTCGAAGTTCTCCCGCCAGTCCTTCGTGAAGAACAGCGTGTGGTGCTCGAGCTCGGGCAGCTCGCCCGAGACACCGAGCATGATGAGCAGGGCGCTCGGGCCGGGTGTGCGCTTCGCCCAGTAGCTCTCGGGGTAGGTCTGCAGCTCGGGCAGGAGCATGGTCGTCTCCGTGTGCCAGAGGTCGGCCGTCGAGACCACGACGGAGCCGTCGACCGAGTGCGCCCGCCCGCTGCCGTCGGTGTAGTGCACGCCGCCGGCCCGGGGCTTCTGGCCCGCCGGGATCTCGGCGACCGGCTCGGGCTCGGCTGCGGTCGACATCTCGCCCGCGAGCACCCGGGCGAGCTCGTCGCGGTCGATCACGTTGGTGTCGAACTCCGTGGTCTCGTAGTCGTAGACGTCGACCGGTGCGGGGACCACGACGGAGGCGCCCTCGACCTCCGTGACGATGCGCGTGACGGTGGCGCCCGTGACGATCTCCACGCCCTCGGCGCGTGCGATCCGCTCGATGGCCGCGATCACCGAGGCGAAGCCGCCGCGCGGGTAGAGCACGCCCTCGGTGAGGTCGAGGTGGCTCATGAGGTGATACATGCTCGGAGCGGAATATGGAGACGTGCCGAGGAAGACCGCGGGGTAGCCGAGCACCTGCACGAGTCGCGGATCGCGGACCGTGCGCCCCGCAAAGCGCGCGAGCGGCTCGGTGAGCAGGCGCGCCAGCCGCGGCAGCCGCTTCAACACGGGGGCGGTGGCGAGCGGGGTGACCTTCTCGAACGTGGAGTAGAGGAAGTACTCCTTGGCGAGCTCGTAGGTCTCTGCGGCGGAGTCGAGGTAGCCCGCCATGCGCACGCCGGATCCCGGCTCGATCGACTCGAAAAGGTCGAGGTTGTCATCGCGGTTCGAGGCGAGGTCGATGGGTGCGAACTCGCCCTCGGAGTAGACCCGGTAGCCGGGGTCGAGCTTCACGAGGTCGAGCTCCTCGTCGGCGCTCGTGCCGAAGAGCTTGAAGAAGTGGTCGAAGACCTCGGGCATGAGGTACCAGGAGGGCCCTGTGTCGAAGCGGAAGCCGTCCTTCTCCCAGGTGCCCGCGCGCCCGCCGACCGCCTCGTTCTTCTCCAGGAGCGTCACCGTGTGGCCCTCACGCGCCAGCAGCGCGGCGGTCGCGAGACCGCTGATGCCGCCACCGATCACGACCGCCCTACCCGGGGCTCCGTGTTCGACTCCGAACTCGGCTTCGGCAAGGTCGTCGTGGTCGTTCGTGTGCTCTGCGGTCACTCGGTCGTGTCTCCTTCATGCGCATCCGGTCGCCGCCGGGGGAGCCGGCCGAGGGCCGCCCCTGCAGCTATTCTCGCCTTGACGGGGTTCGGAACCCGGATGCGGGTCTCGGCGAGTACGGCGGCGGGCGTCGCACGCAGCCGGTCGGTCAGCTCCTCGAACAGTCCCTGCGCGAGCGCGACGGCGCGGCGGCTCGAGGGCGGGAGGCCGGGCAGGCAGGTGCGCGCGATGCGGAGGTCCTCGTCGATGTCGGCCACGATCCTGGCCTTCTCGGTCTCGGTGAACGTGTTCACGTCGATGCCCGGGAAGTAGCTCCGGCCGAGGGTGCCGAAGTCGGCCGCGAGGTCGCGGAGGAAGTTGATCTTCTGGAACGCCGCACCGAGGTGCCGCGCGCCGTCGACGAGGCGGGCGCGCTGGGCGTCGCTCCGGCGGCGGGCGGCGGGATCGGCCAGGAACGCCTGGAGGCACATCAGTCCCACCACCTCGGCGGATCCGTAGACGTAGTCGTCGAACGACTCCTGGGTGTGCGTGGTGGCCGAGAGGTCGGCGCGCATCGAGCGGAAGAACGGCTCGACGAGGTCGGGACCGATGCCCACCCGTCGGGCGGTGAGGCAGAAGGCGTGCACCACGAGGTTGGTGCTGTAGCCGCAATCGAGTGCGGCGGCCGTCTCCTGCTCGAGGGCGTCGAGGCAGGCGGCGATCCGCTCGGGCTCGAGGTCGGCGGAGGCCGCCACGCCGTCG
>NZ_JAHFUY010000145.1 GCF_023264895.1 Herbiconiux sp. | reverse complement strand
CTCCGCTCCCGCCAACACCACCACCGCGACCGCCGGCACCGCCGACTCCGGCGAGGCCGCCCGCGCCTCCCGCAGCCGCAACCGCAACCGCATCCGCAGCGGCTCCCTCGGCGGCACCACCTCGTCGGCCCCGAGCGACGCCTCGGCCACGGAGTCCACCTCCACGGGCTCCGGCTCCGAGCACCACGACGGCAACAGCGCGCCCCGCCGCCGCTCCCGCTCCCGCAACCGCGCCCCCCGCGCCGAGTAGCGCCCGCGACCGACTAACAGTAGATCTGAAGAGGACCGACCCCGCACAGGGCGTCGGTCCTCTCCATTTCTCCCGTTAGACCTCACCGCCGCACCGCGCGCCAGCCCCAAGCGCCGTAACTTGCACAGAATCAGCGACACCGACGCGCTATACGGCCCCGGTCCCCCGTATTCCCTGCACAACTAGCCGCCACCACCACCACCGATGCTGATGAGTTACTACACATCTGAGCCAGACCGACCCGCTATACGCGACCACTGTCCCTCAGATGCGTAATAACTCATCACCCCGACAGAGTCCCGCCGGATGCGAACGCAACAGGGCCCACTCGACGACCCAGAGTGGCAGCGTGGCCGCGAAGCGACCGCGCCGCCACATGTCCCCCGCGCCGCAGAGGCGGCGGCGCGGCTAATAAACCGGCGCCGACCCCGAAGACCGCGCGATCAGCGCCTCCAGGACCTCAGGCGCCGTCGTGTTCTCCCCCAGCCGGTTCGGCTTGCCCTCACCGTGGTAGTCGCTCGAGCCCGTGAGGGCGAGTCCGAACCTGGAGGCGAGATCCCGCAAGTGCTCGCGCCCCTCGGGCGTGTTCTCGCGGTGGTCGATCTCGAGCCCGAAGAGCCCCGCCTCCACGTACTGCTCCATCGAGTCCTCGAGCGCGAGGTCGGCGCGACTCACCGTGGCGGGGTGCGCGATCACGGGCACACCGCCGGCGGCCACGACGAGCTCGATCCCGGTGAGCGGATCCGGTGCGTAGTGCGGCTGGTAGTACCCCGCCCGCCAGTGCAGGATCCCCGCGAAGGCGGCACTCCGGTTGGGCGCATGGCCCCGCGCCACGAGAGCGTCGGCGATGTGCGGTCGGCCCACGGTGGCGCCGGGGTTCGTCTGCGCCACCACGTCGTCCCAGGCGAGGTCGTAGTCGCGACCGATGCGCTGCACCATCTCCTCGGCCCGCAGCAGCCGGGCCTCCCGGATGCGCGCCGTCTCGGCCACGAGCCGCGCGTCCGACGGATCGAACAGGTACGCGAGCAGGTGCACGCTCGACCAACCCACGCGGGTGCTGAGCTCCATGCCGGGAATGAGGGTGACGCCGTTCTCGCGGGCGGCGGCGGATGCCTCGCTCCAGCCCGCGGTCGAGTCGTGGTCGGTGAGGGCCACCGTGCCGAGCCCGGCCTCCCGTGCCGCACGCACGAGCTGGGCGGGCGACTCGGTGCCGTCGGAGACCCTGCTGTGCGTGTGCAGGTCGATCGGCTCCCGGAACAGCCGATCGGAAGACATCCCTCCATGCTAGCCAGTCGGGATGTGTGCCCGTCGCGACGCGCAGCCCGTCACGAGACGCCGCCCAGCCCGGAGGTGGAGAATGGACGCATGGCAGATCCCATCAGCACCGCCCCCGCCACGAGCGCCACCCACGCCGAGTCCGGCCACGCCGAGCCCAGCCACCCCGAGCACGGCCACGCGGAGCACGGCCCCGCCGAGCACGCCGCCCCCGAGGCCACGGAGGCCCCCGAGCCGCGCGCCACAGGCAACCGCTCCACCACGCCCTCCTCCGACCGCTTCCGCGACTACATCGGCAGCGGCTGGGCCGAGCGGGACGAGCCCCTCCCGCCGGCCCGCGAGCAGGCCGCCTTCGCCGCCACCCGCCGGGCCGCCGTCTCGGCCGCCTTCCCGGGCAAGCGCCTCGTCGTCCCCGCCGGCGCCCCGAAGCAGCGCTCCAACGACACCGACTACCCCTTCCGCGCCCACTCCGCGTTCTCCTACCTCACCGGCTGGGCGTCGGACTCCGAGCCCGGCGCATTCCTCGTCTTCGAACCCGCTGCCGCCGACGCAAGCGACGCCGGAGCCGACGATCCTGTCGCCGACACAGCAGCCCACGACGTCACCCTCTACTTCCGTGAGCGCGCCGGCCGCGACAGCGACGAGTTCTACGCCAACTCCGAGATCGGCGAGTTCTGGATCGGCCCCCGCCCCTCCCTCGCCCAGGTCGCGAGCGACCTCGGCCTCCCCACCGAGGGCATCGCCGCCTTCGCCGACGTCGTCTTCGACGACAGCACCCTCGTGGTGCGCGAAGCGGCCGAGGGCCTCCCCGAGGGAGCTGGGGAGGAGGCCGACGCCGACTTCCACCGCACCCTCTCCGAACTCCGTCTCGTCAAAGACGACTACGAGATCGAGCAGATGCGCCAGGCCGTCGCCGCCACCGCCCGCGGCTTCGACGACGTCATCCGCGACCTCCCCACGAGCTCCGCGCACGACCGCGGCGAGCGTCTCGTCGAGGGCGTCTTCAACACCCGCGCCCGCCTCGACGGCAACACGGTCGGCTACGACACCATCGCGGCGAGCGGCCCGCACGCCTGCATCCTGCACTGGACCCGCAACGACGGCCCCGTCGTGCCCGGCGACCTCATCCTGCTCGACGCGGGCGTGGAGCTCGACAGCCTCTACACCGCCGACATCACCCGCACCCTCCCCGTGAACGGCACCTTCTCCCCCGTGCAGCGTCAGGTCTACGAGGCCGTGCGCGAGGCAGCGGATGCCGCGTTCGCGATAGTGCGCCCCGGCATCCGGTTCCGCGAGATCCACCAGACGGCGATGGCCGTGATCGCCCGCCGCACCGCCGAGTGGGGGCTGCTCCCGGTGAGCGCCGAGGAAGCGCTCGAGGCCGACAACCAGCAGCACCGCCGCTACATGGTGCACGGCACGAGCCACCACCTCGGCATCGACGTGCACGACTGCGCAAAGGCCCGCCGCGAGATGTACCTCGACGGCGTGCTCGAGCCCGGCATGGTGTTCACGATCGAGCCCGGGCTCTACTTCCAGCCCGACGACCTCACGGTGCCGGCCGAGATGCGCGGCATCGGCGTGCGCATCGAGGACGACATCCTCGTGACGGCCGACGGCGCCGAGAACCTCTCCATCGGCATCCCGCGCACGGCCGACGAGGTGGAGGCCTGGATGAGAAGAATCCAGGAGTAGCGGCTACGGCGCGGGCGGGGCGTCGAGCGCCGTACGGGCCCGGTTCGCGTGCTCCGGGCTCACGATGACGGAGTACGACGACGCCACGACCTGCATCACCGAGGTGAAGTCGCGCCGGCGCCGCCCCAGGCTGTAGACCACGATGTTGAAGAACAGCCCGAACCCGGCGCCGATGAGCGCCGCGGCCCCGATGAAGAGCACGTTCGCGCTCTCGGGCGCGAGCAGCACGAACAGCAGCCCGAAGAAGATGCCCACCCAGAGCCCCGAGAGAGCTCCGGTGAGCGCAGCCCGCGGATAGCTCATGGCCCCTGTGACGCTCTCGACGCTCTTGAGGTCGCTGCCCACGATCGACACCTCCTTCACCGGGAAGTCGGCGCGGGCGAGCCGGTCGACGGCCGCCTGCGCGTCGCTGTAGGCCTCGAAGGTGGCCACCACTTCGCCGCGCGGGATCACGGGGAATCGGGTGCTGCCTCGGCGCGGCTGGGGAGGTCGGTCGCTCACCCTCCCATCCTCCCACGGCGCCCTGGCAGCCTCCCGGGCGCACCCAGCCGGACGGTCTAGGTTAGTAACCGTGAGTGCCACCAGAGTCTTCGTCGCCCGTCTGGCGGGGTGCACCGTCTTCGACCCCGCCGGCGACCGGCTGGGCAAGGTGCGCGACGTCCTCGTGGTCTATCGCAAGAGCGATCCGCCGCGGGTCGTCGGCCTGATCGTCGAGATCCCGGGCCGCCGGCGTGTGTTCGTCTCCATCGGCCGCGTCACGAGCATCTCGAGCGGCCAGATCATCACGACCGGTCTCATCAACGTGCGCCGCTTCGAGCAGCGCGGCGGCGAGGTGCGCGTGATCGCCGAGATGCTCGGGCGCGCGGTCGTCTTCCGCGACGGATCGGGTCAGGCCGTGGTGGAGGACGTCTCGATCGAGGAGCACGGTCCCGGCGAGTGGGCGGTCTCGCAGCTGTTCGTGCGCCGACCGAAGACGAGCCCCTCCCCGTTCGCCAAGGGCGCCACGGTGTTCGCCACCTGGGACGACGTGGTGGAGAAGACCTCCGCCGGCCAGGCCCAGTCGGCCGAGCAGCTCATCGCCACCTACAGCGACCTCAAGCCCGCCGACCTCGCCAACACCCTCCTCGACCTGCCCCAGGCCCGCATGCTCGAGGTCGCCGAGGAGCTGCCGGACGACCGTCTCGCCGACGTGCTCGAGGAGATGCCCGAGAGCGAGCAGGTCGAGATCCTCGCCCAGCTCGACGATGACCGGGCCGCCGACGTGCTCGACCAGATGCAGCCCGACGACGCGGCCGACCTCATCGCCCAGCTCTCCGAGGAGCGCGGCGAGCACCTCCTGGAACTCATGCAGCCCGAGGAGGCCGACGACGTGCGGATGCTCCTCGCCTACGCCCCCGACACAGCAGGTGGCCTCATGACCACCGAGCCCATCATCGTGAGCGCCGACGCCACGGTGGCCGAGGGGCTCGCGCTCATCCGCCGGCACGAGCTCGCCCCTGCGCTCGGCGCCGCCATCTGCGTCACCCTCCCGCCCTACGAGCCGCCCACCGGCCGCTTCCTCGGCATGGTGCACTTCCAGCGGATGCTCCGCTACCCGCCGCACGAGCGGCTCGGCACGATCCTCGACCAGGGTCTCGAGCCCGTCACGGCCGACACGAGCGCCGCCGTGGTCTCCCGCATCCTCGCGAGCTACAACCTCGTCTCGGTGCCGGTCGTCGACGACAACCATCGACTCGTCGGGGTGGTGACCATCGACGACGTCCTCGACTTCCTGCTTCCGGACGACTGGCGCAGCCAAGACAATGACGACGACCCGCCTCCCGCAGCGGATCGCCCAGCCCCGGGAGGTGTGACGACCAGCACAGCCTCCATCGCCATCGCACGCCCGAGCATCCGTGAGAGGAGGAGTGGTCGTGGCACGAACCCCCGCTAACCGGCCCGACACCGGCCTCGCCGCGCCCAAGGGGCGCCGCACCCCCATCATCTCCCGTCGCCCGGTGCAGGGCCGCGACCGCTTCGGCCGCTTCACCGAGTCCATCGCGCGCGCCATGGGAACCCCGTGGTTCCTGTTCGGGCTCACGCTGTTCTGCGTCATGTGGATCCTCTTCAACACCTACGGTCCCGAGGGCCTGCGCTTCGACTCCGCGGCCATCGGGTTCACGGCGCTGACCCTCATCCTGTCGCTCCAGGCCTCCTACGCGGCCCCGCTCATCCTGCTCGCCCAGAACCGTCAGGACGACCGCGACCGCGTGCAGTTCGAGCAGGACAGGCAGCGCGCCGAGCGCAACCTCGCCGACACCGAGTACCTCGCCCGCGAGGTCGTGGCGCTCCGCCTGGCGCTGCAGGACATGGCGAGCAAGGAGTTCATCCGCTCCGAGCTGCGGTCGCTCCTCGAGGAGCTCGACCGCGACGCGAAGACCCCCGAGCGCCAGGAGTGATCGTCACCGGCCCCGGCACCTCCCCCGGCTCCGGCCCCGGCCCCGAACGCGGCTCCGGCCCGGATCTCGCGGCGGCGGTGCGCACGGCGCTCGGCCGGGTGATCGACCCCGAGATCCGCAAGCCCATCACCGAGCTCGACATGGTGGGCGGCGTCGACGTGACGGCCGAGGGCGCCGCGTCCGTGGCCCTCAAGCTCACGATCGTCGGATGCCCCGCGGCCGCCACCATCGAGCGCGACGTCCGCGACGCGGCCGGCTCGGTGCCGGGCGTCACAGGGGTCTCGGTCGACGTCTCGGTGATGACCAAGGAGGAGCGCTCCGCCCTCACCGAGCGCCTCCGCGGCCCCGGCGGCGCACGCACGATGCCGTTCGGTCCCGGATCCCTCACCCGCGTCTACGCCGTCACGAGCGGCAAGGGTGGGGTCGGCAAGTCGACCCTCACCGCCAACCTCGCCGTGGCCCTCGCGGCACGTGGGCTCTCGGTGGGGCTCGTCGACGCCGACGTCTACGGCTTCTCGATCCCCGGCATCCTGGGTCTCGTCGACGACGCCGGGGTGGCCGCTCGGCCCACCCGAGTCGACGACATGATCCTGCCGCCCGTCGCCCACGGCGTGAAGGTCATCTCGATCGGCATGTTCATCGATCCCGAGCAGGCCTCCGCCACGGGTGGCGCCGTGGCCTGGCGCGGACCGATGCTGCACCGCACCATCACCCAGTTCCTCACCGACGTCTACTTCGGCGACCTCGACGTGCTGCTGCTCGACCTGCCGCCCGGCACGGGCGACGTGGCCATCTCGATCGGTCAGCTGCTGCCGAACGCCGACGTCATCGTGCTCACGACCCCGCAGGCCGCCGCCGCCGACGTGGCCGAGCGATCGGGGCTCGTGGCGATGCAGACCGGCCAGAACGTCTACGG
>NZ_JAHFUY010000144.1 GCF_023264895.1 Herbiconiux sp. | reverse complement strand
TCGACGGCTGCTCGCGCACCGGCGCCTTCTGGCGCATCACCTTCCCGCTGCTCGCACCCGGCCTCGTGGCCACGGGCGTGTTCGGGTTCATCCAGGCCTGGAACGAGTTCCTGCTGGCCCTCGTGGTGAACTCCCGGCCCGAGATGATGACGCTGCCGGTGTGGCTGCGCACCTTCCAGCAGGTCACCGGCACCACGAACTGGGCCGCCATCATGGCCGGTTCGACGCTCATGGCCATCCCCGTGATCGTCTTCTTCCTGATCGTGCAGGGCCGGATGACCTCCGGTCTCGTCAGCGGGGCGGTGAAGGGATGACCGGCGACACCAGAGCGGCTGTGCTCGGAACCCTGCTGCCCGGCTTCGAGGGCACGACTCTGCCCGATTGGGTCGAGCGGATGCTCCGCGAGGGTCTCGCAGGAGTGTGCCTGTTCGGCGAGAACATCGTCGACGACGCGCAGCTCTGCGCCCTCACCGCCGCGATCACGGCGGCGAACCCGCTCGCCCTCATCGCCATCGACGAGGAGGGCGGCGACGTCACGCGCCTCTACTACGACCGTGGGGCGCCCTTCCCCGGCAACGCGATCCTCGGCCGGATCGACGACGAGGACACGACGATGCAGGTCGCGGTCGCCGTGGGCCGGGAGCTCCGCCGGGCCGGCATCAACCTCGACCTCGCCCCCGACGTCGACGTCAACTCGAACCCGCTCAACCCGGTCATCGGCATCCGGAGCTTCGGCGCCGATCCGGTGCTGGTCGCACGCCACGCGGCCGCCTGGACCTCGGGGCTGCAGTCGACGGGCGTGGCCGCCAGCATCAAGCACTTCCCGGGGCACGGCGACACGGCGGAGGACTCGCACCTCGCCCTGCCGTCGATCGCGGCGGACGCCGACGAGCTCCGTCGACGTGAGCTCCGGCCGTTCCGGGAGGCGATCCGGGCGGGGGCGCTCACCGTCATGACGAGCCACATCCTCGTGCGCTCGATCGACCCCTCCTCGCCCGCGACGTTCTCGAGTGCCATCCTGCAGGGGATCCTCCGCGAGGAGCTCGGGTTCACCGGCGTCGTGGTGTCGGACGCGCTCGACATGGCGGGCGCGAGCGGTGAGATCGGCATCCCGCCCGCCGCGGTGCGGGCGCTCGCCGCGGGCTGTGACCTGCTCTGCATCGGCACGAAGAACTCCGAGGCGCAGCTCGAGGAGATCGCGGAGCTCGTGTCGGCCGACGTCGACGCGACGCGGCTCGCCGACGCTGCGGCCCGCGTGCGGTCGCTCGCTGCCCGCCTCGCGGCGGAGCAGCCGGGGCGGGAGCCGGCAGCTGCCGCCGAGCTGCCGGGACACGAGCGCATCGCGGCCACCTTCACGATCTCGCCCGAGGCCGACAGCGTGCTCGAGGGCTCGGGCTGGGCGGTGCTGCGCGTCGACGCCGACCCGAACGTCGCCATCGGCGACGTGCCCTGGGGGCCCTTCGGGGCGTGGGAGCGGGCCGGGTCGGCCGTCCCGGTCGTCACCGTCTCCGAGAGCTCCCACGACGCGACGGCGAGCATACCGCCGGAGGCATATGTGCTCGTGATCGGCCGGGACAACCAACGCCGTCCGGCCGTCCGCTCGCTCATCGACGCCCTCCGCGAGCGCCACGAGCGCGTCGTCACGGTCGACATGGGGTGGCCTGGAGACGACCCCGCCTACGCAGGGATCGCCAGCTACGGGGCATCGGACGCCGTGGGCGAGGCGCTCGTCGCCCTCCTGAACGCACGAGGGGTGAGGGCATGAGGCTGGGCCTCGACATCGGCGGCACGAAGACCGACGCGGTGGCGCTCGACGACGACGGAGCGATCGTGGACCGCGTTCGCCTGCCGACGGGCTTCGGAGCCGACGCGGTCATCCGCACGGCCCTCGACGGCATCGAGCGGATCGCGGCGGCGACGGGCGTCGACGCCCGCCGGTTCGCGTCCATCGGCGTCGGCATCCCCGGCCAGGTGGATGCGGCGCGCGGGACGGTCTCGCACGCCGTGAACCTCGGCTTCGACGAGCTCGACGTGGGCGGACGGCTCTCGGCGCTCCTCGGCCGCGAGGTCAAGGTGGAGAACGACGTGAAGGCCGCCGCGCTCGGCGCCTACCGGCTCCTCACCGCGCGGCCGGTCGCCGCATCCTCGGTGGAGTCGTCGGCCTGGTCGTCGGCCCGTTCCCTCGCCTACCTCAACCTCGGCACCGGCCTCGCGGCGGGCCACGTCATCGAGGGCGCCCTCTGGCGCGGGGCACGCGGCGCGGCGGGCGAGATCGGGCACATCCCGTTCGACCCCGCGGGCGCGCTCTGCCCGTGCGGCCAGCGGGGGTGTCTGGAGACCGTGGCCTCCGGATCGGCCATCGCGCGGCAGTGGGCCACCGACGACCCCTACCCCGTGCGCTCGCTGCTCGCCGCCGCCGACGCGGGCCAGGCGGAGGCGACGCGCATTCGGGACCGCTTCGTCGACGGTGTGGCAGCGGCGGTGCGGATGCTCGTGCTCACCCTCGACGTCGAGATCGTGATGATCGGGGGAGGGCTCTCGAACCTCGGGCCGTGGCTCCTCGACGAGGTGCGCCGGGTTCTGGCATCCTGGGCCGTGGAGTCGCCGTTCCTCGCGTCGCTCGGGCTCGACGAGCGGGTGCTCCTCGTGCCGGCGGGCTTCCCCGCCGCCGCGGTCGGCGCCGCGCTCGTGGGCGCGCCGTCGGCGCCCGAGATGGAGAGGATCCCGCATGGCTGAAGTCATCATCGTCGGATCGCGCCGAGCCGCCGGCGCCCTCGTGGCCGAAGCGATCGAGCGGCTCGTCGGCGCGAAGGCCGACTCGGTGCTCGGGCTCGCCACCGGCGACACCCCGCTGCCGGTGTACCGCGCCCTCGCTGAGCGCGTGCGGGCGGGGCTCGACCTCTCGCGGCTGCGCGGCTTCGCGCTCGACGAGTACGTGGGGCTGCCGGTCTCGCACCCGCAGAGCTACCACAGCGTGATCGCGAACGAGGTGATCGTGCCGCTGAAGCTCGACCCGGCGGCCGTGCACGTGCCCGACGGCCGCGCGCTCGGCATCGAGACCGCGGGCGAGCGCTACGAGGATGCCATCCTGGCCGCGGGCGGTGTCGACCTGCAGCTGCTCGGCATCGGGACCGACGGGCACATCGGCTTCAACGAGCCGGGCTCCTCGTTCGCCTCGCTCACCCGCGTGAAGACCCTCACCCGGCAGACGAGGGCCGACAACGCGCGTTTCTTCGACTCGATCGACGAGGTGCCGGTGCACAGCATCACCCAGGGCCTCGGCACCATCCTGCGCGCGAAGCGGCTCGTGCTGCTGGCCTTCGGCGCGCAGAAGGCCCACGCCGTGGCGGCGGCCGTGGAGGGACCGCTCACCGCGAGCCTGCCCGCCTCCGCCATCCAGCTGCATCCACGGGCCACGGTCGTGGTCGACGAGGAGGCCGCGAGCATGCTCGCCGAGCAGGAGTACTACCGCGACGCGTTCGCGCAGAAGCCCACCTGGGATCCCGTCATCGTGTGAGCGTGGTCGTTGGCTGCGCCGGCGTCAGCGGAAGATGATCGTGCGGGCGCCGTCCTGCAGCACGCGGTCCTCGGCGAACCACTTCACCGCCTGGGTGAGGGTGCGGCTCTCCTCGTCCTGACCGATCGAGACCAGCTCGGAGGGCGTCCGGGTGTGGTCGACGCGCACGACGTTCTGCTCGATGATCGGGCCCTCGTCGAGATCGCTCGTCACGAAGTGGGCGGTGGCGCCGATGAGCTTCACGCCGCGTGCGTGCGCCTGCTTGTAGGGGTTCGCGCCCTTGAAGCCGGGCAGGAACGAGTGATGGATGTTGATCAGGCGGCCCGCGAGGCGCTCGCAGAGCTCCGGGGAGATGATCTGCATGTAGCGGGCGAGCACGACGAGCTCGATGTCGTGCTCCTCGACGGCGCGGACGACGCGCTCCTCGAACGCGGCCTTCGACGCGGCATCCGTGACCGGCAGGGCCTCGAACGGCACGTCGTAGAAGCCCGCGAGGTCGCGGAGCACCCCGTGGTTGGAGAGCACGAGCGGGATCTCGACCGGGAGCTGGCCGGCGCGCTGGCGGAACAGCAGGTCGTTGAGGCAGTGCGCGGCGGTCGAGACGAGCACGAGGGTGCGGAGCGGCCGGCCCACCTCGTCGAGCCGCCACTCCATGCCGTAGCGCTCCACGACGGGCGCGAGCGCCGCCTCGAAGACGTCGCGGCCGGCCTGCGCCTCCACCTGGAGCCGCATGAAGAACCGGCCGGTGTCGGCCGAGGAGAACTGCTGGCTCTCGGTGATGTTGCCGCCGGATTGGACCACGGCGCCGCTCACGGCGTGCACGATGCCGGGCAGGTCGGCGCAGACGAAGGTCAGCACCAGGTGGTTGTGCGGCAGCGTCATGGGTTCTCCTCTTGCCAGCGGGCGGCTCTCAGCTAGAATAGTCAGTGGTCGCACGGTCATCGTCCGGCCACGGGCATGTACGAAGTCGTCGCCGAGCAGATCACGTCGCGAGCCGACGGTGGTCCCCGCCGAGAAGGTGGTTCGGTGCTTCAGGTCGTCAGGAACGGCACTCGAGCCTCCTCTGTCCGCCGAATTTCGAGTTGTCTTCGAATGGTGCGCCCCTCTGTGACCACATTTCTGCCCAAGACGGGCTCTGCCCCCGCTGTGAAGCCCTTCCCCTGGGGCGGCCTGCTCGTGCTCGCCGTCTCCGTCTTCCTCTCGGTCACCGCCGAGATGATCCCCACGGGCCTCCTGCCCGAGATGAGTTCAGGACTCGGTGTCTCCGAGTCCCAGGTGGGCCTGCTCATCAGCTTCTTCGCGTTCGCCGTCGTGCTCACGAGCGTTCCGCTCACGTTCCTGTTCCGGCGCGTGCCCCGGCATCTGCTCCTCATGATGGTGCTCCTGGCCATCGCCGTCTCGAGCATCGTCGGCGGCCTCGCCCCGAGCTTCGAGGTGCTCGTCGTGGCCCGCGTGGTCGGCGGCATGGCGCACGGTGTCTTCTGGGGTGTGGTGGGCGCCTACTCGGCGCATCTCGTGCCCAAGGAGCAGATCGGCCGCGCGGTCGCCATCACCACGGGAGGCGGCACGCTCGCCTTCGTGCTCGGGGTGCCGCTCGCGACGACCGTCGGTCACGCCTTCGGCTGGCGGGTGCCCTTCCTCGGCATCGGCGCGCTCGCCGTGCTCGGCGCCGTCTTCATCTGGCTGCTGCTGCCGCGCGTCGACCACCGCAAGCACCTCGAGGTCTCGACCGACACCAAGGCGCTCCGGGCCGAACGCCGTCGCGGCCCGCTCGACCCGACGATCCCCGTGGTCGCGCTCATCTGCATCCTGGTCGCCGTCGTGATGATCGGCAACTACTCCTTCTACACCTACATCGCGCCGTTCATGATCAGCGAGATGGGCGTTCCCGAGGGCCAGATCGGGCTGCTGCTGCTCGTCTACGGCGGGGCCGGAGCGCTCGGTGTGCTCGCCGCCGGAGCCGTCTTCGGCCGGCGGCCGACCACGGGCCTCCTGATCGCGCTCGGAGCCACGGGCGCCTCGGTGCTCCTGATCGCGCTCTTCGCGGCGAACCCGGTCGTGGCCATCGGTGCGTTCTTCGTCTGGGGCGTCGCGTTCGGCGTCATCCCGACCCTGCTGCCCACGCGCCTCATGCACGAGGCGTCGCCCGCGATCCGTGACTCCGCCAGCGCCTTCTACTCGACCGCGTTCAACGCCGGGATCGGGCTGGGGGCACTCGTGGGCGGGATCTTCCTCGACTCGTTCGGCCTCGCCTCCCTGCCGTGGATCTACCTGATCGGGCTCGCCGTGGGGATCGGGCTGCTGATCGCGACCCCCGCACTCACTCGCCGCGCCCAGCGCTCCTGAGGTAGGCTGAGCCCGTCGCAACTGGCGTTCAGATGGTTCACCATCGGGAAGCGACGGACAAGGGATTCGGCCGCGCGCCTGGGTCGATACGGATCCCGACACACGTAGTCCGTCACGCCGAAAAGGAGCCCGTCATGTCCGACACCTTCAATGCGCCGCTGAGTGAAGTCGATCCCGAGATCGCCGAGGTGCTGAAGCTCGAGCTCGGCCGCCAGCGCGGCACCCTCGAGATGATCGCCTCCGAGAACTTCGTGCCCCGCGCCGTGCTCGAGTCGCAGGGTTCGGTGCTCACGAACAAGTACGCCGAGGGCTACCCCGGCCGCCGCTACTACGGCGGCTGCGAGTTCGTCGACGTGGCCGAGCAGCTCGCCATCGACCGCGCCAAGGCGCTCTTCGGCGCCGAGTACGCCAACGTGCAGCCCCACTCCGGTGCCACCGCGAACGCGGCCGTGCTGAGCGCCATCGCCACTCCCGGCGACACCATCCTCGGCCTTGAGCTCGCGCACGGCGGCCACCTCACGCACGGCATGAAGCTCAACTTCTCGGGCAAGCTCTACAACGCCGTCTCCTACGGCGTCGACCCCGCGACCTTCCTGGTCGACATGGACGTGGTGCGCGACAAGGCGCTCGAGCACAAGCCGCAGGTGATCATCGCCGGCTGGTCTGCCTACCCCCGCCAGCTCGATTTCGCCGCCTTCCGCGCCATCGCCGACGAGGTGGGCGCCAAGCTCTGGGTCGACATGGCGCACTTCGCCG
>NZ_JAHFUY010000060.1 GCF_023264895.1 Herbiconiux sp. | reverse complement strand
GTCGACGTGATCGATCGCAAGATCATCGATCAGCTGCGCCTGGACGGCCGGCGCTCCTTCGGTCAGATCGCCCGCTACGTCGGGCTCTCCGAGGGCAGCGTGCGCCAGCGCTACCACCGGCTCCTCGCCCTCGGCGTGGTGCAGGTGGTCGGCATGCCGCACACGCCGAAGCTCGGCTACACCAGCGTGCACCTCTCCATCCGCGTGCGCGGCGCCACCGTGGAGTCGGTCGCGCGGGCGCTCGCCGCGATGCCCGAGGTGCAGTACGTGGGGGCGTGCATCGGCTCGTTCGACCTCACCGTCGACGTGCGCTGCGACGGCCCCGACGAGCTCACCGCCTTCCTCGGCGACCGCGTGCGCTCGATCACGGGCATCGACGCGCTCGAGACGGCGACCGTGCTCGAGATCATCAAGGACGAGTACGTGTGGTCGGGCTTCCGCGAGCCCACCGGGCGCCCCACCCGCCCGCACCCCTCGGCCGGCATCGCGCGCCCTTGAGCCGAGCAACAGTGGATCTGAGCGACACCGGCCCCGTATAGAGGGTCGGTCCCGCTCAGATCTCCTTTTACTCG
Organism: Herbiconiux sp.; assembly: GCF_023264895.1. GTDB lineage: Bacteria > Actinomycetota > Actinomycetes > Actinomycetales > Microbacteriaceae > Herbiconiux. Next base: position 27,525 of record NZ_JAHFUY010000060.1, on the reverse strand, counting down.
GTCGACCCGGACCCCGACCCGCCCATCGCCCGCTGCCCCGACTGGTCGCGCAGCCCGTTCCACGAGTAGTCCTTGTACAGCCGCGTGAGCACGAACTGGTCGATCGTGACGACACCGGGGGTGCGCCGGATGTCGTCGAGCAGGTCGGCGAGCTGCCCCAGATCGCGCGGAGTCGCCTCGAGGTAGATGTCGTGGGCGCCGGCGGTGAGCGCCACGTGCCCGATCATCGGGATCGACGTGAGCGACTTCGCGACGTTCCGCGGGCTCAGCCCCCGCACGGTCAGCAGCAGCCGCACCGACTGGTGGCCGAGCGTGAGCGGGTTGCAGAGCGCCACGATCCGGAGCGTGCCGTTGACGGTGAGCCGCTGGATGCGCGCCCGCACGGTGGCCTCGGAGACCCCCACCACGGCGGCGATGTCGGTGTAGGCGCGCCGGCCGTCCTCGCCGAGCAGCTCGACGAGGCGACGATCGAGGTCGTCAGCAGCCATGCGCCCATTCTGCCAGTCACCATGACCGGTGCGGCTTGCCAAGGGGGGCGCGGGGAGGAGGGCGGCGGCGTACGGTGGCGAGCGCGTCGGAACCGACCGGATCCGGCGCGCGAGAAAGAGGAGTACGGCATGAGCCGAGGCGTAGCGGTGGTCACCGGAGGCACGGCGGGGCTCGGCCGAGCGATCGTGCGCGCGCTCGCGGGGCGGGGCTGGGACGTGGCCGTGCTCGCGCGCGGCGAGGACGGACTCGAGGCCGCTGTCGGCGAGGTGGAGGCCTACCGGCAGCGCGGCCTCGCGATCTCGGTCGACGTCGCCGACCGCGAGGCCGTGGAGCACGCCGCCACGCGCATCGAGGTCGAGCTCGGGCCGATCGACCTGTGGGTCAACGACGCGATGGCGGGCTCGTTCGCCGAGTTCCTCGACACCGACCCCGCCGACTTCGAGCGCGCCACGATGGTCGACTACTTCGGCTTCGTCAACGGCACCCGCGCCGCCCTCAGCCGCATGGTGCCGCGTGGCCGTGGCCACGTCATCCAGATCGGATCGGCCCTCGCGCACCGCGGGATCCCGCTGCAGGCCGCCTACTGCGGGTCGAAGCACGCCGTGCAGGGCTTCACGGAGTCGGTCACCACCGAGCTGATCCACGCCAAGAGCCCCGTGCGCATCTCGACGGTCGACATGCCCGCCATGAACACGGTGCAGTTCAACTGGGTGAAGTCGGCGCTGCCGGAGCACCCCCGGCCGATGTCGACGATCTTCGAGCCCGAGGTGGCCGCCCGCGTGGTCGCGCACGTCGCCGAGCACCCCCGCCGCCGCACCTGGGTGGGCTTCCCCACCGCGCAGACGGTGCTCGGCAACCGCTTCGTGGCGGGCTTCCTCGACTGGTACCTCGCGCGCACGGGCTACGACGGGCAGCAGGCCCCCGACAAGGACGAGGCGATGCTGCCCACCAACCTCTACGAGCCCGTTCCGGGCGACCAGGGCGCGCGCGGCATCTTCAGCGACCAGTCGAAGAGCTCGTCGATCGCGGTCTGGTACGTGCTCAACCGCAAGCTCGCGCTCGCCCTCGGCGGTGCCGCGGCGACGGTGGCGGCCGGGGCGGCGACCCTCGCGGTGCGCAAGCGGATGGGCTGATCGTGCAGCGAGCAGACGTGCACGTCGTCGGCGCCGGCCCCAACGGGCTCGCCGCCGCGGTCACGATGGCGCGCGCCGGCCTCGCCGTGCGCGTCTTCGAGCGCGAGGCCACGATCGGAGGAGGGGCGCGCACCGCCGAGCTCACGCTCCCGGGCTTCCACCACGACGTCTGCTCGGCGGTGCACCCGATGGCCCTCGCCTCCGGCTTCTTCCGCCGCTTCGGCCTCGACCGGCGCATCGAGCTGGTGGTGCCCGAGATCTCCTACGCGCATCCGCTCGACGGAGGCCGCGCGGGCATCGCCTACCGCGACCTCGAGCGCACGGCGGCGGGCCTCGGCGCCGACGGCCCCGCCTGGAACCGCCTCATGCGGCCGCTCGCCGAGCACGCCGACCAGGTGGCGCAGTTCGCGGGGTCATCGCTCCTGCGCATCCCGGCGCATCCGCTCACCACCGCCCGCTTCGGGCTGCGGAGCCTCGAGCAGGGCTCGCCGCTCTGGAACGCGCGCTTCCGGGAGGAGACGGCTCCCGCCATGCTCACCGGCGTCGCAGCGCACTCCATCCGCCCCATGCCGAGCCCCTCCACGGCCGGCGCGGCGCTCTCGCTCGGCGCCTACGCGCACGGCCGCGGCTGGCCGGTCCCGATCGGGGGCAGCCAGGCCATCGTCGACGCGCTCGCCGACGACCTGCGCGCGCACGGCGGCGAGATCGTGACGGATGCGCCGGTGCGCCGACTCGCCGACCTCCCGCCGGCACAGGCGACGCTGCTCGACGTGAGTCCCACCGCGCTCATGGAGCTGGCCGGCGACCGACTGCCCGCCCGCTACCTCGCGGCACTCCGCCGCTACCGGTACGGCAACGCGGTGGCGAAGGTCGACTTCGCGCTGAGCGGGCCGGTGCCCTGGACGAACCCGGAGCTCGCCCGCGCCGGAACCCTGCATGTGGGCGGCACCCGAGCCGCCATCGCGGCGGCCGAGGCCGATGTGGCCGCCGGCCGGCACTCCGCCGACCCGTATGTGCTGGTCTCGCAGCCGACCGCGTTCGACCCCGGGCGCGCGCCGGAGGGCCGGCACGTGCTCTGGGCCTACACGCACGTGCCCCACGACTCCACGCTCGACCAGACCGAGGCCATCACGCGCCAGATCGAGCGGTTCGCTCCGGGCTTCCGCGACCTCATCCTCGCCTCGAGCAGCCGCACGGCGGCCGAGATGGAGAACCACAACCCCAACTACGTCGGCGGCGACATCGCCTCGGGCACCGCGAGCCTCCTGCAGCTCGCCCGCCGCCCGACGCTCTCGCTCAGCCCCTGGACGACGCCCGTCCGCGGGGTCTACCTGTGCTCGTCGGCCACCCCGCCCGGGCCCGGCGTGCACGGCCTCGCCGGCTGGTACGCCGCCCGCCGCGCCCTCGCGAACGAGTTCGGCCTCGAGCCGCCCTCGCTCGCACCCTGATCCCCCCCTTCCTCACGACCGATCGGAGTCCCCGTGTCCCAGAACGTCCGCCGCATGGCCTGCACGCCGGAGCAGCTCTTCGAGGTGCTCGCCGACGGGTGGCTCTTCCCCGTCTGGGTGGTCGGCGCCTCCCGCATGCGCGATGTCGACGAGGAGTGGCCGCGCGAGGGCAGCAAGCTGCACCACTCCTTCGGGGTCTGGCCCCTCCTCATCGACGACGAGACGACCGTGCTCGAGTGGGATCCGCCCCGGCGGATGGTCATCCAGCCCGCCGGCTGGCCGATCGGCGAGGCCAGGGTCACGATCGAGGTGAAGCCGTCGGGCGAGGGCTGCCTCGTGCGCATCCTCGAGGAGGCCGTCAAGGGGCCGGGTGCCCTCATCCCCGAGCCCGTGCTCGATCTGCCCCTGCACATCCGCAACGTCGAGACCCTCCGCCGACTCGCGTTCGTGGCCGAGGGACGTGCCGCCCACCATGCTCAGGACGGCGCGGATGCCCACTGAGCACGACCCGAACACCGGCGACCTCCGCGCCCGCATCACCGGAGTGGCCCGTGACGTCTTCGGCTGGGAGTCGCTCCGGCCCGGCCAGGCCGAGGCCGTCGAGGCGGTCGTCTCCGGATCGGACGCCCTCGCCGTGATGTCGACCGGCTACGGCAAGTCGGCCCTCTACCAGATCGCCGGGCACCTGCTCGAGGGCCCCACCGTGGTGGTCTCGCCCCTCATCTCGCTGCAGGCCGACCAGGTGCGGCACCTCCAGGAGCGCACGGGCACCGACGACGTCGTGGCGCTGAACTCCGCCCAGTCGGGCCGCGCCGCCGAGGCGGCCTGGGAGGCCATCGCGTCGGGCGAGGCCGAGTTCCTCTTCCTCGCCCCCGAGCAGCTCGCGCGCGACGAGGTGATCGACGAGCTCGCCGCGCTCGGGGTGGGCCTGTTCGTGGTCGACGAGGCGCACTGCGTGTCGGCCTGGGGCCACGACTTCCGGCCCGACTACCTGCGGCTGGGGGCCGTGATCGAGCGGCTGGGCGGTCCGCGCATCCTGGCCCTCACCGCCACGGGCTCGGCGCCGGTGCGCGAGGAGATCGTGCGGCGCCTCGGCCTCCGCGATCCGAAGCTGTTCGTGCGCGGCTTCGACCGCCCGAACATCGAGCTCGAGGTGGTGCGGCACGAGAGCGAGGCCGTCAAGGAGCGGGCCGTGCGCGAGCAGGTGCTCGACGCGGTGAAGCCCGGGCTCGTCTACGTCTCGACCCGCGCCGACACCGAGCGTCTCGCCGAGGAGCTCGAGCAGGACGGGATGCGCGCCGCCGCCTACCACGGCGGCCTGCGGGCGGCCGAGCGCCGGGGCGTGCAGGACCGGTTCCACGCCGACGAGCTCGACGTGGTGGTGGCGACCTCCGCCTTCGGCATGGGCATCGACAAGCCGAACGTGCGGTTCGTGGTGCACGCCGACATCACCGACTCGATCGACTCCTACTACCAGGAGGTGGGCCGGGCCGGTCGCGACGGCGAGCCCGCCCGCGCCACCCTGCACTACCGGCAGGAGGACCTCGCTCTCCGCCGCTTCTTCGCCGGCGGCCGCACGGCACCCTCCACCGTCGAGGCCGTGCTGGGGGCGCTCGCGCCGCGCGGGCGCCGACGCCGGATGCCGCTGGCCGACCTCACCGAGGCATCCGGGCTCTCGCGCCGCACGGCCGCGAACGTCGTGAACCTCCTGATCGAGGCGCAGCTCGCCGACGAGGATGCGAAGGGGGTCTCGCTCGCGCGCAAGGTCTCGACGGCGGAGGCCGTGGACGCGGTGCGGGAGGTCGCCGACCAGCGCCGGCGGATCGAGGAGTCGAGGCTCGCCATGATGCGCGGCTACGCCGAGACCAGGGGCTGCCGTCGGCAGTACCTGCTGGAGTACTTCGGCGACGACCTCACCGAGCCGTGCGGCCGCTGCGACACCTGCGCGAGCGGGTCGGCCGGGGAACGAGAGCGAGAGCGCGAGGAGCGCGAGCGCGAACTGCAGGAGCGGGAGGCGCAGGCGCAGGCCGACGCCTTCCGCGAGGGCGAGCGCGTGCGGCACGAGGCGTGGGGCGAGGGCGAGATCGTGAGCGTCGAGGCCGACCGCCTCACCGCCTTCTTCGAGGTCGAGGGCTACCGCGTGCTCTCGCTCGAAGTGATCGACGCGAGGCCCGGCCTCCTCACGCCGGTGTGACGAGGCGGGGCAGCACCCCGTCCCCCATCCGCTCGATGAAGGTGGGCTGGTCCTTCGTGATCCCGTGCACGTAGACGCGGTCGGCCCCCGCCTCGGCGAAGCCGTGCAGCAGGTCGGCGAGCTCCTCCGGCTCGCCGGTGCAGAACACCGACTCGGCGACGGTCTCGGGCGACACGTGCTCTGCGGCCTTGTCGAAGTGCTCGACCGTCGTGAGGTCCCAGCTGAGCGGGGGAGGGAAGACGTTCGTGCGCCACTGGTCGTGGGCCACGCGGACAGCCTCCTCGCGCGAGTCCTGGAGGCTCACCTGCGCCTGCACGAAGATCTCACCCCGGCCGCCGGCCGATCGGTAGGCCTCGATCATGCGCTCGAGGGGGGCCTGCGGCTTCGAGACCGTGATGAGACCGTCGGCCCAGCCGGCCACCCAGGCGGCGGTCTGCTCGGTGACCGCGGCGCCGATGAGCGGCGGCGGCGTCTCGGGGAGCGACCAGACCCTGGCCCGGTCGACCGTGACGAGTCCCTCGTGGGTGACCTCCTCGCCGGCGAGCAGGGCCCGGATGATCTCGACGCTCTCGAGCAGGCGCTGCGTGCGCTCGGGCTTCGCGGGCCAGCGCTCTCCTGTGACGTGCTCGCTGATGGCCTGGCCGCTGCCGAGGGCCGCCCAGAACCGGCCGGGGTTCATCTGCTCGAGCGTCGCGATCGCCTGGGCGATGATGACCGGGTGGTAGCGCTGGCCGGGGGCGTTGACCACGCCGAACGAGAGCGCCGTCGCCTCGAGCGCCGCCCCGAGCCAGGCCCAGGCGAAGCCGGACTCGCCCTGGCGCTCGCTCCAGGGCGTGAGATGGTCGGAGCACATCGCCGCCTCGAATCCGGCCTGCTCGGCCAGGCGCACCGCGCCGAGCAGGGAGCGCGGGTCGATCTGTTCGTGCGATGCGTGGTATCCGTAGGTCGTCATGTCGCCTCCTCGTGGCCTCGACCGTACCGGGGTCGGAGCCTTCTCCCCACCCTCGCTGAGAGGTTGCTCGACGCCGTGTTGACAACCCGGTCGATCGGGTGTGTGATGGTGGCTCAACGTCGGAAGGAGTCGATATGACCGTGCAGATCTCATCGGGTTCGATGAAGAAGGTGCGCCACTAAGTCGCGCATTTCCAGCTCGATTCCGAACGGCCCCCGCCACCAGGCGGGGGCCGTTCCGCGTTCCCCCGGTGGGCGACCCGGCCGAGTTCGCGACCGGTCTCGTGGTGCGGCCCGCATCCGTCGAGGAGGTCAGCGCCGTGGCCCGGCTCGCGACGAAGCACAGGGCCACCCTGTGGCCGATCTCGCAGGGCCGCAACAACGGCTACGGCGGCCGCAGCCCGCGCACGGCGGGCTCCGTGGTGGTCGACCTCTCGCGGATGGACCGCGTGCTCGAGATCGACGGCGTGAGCGGCACCGTGCTCGTGGAGCCCGGTGTGCGCTTCGCCGACCTGCACGCGGCCGTGCGCGAGAGCGGCGTGCCCTTCTGGACCTCGACCCCCGACCTCTCCTGGGGCAGTGTGATCGGCAACGCCCTCGAGCGCGGTCTCGGCTACACCGCCTACGGCGACCACCACGCCCAGGTCTGCGGCCTCGAGGTGGTGCTGCCGGATGGCGAGGTCGTGCGCACGGGCATGGGCGCCATGGAGGGCGGGAGGGCCTGGCAGCTCTACCGGCCCGGCTTCGGTCCCGCGGTCGACGGCCTGTTCTTCCAGTCGAACCTCGGCATCGTCACGAAGATGGGGCTGTGGCTGATGCCCGCTCCCGAGGCCTGGGCCGCCGTCGACATCGCCGTCGAGGGGTTCGACGACCTGGCGCCGCTGATCGACGCGATGCGCCCGCTCAAGCTCGACGGCACCATCCAGAGCACGGTCGTGATCGGCGATCCGCTCGGTGCAGCAGCCTTCACGGGCCCGCGCTCGGACTGGCAGGAGGATCGCGGCATGCTCGCCCCCGGTGTGCACGAGCGCATCATGGAGCGCTTCGGCGTGGGGCGCTGGAACATGACCTTCGCGCTCTACGACCACGCCGAGATGATCGAGGCGCGGATCGGCGTGGTGGAGCGGGCGTTCGCGGGCATCCCGGGCTGCCGGGTGGCGGTGACGCGCTACGCGGGCGACGCCTCCGCCGACGAGATCGCCTACGGCCACCGTGTGCGCGCCGGCATCCCCGACATGTACGCGGAGAAGCTCTCATTCTGGTTCGGCGGTCGCGGCGGGCACGTCTCGTTCGCCCCCGTGCTCTCGCTCGACGGATCGGAGGCGCTCGCGCAGGTCGCGAAGATCCGGGACCGCTTCGAGGCCGCCGGTTTCGACTACTGCGGGGCGTTCACCGCGGCCGGGCGCTCGCTCGTGCACGTGACCGAGGTGCTCTACGACCGCGACGACACCGAGCAGGTGGCCCGCGCCCGCGCACTCGTGCGCTCGCTCATCGAGGAGGGCGCGAAGGAGGGCTACGGCGAGTACCGCGGCCACCTCGCCTTCATGGACGACATCGCCCGCTCGTTCGACTGGAACGACGGCGCCCTCGGCAGGCTGCACGCCCGCCTCAAGGACGCCCTCGATCCGGCGGGCATCCTCGCTCCCGGCAAGCAGGGGGTGTGGCCCGCCGCGCGCCGGCTCTGAGAGAGGGTCTCCTGCAAGGGTTTCCGCAGGATTGGCGCAGGAAAGGCCATCTCCAGCCGGGTTCCCGGATGCGGTTGCTACCGTGCAGGACGTCGACACCTGTGCCTGAGCCACCCACTCCCGCACGGCTCGACGACCCGAACCGCACGACCCGAACAGCCCTCAGCCGGCCGCGCCCGCGACCGATCGCGAACCGCACCCACGGTTCGCCGGAGGGCTCCTCGGCGTGCACAGAACCCGAGGAACCATGTCGAAGTCGATCCACGCCCCGAGCGCGCGCCCGCGCCAGTGGGGTTCCGAACGCAACCGGACACCCCTGCCCACGGTCCACACCCGCCCCTCCGACGCCAAGATCCTCTGGGGCCGCATCGCGATCATCGTGACCATCAGCGCCTGGCTGGTCTACCTCGTCACCACGATCCTCCGCCAGTTCCTGGAGTACGGGACCGACAACTTCCGGCTCTCCCTCGAGGCCATCTCGTACCTCGTCGTGGTGACCTTCCTCACCTTCTCGGCGCTCATGTACCTCGTCGCGCGGCAGGGTGCGCTCCGCCGCTTCCGCGACCACGTGCGGGTGCCCCGCGCCGAGCTCGACCGGCACTTCGGCGACCACGCGCACGACGGCATGACCGTGCTCGTGCCCTCCTACGCCGAGGAGCCCGCCGTGGTGCGGAAGACCCTGTGGTCGGCCGCGCTGCAGGAGTACCCGGCCCTCCGGGTGGTGCTGCTGCTCGACGACCCGCCCCAGCCCAAGGACCCGGCGACCGCCGCCCGGCTCGAGGCGACCCGCGCCATCGCTCCGGGCATCGCCGAGGCGCTCAGCGTGCCGGCCGCCCGGTTCTCCGATGCGCTGCTGAGCTTCGAGCACGAGCTCCTGGTCGGCGGCGCCCCGAGCGCGGATGCCGTGCACCGGCTCGCTCGCGAGTACCGGCACGCGGTCGGCTGGCTCCGCGACATGGCCGCGGCGGAGGAGCACGAGGACCACGTCGACACGTTCTTCATCGAGCAGGTGCTCGGCGGTCTCGCCGACGACCTCGCGCTCACCGCCACTGCGCTCGGAGCGGCTCTGGACGACGCCGATAGCGGTTCCGGTTCCGTGATCGCGACGGAGCGCATGCTCGAACTGCACCGCCGCCTCGTCTGGATCTTCACGGCCGACACCGCGACCTTCGAGCGCAAGCAGTACGCGTCGCTCTCGCACGAGGCCAACAAGGCCATGAACCTCAACTCCTACATCGGGCTCATGGGCGGTCGCTACCGCGAGGAGCACACGCCCGCCGGCGTGATCCTCCGCCCGGTCTCGGGCCCGCAGCGCACCGACCTCGTGGTGCCGAACGCCGAGTACCTGCTCACGCTCGACGCCGACTCGCTCCTCCTGCGCGACTACTGCCTGCGGCTCGTGCACTTCCTCGAGCAGCCCGATAACGAGCGCGTGGCCGTCACCCAGACGCCGTACTCGTCGTTCCGCGGCTCGCCGACCCGCATCGAGCGGCTCGCCGGCGCGACCACCGACATCCAGCACATCCTGCACCAGGGGCTCAGCGAGTACGACGCGACCTTCTGGGTGGGCGCGAACGCGGTGATCCGCATGGAGGCGCTCGACGACATCCTCGAGATCGAGACGGTGGGCGGATTCGAGATCCGCCGCTACGTGCAGGACCGCACGGTGATCGAGGACACCGAGTCGAGCGTCGACCTCGGGCAGCACGGCTGGACCCTCGTGAACTACCCCGAGCGGCTGAGCTACAGCGCCACGCCACCCGACTTCGGCTCGCTCATCGTGCAGCGGCGACGCTGGGCGAACGGCGGCCTGCTCATCCTGCCGAAGCTCTTCACGCAGATGCGGGCCCGCAAGCGCGCGGGCCGGCCCGTGCGGCTCACCGAGGCGATGCTGCGCATCAACTACATGGCCTCGATCGCGTGGGCGAGCTTCGGGCTCGTCTTCCTGCTGGCCTACCCCTACGACAGCAAGCTGCTCAGTCCGCTCGTGCTCGTGGCCGCGCTGCCGTACTTCTTCGCCCAGGCGAGCGACCTGCGGGCCTGCGGCTACAAAGGGCTCGACATCCTGCGCATCTACGGCTTCAACCTCATCCTGCTCCCGGTCAACCTCGCGGGCGTGCTCAAGTCGATCGAGCAGTCGCTCACGGGCAAGAAGATCCCGTTCGCCCGCACCCCGAAGGTGCGCGACCGCACGGCCGCGCAGCTGCTCTACGTGGTGGCGCCGTTCGGCATCGTCGCCTTCTCCGTGCTCACGGTCTGGCGGAACGTCGTCGACCAGAACTGGGGCAACGCGGCCTTCGCGGGCTTCAACGCGGTCACCGCGATGTGGGCGATCGTCGGCAACATCGGCATCCGCGCGTCGCTCGCCGACACCTGGCTCGGCCTCACCGACTGGATGTGGGTCGACCGCCGCACCCGCGCCGAGCGCGCCGACGAGCGCGTGGTGACCACGGGAGCGGGAACCGCAGTCGACGACTTCGACTGGCAGGAGGCGCTCTACAACGGGCACGCCGCCGCGGGCGAGGAGCTGCACGGCAGGAGCGCCCGGCGCTCGAGGAGGCGTGCGGCCTCGGCCTCCCGAGGCGCCCCGCCACGGGAGAACGTCTCGAGCGGGAGGCGAGCAGCATGAGCACCCTGAACCCGTCACCGTCCTCCGCTCCGGCGCCGGCCGGTCCGCACGCGGGCCAGCGCCTCTCGCCGCTCCGCGTCGCCCTCGGCGTCGTCGTGGTGCTCGGCGTGGTCGCCGCGGGACTCTTCGGCTTCCGCGTCTTCGTGGTCGACCAGGCCCGAGCCACCGGTCTCGCGCCGTGGTTCGCCTCCTACGTCGACGCGACCGTGACCCCGTCGTTCCCGTTCGAGACGCCGCCGACGGATGCGCAGCGCGACGTCGTGCTGTCGTTCGTCGTGGCGGCATCCGGCCCGCTGAGCGGGAGCCCGGCAGAGCAGAGCGGGTCGGGCAGCGCCGACGACCCCGCCGACGCTCCAACCGGGGCCGCCGCGGATCCGGCGAACGGCTCGTGCACGCCCAGCTGGGGCACCGCCTACTCGCTCGACGGGGCCGCGCAGTCGCTCGACCTCGACCGGCGGATCGCGCGCCTGCGCCAGCAGGGCGGCGACGTCATGGCGTCGTTCGGCGGCGCGAACAACTCCGAGCTCGCGACGGCGTGCACGGATCCCGCAGCGCTGAAGGACGCCTACGAGGCCGTCGTCGACCGCTACGACCTCTCGACGATCGACCTCGACATCGAGGGCGGCAACCTCACCGACGCCGCCGCCGGAGAGCGGCGGGCCGAGGCCGTGGCCGCACTGCAGACCGAGCGGCGCGCGGGCGGCCACGACCTGGCGGTCTGGCTGACCCTGCCGATCGGCCCGAGCGGGCTGCTCGAGGACGGCACCGACGCGGTCGCGCAGATGCTCGACGCGGGAGTGGACCTCGCGGGCGTCAACGCCATGACGATGGACTACGGCGTCGACCTCGACGGCGCCTCCCTCGGCCGCACCGCGATCGACTCCCTCAACGGGCTGCACCGCCAGCTCGGCACCCTCTACTCCCAGGCGGGCATCGATCTGACGGATGCGACGCTCTGGTCGAAGATCGGGGCGACCCCCATGATCGGCCAGAACGACGTGCCCGCCGAGGTGTTCTCGCTCGCCGACGCGCAGACCCTGAGCACCTTCGCCCAGGACAAGCAGCTCGGCCGGCTGTCGATGTGGTCGCTCAACCGCGACGCGACCTGCGGCCCCAACTACGTGGACACGCGCGTGGTGTCGAACGCCTGCAGCGGCGTGGACCAGGGCGACGCGAGCTTCGCCGGGGTGCTCGCGCAGGGCTTCGGCGGCAGCCCGGATGCGGCGGCCGACACGGTCACCACGCCTGAGCCCACGACGGCCGTCGTGGACGACCCGGCCACTAGCCCGTACCCGATCTGGTCGGAGTCCGCCTCGTACCTCGCGGGTGCCAAGGTGGTGCTGCACGGCAACGTCTACACGGCCAAGTGGTGGACGAGGGGCGACACCCCGGACGACCCGGTGCTCAACGACTTCGAGACGCCGTGGACGCTCGTGGGCCCCGTGCTCCCGGGAGAGAAGCCGTTCGCGCTGCCCTCGCTCCCCGAGGGCACGTTCCCCACCTGGTCGGGCGCCGGCACCTACGAGAAGGGCGACCGCGTGCTCTTCGAGGGCACCCCCTACGAGGCCAAGTGGTGGACGCAGGGCGACAGCCCCGCGGCCTCCTCCGCCGACACCGACGGCTCCCCCTGGGTGCCTCTCACCGAGCCGGAGATCGCGGAGCTCACCGCGCCGCGGTGACGCCGTGGTGCGGTGAGCTCGGGCCGGCTACGCGCCGAGCTCGCGCGCCAGCCGCACCATCGCCGCGTTGTCGGGGGCCACGGAGCCGTCGTCGAGCGTGAGCATGTCCTCGAAGCCCACGCGCACCTCGGCGCCGTCGGCGATCGCGGCCCGCACCACGGGCCAGGCCGTGTCGTCGTAGCCGTGATAGAGCAGCGGCGCGGTGACCCCGGCCTCCCGGAGTGCCGCGGCGATCGTGCGGCAGTGCGCCACGGCCTCCTCGGCCGACTCGTCCTCCGGCTCGATCAGGATGCGCACGTTCTCGTGCAGTGTCGGGGAGGCCAGCAGGGCCGGCACCTCGCGGAGGTGCCAGACGGCGCTCTCGAGCACCATGCCCCTGGCCACCACGAGCGAGGCGGCCTCGGCGGCCCCCTCCTCGGAGAAGGCCACCGACGCGAAGTCGGGCAGCGCGCCGGCCGGCCAGGCCGCGAGGTGCGCCATCCGCTCCTCGTGGCCCGAGCAGGTCCAGAGACCGGTGGTGGTGCCCACCACGATCGACGGATCGGCCGCCTTGATCGCCCGCACCATGGCGGCCACGGCATCCGGAGCGATCGACTGCCCGCCGTCGGCGGTGCGCACATGGGCGTGCACCACCGTGGCGCCGGCGGCCACCGACGCCACGGCCGCGTCGGCGATCTCGGCGTCGGTGAGGGGGATGGCGGGGTGCTCGTCGCGCCCCCGGCCCCCGTTGACGGCGGCCTTGATCAGCATGCGGCACCGCCGAACCCGGCCACGGCCGCGCTCGCGCCGGTGAGGTCGCCGAGTCGCGCGCCACGGCGCAGCTCCTCCACGAGCTCGGGCTCCTCGGTGTCGTCGGCGAGCGCGGTGTCGATGATGCCCTGCACCACCGCGACCGGCGCGAAGAACACCCCGTTGCGGTCGGCGAGCACGACGTCGCCCGGGTTCACGGCGACCCCGCCGCAGGTCACGGCCACGTTGACGCCCCCGGCATCCAGCGACAGCAGCTTGGTGGTGAGCACGCTCGACCCGCGCGCGTAGACGGGGAGGCCGAAGTGCTCGACCTCGTCGAGGTCGGTCACCACGCCGTCGACGATCACGCCCGCGGCACCCCGGAACGACAGGGTCGCCGCGAGCACCTCGCCCACGGGGGCGTGCCGGGTGTCCCCTCCGGTGTCGATCACGAACACGTCGCCGGGCTCGCAGTGGCCGGCCGCGTGGTGCAGCACGGTCGAGTCCTGGCCGGTGATGCGCACGGTGACGGCGCGGCCCACCACGCGGGCGGTGCCCACGAGCCGGCGGATGCCGAAGTCGGCGAAGCCCTCCTCGAGGTAGTGGCCGAGGGTGGGGAACGAGACGCGGCCGAGCTTCTCGACCAGTGACGGGTCGAGGGGCGCGGGCGCGGGGCCGGTGGTGAAGGGCATGGTGCTACTCCTGAGTGGTGCGGATGACGATCAGAGTGCGGGCACGGCCGCGGTCGGCGTGCTCACGGCCACCGAGGTGGTGAGGCGGCGGTTGGCGAGGGCGGGCAGGGTCTCGCGCACCTCGGCGGTGCGGTCGAGCGAGATCTCGACGAGCGCGACCCCGGAGGCCACGGGACCGAGCCCGGCGCGCTCGACGCCCATCGGATCGATCACGAGGCTGTTGCCGATGCACTCCGGCGAGGTCGACGACGAGGCCAGCACCCAGCAGGTGTTCTCGATGGCGCGGGCCTTCACGAGGGTCTCCCAGTGGGCCTCCTTGCGCGCACCGGCCACCCACGCGGCCGACACCGACAGCACGTCGGCGCCGCGCGCCACGAGGTCGCGGCTGAGCTCGGGGAACCGGATGTCGTAGCAGTTGACGAGCCCCACGGCCACGCCCTCGATGAGCACCACGGGCGGCAGCTCCGTGCCTCCCGTGACGTAGTCGGACTCGCGGTAGGTGAAGGCGTCGTAGAGGTGCAGCTTGCGGTACGACTCGACGACCTCGCCGCGCGGGTTCACCACCACGAGGGTGTTGTAGGGGCGGTCGGAGCCGGTGGGCTCGTAGCCGCCGGCGATGATCCAGAGCTCGTGCTCCACGGCCAGCAGCGAGAGCTGCGCGAGGAAGAGCGGCCACTCGGCGTCCACGACCTCGCCGAGACGGCCCTCGACTTCGCCGGCGAGGAGCATCGACTCCTCCGGGAACACCACGAGGCGCGCGCCCGAGCGGGCGGCGTCGGCGGTGAGGGCGGCGATCTGCTCGCGGTTGCGGGCACCGTCGACGGTGGGCGCGAGCTGCGCCACGGCGGCCAGGAGGGACGGGTTCACGCGGCGGCTCCCTTTAGAGCGGAGGTGGCGGATGCAGGTGAGGCCGCGGTGACGGCCGCCTCGGCGGGCAGCACGCGGGCGGCGGCGGCGCTCCACGAGAGCAGCACGTCGGCGCCGTCGGCGATGGCGCCGAGCTCGGCGGCGATCTCGCCGCTCGGCACGCTCACGGTCATCACGGCACCGGTCTCGAGCCGCACGTGGAAGGTCCACTCGTCGCCGAGGAACGCGCGCTCCACGAGCGTGGCCCGCACGCCGTCCGCAGGCGCGGCGGCTCCCAGGGCGCGCATGCTCACGCGCTCCGGCCGGATGGCCAGGGCCACCCCGCTGCCGGGCACCGCGGTGGCCGGCACGAGAGCCGGCACCGCGCCCACGCCGGGCACGACCACGCCGCGGCCCTCCGCATCCACGACCCCGTCGAGGATGTTGCAGCTGCCGATGAAGGTCGCCACGAAACGGGAGGCCGGCTCGTCGTAGATCTCGGTGGGGCTCGCCACCTGCAGCACGCGGCCCTCGCTCATCACGGCGATCCGGTCGCTCATGGTGAGCGCCTCCTCCTGGTCGTGGGTCACGTAGATGAAGGTGATGCCCACCTCGCGCTGCATCCGCTTGAGCTCGAACTGCATCTCCTTGCGGAGCTTCTGGTCGAGCGCGCCGAGCGGCTCGTCGAGCAGCACCACGGCGGGGCGGCCCACCACGGCGCGGGCGAGCGCCACGCGCTGGCGCTGACCGCCCGAGAGCTCGGCGGGCTTGCGCTCGGCAAAGGCGCCGAGCCGCACGAGCTCGAGGGCCTCCCGCACCCGGGTGTCGATCTCGCGCTTGGCGGTGCGCCGCACCCGCAGCTCGAACGCCACGTTCTCGTAGACCGAGAGGTGCGGGAAGAGGGCGTAGCTCTGGAACAGCATGTTGAGGTCGCGCGACTTGGTGGAGACGGCGTCGACGTTCTTGCCGTCGAGCTCCACCGAACCGCCGGTCGGCGTCTCGAAGCCGGTGATCATGCGCATGAGCGTGGTCTTGCCACAGCCTGAGGGGCCCAGGATGCTGAAGAACTCGCCCTGACGGATCTCGAGGTCCAGGGGCTGGACGACCCGGTTGGCGCCGAACGACTTCGTGAGCCCGGTGAGCTTCACGGCCGGCGGTTCGGTGGTCTCGTTCATGGTTCTCGTTCCAGAGGTAGAGGTGTTCGTGTCTGACGGCTCGTCGTCGGCCGGCTAGGAGGCGCGCACGCGGGTCCAGCCGTCCTGGAAGTACGCCAGAGCGTCTCCCGGATCGACGATGAACTCGGAGTTCGTGAGCGAGTCGGCCGGGGCGTAGATGGCGGGGTTCTCCACCTGCGACTGGTCGGCGACGAGCTCGAGGGCGGCGGCGTTCGTGGAGGCGAGCGAGGCGTCGTCGGTCACGAGCGCGGCCACCTCGGGGCGGAGGGTGTAGTTCAGCCACTGGTACGCGGCATCCTCGTTGGCCGTGCCCGCGACGATCGAGAAGCTGTCGGTCCAGAGCGTGCCGCCCTCCTCGGGGATGATGTAGTGCACGTCGGGGTTGGCCTCGACGGCCTTCGCCGCGGTGGTGCCCGAGTAGGCCTCGGCGATGCAGGCGTCGCCGGTGCCCACGAGGTCGGCGTAGTTGGTGCTGTTGTAGCCGCCGAGCAGCGGCTTCTGCTCGAGCAGGGAGTCGGTCGCCGTGGCGATCTCGGCCTCGTCGGTGGTGGTGGCGCTGAGGCCGTTCACCTGGAGGCCGGCGATGTAGGCCGAGAGCATGTTGTCGAGCATGTAGACCTTGCCCGCGTAGTCCGGGTTCCACATGTCGGCCCAGCCGGTGACCTCGGCGCCCGTGCAGGCCTCGTTGTAGAGGATGCCGGTGGTGCCCCACGCCCACGGGATGCTGTGGGTGTTGCCCGGGTCGAACGACGGGTCGACGAACTTCTCGGCGAGGTTGTCGAAGCCCTCGAGCTTCGACTTGTCGATCTCGGCGATCAGGTCGCGCTCCACCATCAGCTGCACGGCGTACTGGCTGGGCTCGACCACGTCGTAGCCCGAATTGCCGGCGGCGAGCTTCGAGATCATCGTCTCGTTGCTGTCGAAGGTGTCGACGGTCACGTCGATGCCGGTCTCGGCCTCGAAGCCCTCGATCACCGAGTCGGGGATCTCGCCGGCCCAGGCGTAGATGCTGAGGCTGCCGCTTCCGGCGGCCCCCGTGGAGGAGGCGTCGCCGCCGGCGGAGCAGGCGGAGAGCACGGTGGCCGAGGCGAGCGCTACGGCTCCGAAGGCCAGGAACTTCTTGTTCATGAGGACTCTTTCGTTCGGGAGGAGGGTGCGGGTCGGTGGTGCGGGGTGTTACGGGCGGGGGCCGGCGAGGATGCGCCGCATCTGGGCGACTCCGACCAGCAGGATGACGCCGAGGGTGGCGACCACCAGCAGGGTGCCGAGCGCGTTGAGCTCGGGGGTGAGCCCGGTGCGCAGGGTGGAGTAGATCCGGAGCGGCAGCGTGGTGGTGCCGACGCCGGCGGTGAAGGTGGAGATGACGATGTTGGAGAACGAGGTGGTGAAGCTCAGCAGGAAGGCCGCGAGGATGCTCGGGCGCAGCAGCGGGAACAGCACGCGCCGGAAGGTGACCCACGGCGAGGCGCCGAGATCGGTGGCCGCCTCGGAGAGGCTGGGGTCGAGCGAGGACATCGCCCCCATCAGCACGAGCGTGGCCAGCGGCAGCGTGATCACCACGTGACCGAGCACGAGCGTCACGATCCCCGTGGGGAGGCCGGCGCTCGAGAACACCGTGAGCAGCGAGACGCCCAGCACGATCTCGGGCACGATCAGCGGGATCAGGATGGCACCCACGAAGAACGCGCGCCCCTTCACCCGGAGCCGCACGAGGGCGAAGGCGCTGAGGAAGCCGATCACGGTGGCCAGCACCGCGGCGATCACCCCGACGAGAGCGCTCGTGCGGAGCGACTCGAGCAGCATCTGGTCGCGGAACAGCTCCGCGTACCAGCGGAAGGTGAAGCCGTCGAAGCGGTAGCTCACCTCGGAGCTGTTGAAGGAGTAGACGATGAGGGCCGCGATGGGCAGGTAGAGGAAGACGAAGACGAGGCGGGCGATCCAGGAGTTGAGGCGTTCCATCAGACGGCGCTCGCTTTCTTCGGGGAGCGGGATCTGCCGGCGCGGGCGCTGCCGGAGCGGGCTCTCAGGATGAGGCCGGCCGCCGCCACCGAGAGCAGCATGAGCACGAGCACGACCATCGAGAGCGCGGCGCCGAGCGGCTCGTTGCGGAACTCGGTGAAGAGGGTGACGATCAGGTTGCCGACGAGCGGATCCTTGCCGCCGCCGAGCAGCACCGGGATGACGAACACGCCGAGCGTGGGCACGAAGGTGAGCATGACCGACGAGGCGAGGCCCGAGGCCGAGAGCGGCACGAAGATGCGGGCGTGGGTCTGCCACCAGCCGGCGCCGAGGTCGGCGGCGGCCTCCTTGAGCGAGGGGTCGATCGAGCGCATCGAGGCGTAGATGGGGAAGACGGCCACGGGCAGGAACGCGTAGAGCAGCGAGAGCGTGACCGCGAGCTGCGACGGCACGAGCGACTGCGCCTCGACGCCGAGAAGGCGCAGCAGCGAGATGAACGGGCCGCCGGAGCCGAGGAGGGTGATCCAGGCGAAGGTGCGCACGAGGAAGTCGGTGAGGAACGGGATGATCACGAGCACGAGCAGCACCGGCTGCGTCTTCGCGGGCCGGGTGGCGATGTAGTACGCCACGATGTAGCCGACCACCGTGCAGACGGCCGCGTTGAGGGCGGCCATGCCGAGGCTGTAGCCCAGGGTCTTGGCGTAGACGGGATCCAGCAGCTTGGCGTAGTTGTCGAGCGTGAAGCCGCCGAGGTTGCCGCCGAGCGGATCGCTCACGGCGAAGCTGTCGCGGGCGATCACGACCATCGGCACGATCACGAGCAGCGTGATCACGGCCACGGCCGGCAGCAGCATGAGGTAGCCGGCGGCCCTCGACGTTCTCGGTGTGTTCACGTCGACCATCCTGCGACACCGCCTGCACCCGCAACCGACGAGGTGCCTCGAATCCCGTCGCCGCCGTGTTTCGTGCTTGCGCATTTCGCAGGCGCGCCGAGCGCGCGGGTGCCGCGATCCGCGCGATCACGCGCATCCGAGTGCCCCGGATCTCGCACCGGGTGCGCCGGAGCGCCCGACAGGCGCCTTCCGGATGACTGCTCCATCTATCGAGATCAGCAGTGATCGTGGCACTATAGAACCGTATCCATCGTCAGATGGGTCTTTTTGCCACGAAAAGAGCCGCAGTGAACCACATCGAAAGAGACGTCGTCGTCATCGGAGCCGGGGCCACCGGTCTCACCGCCGCCACCCGCTTGAAGGCCGCCGGCCGCTCGGTCGTCGTGCTCGAGGCCCGCGACCGCATCGGCGGCCGCCTCTGGACCGACCACATCGAGGGCCAGCTGTTCGAGATCGGCGGCCAGTGGGTCTCGCCCGACCAGACCGCGCTCATCCAGACCCTCGAGGAGCTCGGGCTCGAGACCTACTCGCGCTTCCGCGAGGGCGAGAGCGTCTACGTCGGCCCCGGCGGCGAGGCCAAGCGCTTCACGGGCGACATCTTCCCCGCCTCCCCGACGACCGAGGCCGAGATCGAGCGGCTCATCGCGGTGCTCGACGAGCTCGTCGCGCAGACCGATCCCGCAGCCCCGTGGGAGCATCCGCGTGCCGTCGAGTTCGACCACGTCTCGTTCCGCGCCTGGCTCGAGCAGCAGAGCGACGACACCGAGGCCGTCGACAACATCGCGCTGTTCATCGCCGACGCCATGATCACGAAGCCCGCCCACTCCTTCTCCCTGCTCCAGGCGCTGCTCATGGCCGCGAGCGCCGGCAGCTTCAGCCACCTCGTCGACGCCGACTTCATCCTCGACAAGCGCGTCGTGGGCGGTCTGCAGCAGGTGCCGCTGCGCCTCGCCGAGGGCCTCGGCGACGACGTCATCCTGAGCCACCCCGTCACCTCGCTGGCCTGGGGCTCGGACGGCGTCACCGCGGTCGCCGGTGACGTCTCGGTCTCGGCGCGGCACGCGATCGTGGCCGTGCCGCCGAACCTCTACAACCGCATCGACTACGTGCCCGCGCTCCCGCGGCTCCGCCACCAGATGGCGCAGCACCAGTCGCTCGGCCTCGTGATCAAGGTGCACGCCACCTACGAGACGCCGTTCTGGCGCGCCGCCGGCCTCTC
The DNA here is from genome assembly GCF_023264895.1 of Herbiconiux sp. GTDB lineage: Bacteria > Actinomycetota > Actinomycetes > Actinomycetales > Microbacteriaceae > Herbiconiux. The sequence goes on along the minus strand of NZ_JAHFUY010000060.1, from coordinate 7,804 downwards.
CGGCACGGCCTTCAGCCCCTACCAGATCGTGCACGAGGCCTATGACAACTCCAACCACGGCGAGACCCGCGGCACGCTCGTCGGCTTCGTCTCCGACGAGAAGGCGGATGCGCTGTTCCGGCTCTCGGCCGAGGAGCGCAAGGCGCGCATCCTGGAATCGCTCGCCGCGTACTACGGGCCCGAAGCCCTGAACCCGTCGGTGTACTACGAGAGCGACTGGGCCTCGGAGGAGTGGACCCAGGGCGCCTACGCCGCGAGCTTCGACCTCGGCGGGCTCACCCGCTACGGTCCCCTGCAGCTCGAGCCCGTCGGCCCCGTGCGCTTCGGCACGAGCGATCTCGCCGCCGAGGGCTACCAGCACGTCGACGGCGCCATCAGGGTGGGCTGGAGGCTCGCAGATGAGATCCTGGAAGAGGCGGGCGCGAATCGGACCACGACCGCAGCCGCCACCAGCGCCACCACCGCCACCACCGAAGGAGATGCAGCATGAGCCAGTACGCCGTCGTCAATCCCGCCACGGGCGAGACTGTCCGCGAGTACCCGACCCTCTCCGACGAGGGGGTGCAGGAGGCCATCACCGCCGCGCACGAGGCGCACGAGACCTGGTCGCGGAAGGCCGGCGTCGCCGCCCGCACCGCGCTCATCGCCAAGGTCGCCGAGCTGCACGCCGCGAAGCGAGACGAGCTCGCCGAGATCATCGTGCGCGAGATGGGCAAGCCGCTCGACCAGGCGCAGGGCGAGGTCGACTTCGCCGTGGCCATCTACGAGTACTACGCCACCAACGGGGAGGCGTTCCTCGCCGACGAGCCGATCGAGCTCTCCGACGGCACCGGATCGGCGTTCATCCGCCGGGCCTCCATCGGCGTGCTGCTCGGCATCATGCCGTGGAACTTCCCCTACTACCAGGTGGCGCGGTTCGCCGGCCCCAACATCGTGGTGGGCAACACCATCATCCTCAAGCACGCGCCGCAGTGCCCGGAGTCGTCGGCCGCCATCGAGGCCATCTTCGCCGAGGCCGCCGCCTCCGTGGGTGCTCCCGCCGGCGTCTACGTGAACGTCTACGCCACCAACGAGCAGTCGGCCGACATCATCGCCGACCCGCGCGTGCAGGGCGTCTCGGTCACCGGCTCCGAGCGGGCCGGCGCGGCCGTCGCCGAGCTCGCGGGCAAGCACCTCAAGAAGGTCGTGCTCGAGCTCGGCGGCTCCGACCCCTTCATCCTGCTCTCGAGCGACGACGTGGCCGCCGCCGCCCAGGACGCCGTCAACGCGCGCCTCGACAACAACGGCCAGTCGTGCAACGCGGCCAAGCGCTTCATCGTGATCGACGGGCTGTTCGACGAGTTCGCCGAGGCCTTCACCGCGGCGTTCACGGCCGCGGAGCCCGCCGACCCCATGGCCGAAGGCACCGTGCTCGGCCCGCTCTCCTCCTCCGCCGCCTCCTCGCGGCTCGGCGAGCAGGTCGACCGCGCCGTCGAGCAGGGTGCGACCGTGCTCGCACAGGGCTCGCGCTCGGGCAACTTCTTCGGAGCCACCGTGCTCACCGATGTCACGCCCGCCATGGACGCCTACCACGAGGAGTTCTTCGGCCCCGTCGCCGCGCTCTACCGCGTCTCCTCCGAGGAGGAGGCCGTGAAGCTCGCCAACGACACCCCCTTCGGGCTCGGCTCCTACGTCTACACCACCGACCAGGAGCAGGCCCTGCGGGTCGCGGATGCGATCGACGCGGGCATGGTGTGGATCAACATCGTGCTCGGCGACGCCGCGGAGCTCCCCTTCGGCGGCGTGAAGCGCTCCGGCACCGGCCGCGAGATGGGGCGACCCGCCATGGAGGAGTTCGTCAACAAGAAGCTCGTGCGCATCGCCTGATGGCCATCGTCGACTGGGCCTTCATCGCACTCGGCAACGGGCGCGAAGCGGCCGACGGGGAGCGGGCTGTCGTGGAGTTCGACGGGCTGACGTCGCGGTTCGTCGTGGTTCCGGATGCCGCGGCGGCCGTCGCCGTCGCGGCGTCGCTCGTGGCTTCCGGGGTGCAGACCGTGGAGCTCTGCGGGGCGTTCTCGCCGGCGGAGGTCGCGGCTGTTCGGGGTGTGACGGGGTCTGTGCCCGTCGGGGCCGTGCAGTACGGGGTCGATTCTGTGCAGGGGTTTGCTGCGTTGCTGTGAGGTTTTTGCGGGTGGTCGGGTGCTTGGGGTGCTCGGGTGCTCGGGTGCTCGGGTGCCCGGTTGCTCGGGGTGCGGGTGGTGCGGGTCGGGCATTCCGGTCGAGGCGCGATCCCGCATCCGCTGCGCGGACGCCCGCCAGACCCGAGCCAGCGCCTCGACCGGAATACCCGACCCGCCCCACCCGCGGTCGTTCGGGGGCGGGTCGGGGGCGGGTCGCTTCGCTCCCGCGGGTCGGGGGAGGGGGCCCAGCGGGAGACTGCGGAGGCGACATGGCGGAGGATGGCGCGGGCGATAGGGCGAGTTTTCCTGCCACAATCGGCCTGATGTGGCAGGTTTTTCTGCCACACCGGGTCGGTTGCCGGCACCGGTGTGTTGGTCTTCGAGGGTGCGCGGGGGCGCGGCGGGGGTGTGCGGCGCGTAGGGTTCGGGGGAGGATGGGCGGCGCGCGGGGAGCGTCGATGAGGGGGAGTGCGGGATGACGGAGAACTCGGGAGCGGGAGCCGGGGCGCGGGGGCGGCGGCGGGTCGTGGTCGTCGTGGTGGGGGTCGTGGTCGTGGGGCTCGTGGTGGCCGGGACCGCGTTCGTGGCGCTGTCGGGAGGCGCGCTGTTCGGGGGCGGGGCCGTGGCGTCGTCGCCGAGCGCATCCGCGTCGCCTGAGGCGCCGGAGCCCTCGCCCACTCCCTCGGTGACCGAGACGCCCGCGCCCGACGCTCCCGTGTCGCGGGTGCCGGCCTCGTGCGACGAGCTGCTGCCGCAGGCGAGGGCCGAGGCTCTCGCGGGGGCCGCGCTGCCGGCGCAGCCCCTGCGGCAGACGGCCAGTCCGGTGTTCTACACCGACCTCCGCATCGGCATGCTCGAGTGCGCGTGGGCCGACTCCGAGCAGCCGGGTGACGCGGTCGCCGCCGCCCAGGCCACGTTGCAGATCCTTCCCGGCATCACCGCCGAGGGCTTCGAGCAGGAGGCGCAGCGTGAGGGCGTCTACATCGCCACACCGGAGCCGTCGATCGGCGACGACGTCTACTCGGCCTGCGCCGAGACGGGCACCCAGCCCGCCCACTGCGGGTACATCGCGCTCGTCGGCGGCTACGCCGTGTCACTCATCGCCGTGGGCCCGCAGCTCGATCGCGACGCCGTGCGCGAGCAGTTCATCACCGTGCGCGACGCCGCCGCGGGGTTCGGCGAACCCGCACCGCTGTGGCAGCCGGCCGAGGGCGTCCTCGCCGGGGCCACGAGCTGCGACACCCTGATCGACCCGGCCACGCTCGCGGTCGCCCTCGGCGTCGAGGGCGTGCGCCCGTTCCGGAGCGATGAAGGGGAGTACGCGAGCTCCCGCTTCGGCAGCCGCGCGCAGGTGAACTCCTACTACTGCAGCTGGAGCCCCGATCCGCCCTCGATCGACGGCACCGACGTGACCGCCTCGGTGGCGGTGCTCCCCGGCGGCGCCGGGTACTTCGAGGGCTGGGCGGATGTCGCGGAGCAGGTCTACGAACCGGCCCCCGACTACCCCGGCGAGGCCTATCTCGCCGCCACGGAGACCCCCGGCATCACGGAGCTCGTGGTGCTGATCGACGGCGCCTGGGTGCGCGTGGTGGCTCCGGATGCCGCGCTGCTGCCGATCGTGGAGCCCGTGCTGGCGAACATCGGGGCCGGCTAGCGCAGGCCGGCCGTCGGGCGGCCGCTCGGCCGACGAGGGTTCCGCGGAGGCCGAGCGGTCGCTAGAGCTCGGACTCGATCGGGGCCGAGGAGAGCAGGTCGGCGACCGAGTCGATGATCTCGTCGGGCCGGAACGGGTACTTCGCGATCTCGGCCTCGTCGCTGATGCCGGTCATCACGAGGATCGTGTGGAGACCCGCCTCGATACCCGCCACGACATCGGTGTCCATCCGGTCGCCGATCATGCCCGTGTTCTCGGAGTGGGCGCCGATCCGGTTCATGGCCGAGCGGAACATCATGGGGTTCGGCTTGCCGACCACGTAGGGCTCCTTGCCCGTGGCCTTCGTGATCATGGCGGCGATGGCGCCCGTGGCCGGGAGCGGGCCCTCGGCGCTCGGCCCCGTGGCATCCGGATTCGTGACGATGAAGCGCGAGCCCGCACCGATGAGCCGCACCGCCTTGGTGATGGCCTCGAAGGAGTAGTTGCGGGTCTCGCCGATCACCACGTAGTCGGGGGCCGTCTCGGTCATGATGAAGCCGGCTTCGTGGAGCGCCGTCGTGATGCCGGCCTCGCCGATCACGAAGGCGCTGCCGCCCGGCATCTGGTCTTTGAGGAACGCCGCGGTGGCGAGCGCGCTGGTCCAGATGTACTCCTCGGGCACCTCGAGGCCGCTCGCGCGGAGGCGGGCGCTCAGGTCGCGGGGTGTGAAGATCGAGTTGTTGGTGAGCACCAGGTAGGGCTTGCCCTCGTCGCGCCACTGCTGGAGCAGCTCGGCGGCGCCCGCGATGGGATGGTTCTCGTGCACGAGCACGCCGTCCATGTCGGTCAGCCAGCATTCGATCTCGTCGCGGCGGGTCATCTCGAGCTCCTTCCCCTGCTGCGACCAGCGTACAGGCGTGGTCGCGGCGGGAGCCGGAGAGTCAGCTGTAGCTGATCGCCACCACCGCCGTGCCCACGTAGACGAGCACCCAGAGCACCGTCAGGACGATGCCGACGATGACACCGATCTTGGCGGGCGTGTTGCGGTAGCCGGCCTTCTTCGACTGGTTGAGCGCCACGAGGCTGATGACGAGGCCCACGAACATGAACAGGATCGAGGCGACGAGACCGATCACGCCGAGGGTCTTGCCGGGGTAGTCGACGCCGGGGGCGGGCGTGGTGAGGGTGGGGGAGGTGGTCATGGGTGTGTCCTTCTGGGAGGGATCGGATGTGTTCCGCGAGAATCTATCAACTCCCGACCGATTAAGCGAGCAATACTCACGCGTGTGGTGCTGAGCGGATGCGCCGGGCCGGCACCCGCGGTCGATCCGGTCGCGGATCCGTCGTCGCCCACCTCGGCCCCCAGCTCCTCGCCGAGGCCGATCGAGCAGGTCGTGCCGATCGATCCGCTCGCCGAGCCGCTCGTGGCCGCCGGGCGATCGCTCGTGGCCGGCTCGGACGGCTTCGCGTCGATCGAGGCGCGCACCGTCCTCGATGCGGCGGTCCAGCGACTCGAGACCTCCGTGCAGGTCGCGCAGCTGTCGGCCGCAGGAGGCCCGGCGGCGAGCCAGGCCGATCCGCCCGTCGACGAGCGGAGTGCGCACGGGGGTGATCGAGACGGCGTCCCGCGTGCTCAACGGGGAGGCGCCGGATGCGCCCCAGGTCGCCCGCGACGGCCTCTACACCGCGATCGTGGCGCAGCAGACCGCACGCACCGGGAGACCCTTGGGTGCTCCCACCCATGGTGCCCGTCGGCTGACAGCTCCGCCGTACCGTTTGGGTGTAGGTGACTTTAAGGGTTATAGTCGGGTTCACCTTTAGGGGGTGGACGTATGGTTCCGGATGCACAGGCCAGCGACGCGGGTCGGGCGACGGGCGCGGGCGGCGCCGGGATCGGTCTGGCCGTGTCGACGGTCATCTTCGCGCTGCGGCCGACGAGTGCGGGAGCCGATCCGGAATCGGGCACGCCGCTGCCGGCCCTGTGGCTGCCACTCGTGCGGCGCATCCGCCCGCCCTATGAGGGGCAGTGGGCCCTGCCGGGCGGCCCGCTTGGCATCGACGAGGACCTCGAGGCCGCCGCCGCCCGCACCCTCGGCGCCACCACCGCTCTCGCCCCCAACTACCTCGAGCAGCTCTACGCCTTCGGCACCCTCGACCGCTCGCCCGACGGCGCGAACGACCGCGTGGTCTCGGTGGTCTACTGGGCGCTCGTGAACTCGGACGAGGTCGTGCACTCCGACCGCAACACGAGCACCGAGAACGTGCGCTGGTTCTCGGTCGACGACCTGCCCGACCTCGCCTTCGACCACGACGTCATCATCGAGTACGCGCTCTGGCGGCTCCGCAACAAGGTGGAGTACAGCCGCATCGCGCACGCCTTCCTCGGCGACACCTTCACGCTCGCCGAGCTGCGCGAGGTGCACGAGTCGGTGCTGGGGCGCACGCTCGACCCGGCGAACTTCCGCCGCCAGATCGAGTCGTCGAACGCCATCGTGCCGACGGGCAAGCGCGTGACCGGCACGAGCTACCGCCCGCCCAAGCTCTACCGCTACAACAACGCCGCCGAGCCGATCGATCGCGGCCCGCTCGGGCGCACCGATCCGACCCTCCCCACCAGCCCCTCGAGGAAGCCGACAGCATGACCCCGACAGCACTCTCCGTCGACAGCGAGATCCAGCTCATCACCGCCGGCGCGCCCGGCGCCTCGGGCTCGACCTGCACGCCCGAGCTCGCCGAGGGCCCCTGGCAGTTCGACCTGAAGGCGCCCTCCTACGGCCCGGGCGCCTCGATGGCCGACCCCATCCCCGCCGACGCGCCGCGGCAGGGCGACCTGCCGGAGGAGTACAAGACGGCGTCGAAGGCCGAGCTCGATGCGCGCATCCGTGCCGCCAAGGCGACCCTCGGCGACCGCGTGGTGGTGCTCGGGCACTTCTATCAGCGCGACGAGGTGGTGCAGTACGCCGACTTCGTGGGCGACTCGTTCCAGCTCGCCAACGCGGCGCTCACGGTGCCCGAGGCCGAGACGATCGTGTTCTGCGGGGTGCACTTCATGGCCGAGACGGCCGACATCCTCGCGCGGCCCGAGCAGGCGGTCATCCTGCCGAACCTGGCGGCCGGATGCTCGATGGCCGACATGGCCGACATCGACTCGGTGGAAGAGGCCTGGGCCGAGCTCGCGGCGATCTACGGGACCGAGCCCGACGCATCCGGGCGCGTGCCCGTCATCCCCGTCACCTACATGAACTCGTCGGCGGCGCTCAAGGGCTTCTGTGGGCGGAACGGCGGTATCGTCTGCACCTCGTCGAACGCGGCGACCGTGCTCGAGTGGGCGTTCGAGCGGGGGCAGCGGGTGCTGTTCTTCCCCGACCAGCACCTGGGGCGCAACACCGCGAAGGCCATGGGGGTGCCGCTCGAGCGGATGCCGATGTGGAACCCGCGGAAGGCGCTCGGCGGCAACTCCGAGGCTTCGCTGCTGGATGCGCAGGTCATCCTGTGGCACGGGTTCTGCTCGGTGCACAAGCGGTTCAGCGTGGCGCAGATCGAGAAGGCGCGGGCCGCGCACCCGGATGTGCAGGTGATCGTGCACCCCGAGTGCCCCATGCCCGTGGTCGACGCGGCGGATGCGGCCGGCTCGACCGACTTCATCGTCAAGGCCATCGCGGCAGCGCCCGCGGGCTCGACCTTCGCGATCGGCACCGAGATCAACCTCGTGCAGCGCCTCGCCAACGAGTACCCGCAGCACACCATCTTCTGCCTCGACGACGTGATCTGCCCGTGCTCCACGATGTACCGCATCCACCCCGGCTACCTCGCGTGGGTGCTCGAGTCGCTCGTGGGGGTCGATGGGGGGCCCGCCGTGGTGCAGAACCGGATCGTGGTCGACGAGGCCGTGGCGGCTCCGGCGCGCGTGGCGCTCGAGCGGATGCTCGCGGCACGGCCATGAGCGGGGGTGCGCGTGCGGGGGCGGGTGCGGGTGGGTCTGCGGTGCGCGGGCCTGCGGTGGCGGGTG
>NZ_JAHFUY010000143.1 GCF_023264895.1 Herbiconiux sp. | reverse complement strand
ATCCAGGTGACCGCCGAGGCGACCCCGCACCACCTGCTCCTCACCGAGGAGCTCATCCGGAGCTACGACGCACGATACAAGGTGAACCCGCCGCTCCGGCGGGACGAGGACGTGCGGGCGCTCCGCCAGGGCGTCGCCGACGGCACGATCGACTGCATCGCCACCGATCACGCGCCCCACCCGCGCGAGAGCAAGGAATGCGAATGGGACGCCGCGGCGTTCGGCATGGTCGGGCTCGAGAGCGCGCTCCCGGTGGTGCAGACCGCGCTCGTCGACACCGGGCTCCTCGACTGGGCGGGCGTGGCCCGCGTGCTCTCCACGGCCCCGGCGCGGATCGGCCGCCTCGACGACCACAGCCATTCCTTCGAGGACGGCGCGCCCGCCAACCTCACCCTCGTCGACCCGTCGGCTTCGAGCAGCTTCGCTCTCGACCGCCTGCACGGCCGCAGCACGAACACCCCCTACGAGGGCGTGACGCTCTCGGGCTCGGTGCGCTGGACCTTCCACCACGGCTACCCGACCCTTCGCGACGGCGTGCTCGCACCGGTGGACGAGACGGCCGGCCGAACAGCCGGCGATCCCGCGCGGGAGGTGCGCTGATGGAACGACTCCTCTGGGGTGCCATCGTCACGGCGCTCGGCCTCGCCATCCTCCTCACCATGGTGCTCGCCTGGCGCGCCCGCAAGCGCCGCCAGGCCGCCTTCGGCGCGCCCGCGACCGGCGGGGAGGGCTCAGGTGCCGAGCGCGGCGCAGCCCTCGTCGAGAGCGCGGTGCTCTACGTCGCCACGACCCTCGCCGGCCAGCCTCTCGAGCGCCTCACCATCCCCGGCCTCGCCTTCCGCGGTCGCGGCATCGCCTCCGTGTTCGGCGGCGGCGTCGCGATCGCCATCCCGGGGGAGCCGGAGACCTTCATCCCGGCCACCCGCATCCGTTCGATCGGCACCTCCACCTGGGCCATCGACCGCGTCGTCGAGTCCGGGGGCCTCGTGCGCCTGGACTGGACCTACGACTCCGCCACCGGCCCCGTCGACGTCGAGAGCTACCTCCGGCCGACGCAGCTGGGCGACTCGACCACTCTGATCGACTCCACGAACTCGATCATCCCGCAACAGGAAGGACCCTCGTCGTGATCACCACCGAACCCGCCGTACTCGTGCTGGAAGACGGACGACGCTACGAGGGCCGTGCCTACGGCGCGCGCGGCCGCACCCTCGGCGAGGCCGTCTTCGCCACCGGCATGACGGGCTACCAGGAGACCCTGACCGACCCCTCCTACGCCGGCCAGATCGTCATGCAGACGGCCCCGCACATCGGCAACACCGGAGTCAACGACACCGACAAGGAGTCGTCGAAGATCTGGGTCGCCGGCTACGTCGTGCGCGACCCCTCGCGCGTCGTATCGAACTTCCGGGCCCAGCGCTCGCTCGACGACGACCTCGAGACCGACGGCGTGGTGGGCATCTCGGGCATCGACACCCGTGCCGTCACCCGCCACCTCCGGAGCCTCGGCGCCATGCGCGCCGGCATCTTCTCCGGCGCGGAGTACGAGCTGAGCGCCACCGAGCAGCTGAACGCCGTGCGCTCGGGCGCCGAGATGGCCGGGCAGAAGCTCTCGACCGTGGTGTCGACCCCCGAGCGCTACCAGGTGCCCGCGGTCGGCGAGCGGATCGGCTCCGTCGCCGTGCTCGACCTCGGCGTGAAGACCTCGACCCTCAACTACCTCTCCGCACGCGGCTTCGACGTGGAGGTGCTGCCCGAGTCCATCACGGCCGACGAGGTGCGCGCCCTCGAGCCCGACTCGCTCTTCTACTCCAACGGCCCCGGCGACCCGGAGGCCTCCGAGACCCACGTGGAGCTGCTGCAGGATCTGCTCCGCGGCGGCATGCCCTACTTCGGCATCTGCTTCGGCAACCAGCTGCTCGGCCGTGCCCTCGGCTTCGGCACCTACAAGCTGCCCTTCGGCCACCGCGGGATCAACCAGCCCGTGCTCGACAAGGTCACCGGCCGGGTCGAGATCACGAGCCAGAACCACGGCTTCGCGGTCGACGCGCCCCGCGAGGGCATCGTCGACTCACCCGCAGGCTTCGGCCGGGTGGAGGTCAGCCACGTGAGCCTCAACGACGACGTGGTGGAGGGCATCCGCTGCCTCGACCTCGACGCGTTCTCGGTGCAGTACCACCCCGAGGCCGCGGCCGGCCCGCACGACTCCATGTACCTGTTCGACCGCTTCCGCGACATGATCCTCGCCAAGAAGAGCACCCCCGCACTCTCTGAAGGAGACGACCAGTAATGCCCAAGAGAGACGACATCACGAGTGTCCTCGTCATCGGATCCGGCCCGATCGTCATCGGTCAGGCCGTCGAGTTCGACTACTCGGGCACCCAGGCCTGCCGCGTGCTCCGCGAGGAGGGCGTGCGCGTCATCCTGGTGAACTCGAACCCGGCCACGATCATGACCGACCCCGACTTCGCCGACGCCACCTACGTCGAGCCCATCACCTGGCAGGTCATCGAGGCCATCATCGCCAAGGAGAAGCCGGATGCGATCCTGCCGACCCTGGGCGGCCAGACGGCTCTGAACGCCGCCATCCAGCTGCACGAGCACGGCATCCTGGAGAAGTACGACGTCGAGCTGATCGGCGCGAACTTCGAGGCCATCAACAAGGGCGAGGACCGGCAGATCTTCAAGGAGCTGGTTCTGCAGTGCGGTGCCGACGTGGCCCGCTCGCACATCGCCCACACGGTCGAGGAGGCCGTGGGCTTCGCCGAAGATCTCGGCTATCCGCTCGTGGTGCGTCCCTCGTTCACCATGGGCGGCCTCGGATCGGGCTTCGCCTACACCGAGCAGGAGCTCCGCCGGATCGTCGGCGACGGCCTGCACCAGAGCCCCACCACCGAGGTGCTCCTCGAGGAGTCGATCCTCGGCTGGAAGGAGTACGAGCTCGAGCTCATGCGCGACACCGCCGACAACACGGTGGTCGTCTGCTCGATCGAGAACGTCGACCCCGTCGGCGTGCACACGGGCGACTCCATCACGGTGGCGCCCGCGCTCACCCTGACCGATCGCGAGTACCAGAAGCTCCGCAACATCGGCATCGACATCATCCGCGCCGTGGGCGTCGACACCGGCGGCTGCAACATCCAGTTCGCCGTCGACCCGGCCAACGGCCGCATCATCGTGATCGAGATGAACCCGCGCGTCTCCCGCTCGAGTGCACTCGCGTCGAAGGCCACGGGCTTCCCGATCGCCAAGATCGCCGCGAAGCTCGCCATCGGCTACCGCCTCGACGAGATCCCCAACGACATCACCAAGGTGACCCCCGCATCCTTCGAGCCCACGCTCGACTACGTCGTGGTGAAGGTGCCCCGGTTCGCGTTCGAGAAGTTCCCGGCCGCCGACCCCACCCTCACGACCACCATGAAGTCGGTGGGCGAGGCGATGGCGATCGGCCGCAACTTCACGCAGGCGCTGCAGAAGTCGCTGCGGTCGCTCGAGAAGCGCGGATCCTCGTTCCACTGGGAGGGCGAGCCCGGCGACAAGGACGAGCTGCTCGCGATCGCCGCGGTGCCCACCGACGGTCGCATCATCACCGTGCAGCAGGCGCTCCGCGCGGGGGCGACGAACGAGGAGGTCTTCGAGGCCACCAAGATCGACCCCTGGTTCATCGACCAGATCGTGCTCATCAACGAGGTCGCCGAGGCCATCGCCGCGTCGGAGAACGCCGACCACGCGATGTTCACGCTCGCCAAGGAGCACGGCTTCTCGGATGCCCAGATCGCGACCCTCCGCGGGTTCGGTGAGAAGGAGGTGCGCGAGGTCCGCCACATCCTCGGCATCCGCCCCGTCTACAAGACCGTCGACACCTGCGCGGGCGAGTTCCCGGCGCTCACTCCCTACCACTACTCCAGTTACGACCTCGAGACCGAGGTCGCGCCCTCCGACGCCCGCAAGGTCGTCATCCTCGGCTCCGGCCCGAACCGGATCGGCCAGGGCGTGGAGTTCGACTACTCCTGCGTGCACGCCTCGTTCGCCCTGCACGACGCCGGGTTCGAGACGATCATGATCAACTGCAACCCCGAGACGGTCTCGACCGACTACGACACGAGCGACCGGCTCTACTTCGAGCCGCTCACGCTCGAGGACGTGCTCGAGGTCATCCACGCCGAGTCGCAGTCCGGTGAGCTCGTGGGCGTCGTGGTGCAGCTCGGCGGCCAGACCGCACTCGGGCTCGCGAAGGGCCTCGAGGAGGCCGGCGTGCCGATCCTCGGCACCACGCCCTCCGCCATCGACCTCGCCGAGGAGCGGGGACTCTTCTCCGGCATCCTCGACGCCGCGGGGCTGCTCGCGCCGAAGAACGGCATCGCCACCGACTACGAGTCGGCCGTGGCCGTGGCCGAGGAGATCGGCTTCCCCGTGCTCGTCCGCCCCTCCTACGTGCTCGGCGGCCGGGGGATGGAGATCGTCTACGACGCCGCCTCCCTCGCCGACTACTTCGAGCGGATCGCGGGCCAGGGCATGGTCGGCCAGGCCAACCCGCTGCTCGTCGACCGGTTCCTCGACGACGCGATCGAGATCGACGTCGACGCGCTCTACGACGGGCACGAGCTCTACATCGGCGGCATCATGGAGCACCTCGAGGAGGCCGGCATCCACTCCGGCGACTCGAGCTGCTCCCTGCCGCCCGTGACCCTCGGCCGCGCCCAGATCGATCGCGTGCGGGAGGCCACCCTGGCCATCGCGCAGGGCATCGGCGTGCGGGGCCTGCTCAACGTGCAGTTCGCCATCGGCGCCGGCATCCTCTACGTGCTCGAGGCCAACCCGCGGGCCTCCCGCACGGTGCCGTTCGTCTCGAAGGCCCTCGGCATCCCGCTCGCCAAGGCCGCCTCGCGGCTCATGGTGGGCACCTCGATCGCCGCGCTCAAGGAGGAGGGGATGCTCCCCGTGCAGGACGGCTCCGTCGTGCCGCTGGACTCCCCGGTCGCCGTCAAGGAGGCCGTGCTGCCGTTCAAGCGGTTCCGCACCAAGGAGGGGCTCATCGTCGACTCGGTGCTCGGCCCGGAGATGCGCTCGACCGGCGAGGTCATGGGCATCGACCGCGATTTCCCGCGCGCCTTCGCGAAGAGCCAGGATGCCGCCTACGGCGGGATGCCCACGTCGGGCACCGTGTTCGTCTCGGTCTCGGACCGCGACAAGCGCGCCATCGTGCTCCCGGTGCTCCGGCTGCAGCAGCTCGGCTTCGAGATCCTCGCCACCGAGGGCACCGCCGAGGTGCTCAACCGCAACGGCATCCACGCCAGGATCGTGGCCAAGTTCTCCGATGAGGGGGAGGGCGAGACCGTCGTCGACCTCATCAACAACGGCTCGGTCGACATCGTGATCAACACCCCCAGCGGCCGCTCGGCGCGCGTCGACGGGTACGAGATCCGCGCCGCCGCCGTGGCCGCCGACAAGCCGCTGTTCACCACGATCGCGCAGCTCGGTGCGGCCGTGGCCTCGTTCGACGCGCTCAAGGACGGCTTCGAGGTCACGTCGCTGCAGGAGTACGCCCTGGCGCGGAGCGCGCGCGGATGAGCGACTCCTCCTCGGGCGGCTCCTCCTCGGGCGCCTCCACCTTCGGGGCCAGGCTGGATGCGGCCTTCGGCGCGCAGGGCCATCTCTGCGTGGGCATCGATCCGCATCCGTACCTCGTCGACGCCTGGGGCTACACGCCCGACGCCGAGGGTGCGCGCGACTTCGGCCTCACGGTGATCGACGCGGTGGCGGCCTCGGGTCGCGCCGGCATCGTGAAGCCGCAGGTGGCGTTCTTCGAGTCGCACGGATCAGCCGGCTTCGCGGCGCTCGAGGACGTGCTCGCGGCGGCCAGGGCCGCCGGGCTGCTCGTGATCGGCGACGCGAAGCGCGGCGACATCGGCTCCACGAACGACGGCTACGCCGCCGCCTGGCTGCGAGCCGGCTCGCCCCTCGAGGTCGACGCGCTCACCGTGACGGCGTTCACGGGCGTGGGCGCCCTCTCGGGCCTGTTCGACGCGGCGGAGGCCGCCGGCAAGGGCGTCTTCGTGCTGAGCGCCACCTCCAACCCCGAGTCGCGCGCGCTCCAGACGGCGCGGTCCGAGTCCGGATCGAGCGTCTCGCGGATCGTGGCCGACGAGGTCGCCGCGCGCAACACCGACCGCACCCGCCTCGGCGACTTCGGGCTCGTGCTCGGCGCCACCAAGCGCCTCGACGAGTACGGCTTCACGGCCGAGTCGCTCCGCGGCCTCTCCACCACCCCCGTGCTCGCACCGGGCTTCGGCTTCCAGGGCGCCGAGTTCTCGGCGATCCCGCACGTGTTCGGCCCGCTCGCCCCCGACGTGATCGTCGCGGTCTCCCGCTCCATCCTGGAGAAGGGCTCCCGCGGCACGCTCGGCACCGCCGCCCTCGCCGACGCCGTCACGGCCGAGGCCGACGCCCTCGCGGAGGTGATCGCGTGAAGCCGCCCGAGGTCGACCGCGCCGCCGCCTCCCGCGCCGCCGTGGCCGCCCGCCGTGCGCGGGCCGCGATCAAGCGCGCCGTCAACGAGCGCCGGCTGAGCGCCGTCTCGGTGATCGACAACGCGCTCCGCAGCACCGAGAGCATCGAGGCCACGATGCGCGTGCGCGAGCTGCTGCAGAGCATCCCCGGCCT
>NZ_JAHFUY010000008.1 GCF_023264895.1 Herbiconiux sp. | reverse complement strand
CCGCCGGAGCCGTCGCCGCCGGAGCCCCCGCCGTTGCCACCCCCGCCGTTGCCGCCGCCACCGCCACCGCCGTTGCCGGCCGCGAGCACGGTCACCGGGGTCCACCCCGCGAGCGCTCCCTGCACCGACTCGAACGCGAGCGAGTGCTCCGCCGAGGCGGCGCCGGCCGGCACGAGCCCAGCCGGAACCGGCACCGAGACCGCGCCCGTGGCATCCGCCTGCACCCAGCCGGCCCCGGTGGGCGTGGAGAACCACCAGGCGTAGTACCAGGATCCGGGCTCGAGGCCCGTGGCCGTCGCCGTGCCGCCTGCCTTCACGCCGCCTGCGGCCGACGTCCCGGCAAGCGCGACGTCGCCGCGCGAGTCGTCCGTCAGCTCGGCCGAGCCGGGCTCGCGGGCGATCGAGGTGTCGAGCACGGCGACGTGGGTGAGGTCGAGGTCGAAGCGGTACTCGATGCCGAGCGCGCCGTGGCCCCACAGGCCCTCGAGGTCGATGGTCGCCGTCCAGGTCGAGCCGTCGAGCGTGAACTCGCCGCGGCGCGGGTCGTCCTGCTCGTTGGAGGAGTAGACGAAGCCGACGCTCTCGAGGTCGATCGCATCCGGGACCGTGAGGGTGACCGAGTCGCCCGCGAGCAGCAGCCAGCCGTCGTCGGTGGGGAGCGCCGGGGTGGCGGTCGCACCGCGCGGCAGCGGATCGCCGAGACCCGACTGCAGCGTGGAGGTCTCGCCCGGGAACACCATCGCGCCGCGGATGAACGCGTCGGAGTACCCCGCGGGCGGGTTCGTGACCGAGAGGTCGTAGTAGCCGGGAGGCAGGTCGCCCGCGAGCGCGACGCCGTTCGCGTCGGTCACGAGGTCGAGCATGGTGCGGGTCTCGGCGTGGTTGACCAGCGAGACGTCGACGCCCGGAAGCGGGGTGCCGTCGGGCGCCGTGAGCGTGAACTGCAGGCTGCCGGGTGCGAGGAGCTCGGCCGCGATGCCCGGGATGTCCTCGGCCGAGACGACCTCGAGCGGGGTCGCGTCGGCCACGGCGGAGGCGTTCTGCCAGTACTCGTCGATGATCCACTGGCCGTGGTAGCGCGTGTAGAAGGCCAGGCGGTGCTCGCCGGGCGCCGTGTGCACGCGGAACGTGCCGTCTCCGTTCACGAAGGTGGCCCCGTACTCGGCCTCGAACGGATCCTCGGGCGGCGCCTCGTCACCGGTGAAGGGCACCACGACGGTGTGGGTGGCGGGTGTCGACCCCGTGAGGGTCGCGAGCACGACGGTCCCCGAGATCTGGCCGGCGGGGGCCAGCGCGGAGTTCACGAACAGGGTGTCGGAGGAGGGGTTGACGCGCACGGGCTCGGCGTCGTCGAGGCGGAGGGCGTCGGGGTAGTAGGCAGGGCCGTAGCCGTAGGGTGCGGCATCCGACGCCGTCCAGAAGGGCTCGAAGTGCACGGCGTAGTCGCCGGCCGGCACGTTCTCGATCGTGTAGGCGCCGTCGGCGCCTGCCGTGCCGCGGTACTCGAAGCCCTCCTCGGGTTCGATGGCGTAGATGTGACCGGCGAGCGGCTCGCCCTGATCGCTGAGGAGGAGACCCGAGATCGAGCCGGCCGTGGGTGAGGGGTCGGGCGCGGGCGCCGGATCGGCAAGGGCAGGCCCCGCGGGGCCGGCGAGCGCGAGAGCGCTCACGAGCGCCCCCGCGAGGGCCGTGGTGACGGCCGAGGCGGCCCACCTGGACACATGGACGGCGCGCAGTCGCTTCACAGCAGCTCTCCCCCGGGAGTCGATGCCCGGCCTGGACGGCACGGGCGCGCCTCGACTCTAGCGACGGGCAGCACCGCTCCGAGCGGCGGTCACGGGGATCCCCGTGGTGCCGGCGCGGGATCAGCGCGGGTGGCGGTTGCGGGGATCGCGCGGGTCCCGGCGCGCACGCGGCCCCGTGGCGCGGAGGGCGCCCGCGAGCCCCGCGACCGTGAAGACGAGGGTGGCGATGAGCACGACTCCCACGGGCAGCGTCCACTCCCCTGTGGCGTCGTGCACCGCGCCGATGAGCGCCGGTGAGGTGGCGCCGAGGGCGTAGCCGACGCCCTGCACCATGGCCGAGAGCCGGCGGGCGTGGGTGCCCGTCATGGCGAGCTGCACGATGAGCATGAACACGACCGTGATGCCGCCGCCCTGCGCGACACCGCCGAGGAAGCCCCAGGCCAGCCACGCGTCGGGGGCCAGGATCATGCCGAGCGGGAAGCTGATCCAGAGCGCGGCGACCGCCCCGAAGGTCACCGGGATGCCGATGCGCTGCGAGATCAGCGGCACCCCGAGCGCCCCCACCACGGCGGCGATCTGGAACACCGACGAGCTCGTGCCCGCGGCCGACGCCGAATAGCCGACCTCGTCGACGAGGATGCTCGGCAGCCATGCGGTGAGGCCGTAGTAGGAGAAGGCCTGCCCGGCGAAGGCCAGGGCGAGCAGCACCGCCGAGAGGTTCCGCCAGGTGCGCGGCTCGGGGGCCGCGATGGGGATGCCGCGCGTGTCGATGGCCACGGTGTCGAAGGCGCCGGTCTCGATGGCGGGCTTCAGCGGGCCCCAGCGGAACGCGGCCCTGCCCGTGGCCACGAGCCAGGCGGCCGCGGCGAGCACCACGAAGCCGATCCAGGCGGCGAGCGCCCCGCGCCAGCCGAACGCGGCCGCGAGCGGCACGGTGGCGAGGGTCGTGATCATCGAGCTCACGTTCATGGCCGACGTGTACGCGCCCGTGACGATGCCCACCCGGGCGGTCGGCACGTCGCGGCGGATGATCACGGGGATGACGACGTTGCCGATCGTGATGAAGGCGCCCATCACGATGGTGCCGACGAACGTGGCCTCCACGCCGCCGGCCGAGCGCACGATCGATCCGATGCCCACCCCGAGGATGGCGACCGTGGTGGCGACGTTCGCGCCCGCCTTGCCCACGAAGATCGACGCGAACGGTGTCATCACCGCGAAGCACAGCACGGGCAGGCTCGTGAGCAGACCGATCTGGGCGGCGCTGAGCGCGAGGTCCTGGCCGATCTCGCCCGAGACGGGGGCGACCGCCACGATCGGGCCGCGGAGGATGAAGCCGATGCAGACGATGCCGGCCACCAGCAGCCACGGGAACCCCGAGCGGTTCGGTCGATCCATCGTGAGAAGATCCTCATTCCCGGGCACCGCCGACGCCCTCGGCGGAGCGTCGTCGGCGGGTGGTGCGGGGCGAGACCTACTTTACGCCGGACAACGACCGACGGCGCACGAGCAGGATCACGAGCCCGGCCACGACGGCCAGCACGACGACGCCGGCGAGCGCGACGGCCCCTTCTACGCGCGCGAGCCGATGGCCACGGCCTGAGGTCGGGGTCCGCTCCGTCGCCCGGCTGAGGCTCTGGCGTCGGCCGCCGCCGGAGCGGGCACGACCCAGCCAATCTCGACGGGCCGGCGCCGGCGCTGCAGGGCCGCCGCCGAGAGCAGCAGGCTGACCAGGAGCAACAGCGCCATGACGATCAGGGCCGTCACGACGGTGCCCCCCGATCCGCCCGTGAAGATCGCCTGGATGCCGGAGACCGCATAGCTCAGCGGGCTGATGGCGCTGATGGCCTGGAACGGACCGGAGAGGATCTCGACCGGGTAGAGACCGCCCGTGGAGGCGAGCTGCAGGGCGAGCAGCACGAGCGAGACGATCGCGCCGATCCGGCCGAAGGCCGTCGCCAGCAGCTGGTGGAAGGCCATGAACGCGAGAGCGACCACCAACGAGAAGCCGAGGGTCGCCGGCAGCAGGCTCCACTCCACGCCGAGCGCGAGGTGCAGGAAGGCCACGATCGGCACGACCTGCAGGGCCGCGAAGACCGCGGCCCGCCCGAAGGTGCGGAGCGTCAGGCGGCCGGTCGACACCGAGGAGGCGAGGACGCCGGCCGAGAACGGGCGGAGCCACAGGAACAGTGCGAGCGCGCCGAGCCAGAGCGCGACCGGCAGCAGGAGCGTGGAGACGACCTGACCGATCTCGCCGACCTGGTTCTGACTCGTGACGTCGACCGTCACGGGCTGGGCGATGACCTTCGCTGCCGCCTCGGGATCGTCGGAGACGTTCGCCGAGAGCTGGTCGGCGCCGGTCGTGAGGCCCTCGGCGAGGGTGGTGGCGCCGTCTCCGAGCTGACCGGCACCGGATGCGATCTGCTGGGCACCCGGCACGGTCTGCGCGAGGCCGGTGCTGAGCTGGCCCACGCCGTCGGCCAGCTGGGTCGCGCCGGGGGCCGTCTGCGAGAGGCCGGAGGCGAGCTGGCTGACGCCGTCGGCGAGACCGGCGGCGCCGGTGGTGAGGCCGGCGCTGCCGGCGGACAGCGCTGCGGCCCCATCGGCTGCGCCTGCGATGCCGGTCTTGAGGTCGGTCAACCCGGCGCCCCCTACGGCCAGTCCCGCGCTCTGGGCGGAGAGTGCCTGCAGGCCTTGCAGGAGAGCCGGCGACGTCGTGGGATCGGACGCGGCAAATTGAGCCAGCCCGTCCACGCCTGTCGTGTAATCGACGATTCCGTTGCCGAGCGCATCCAACTGCTGCGTGCCCGCCTCGAGCTGCGCGAGGCCGGCGGCAAGTCCGTCCACGCCACCGGTGTACTGCGTCACACCGTTGCTCAGCTGCGCAGCGCCGTCCGCGGCTGCGGTGGCTCCGCTCGAGAGCTGCCCGAGGCCGTCGGCGAGCTCCGAGGCTCCCGTGGTGGCCGAGGCCGCGCCCGAGCTCAGCTGGGTGAGGCCGTCGGTGAGCTGGGTGCCGCCCGAGGCGAGTCCGTCGGCGCCGGTGGCGAGCTGCGAGGCGCCGTCGGCGGCATCCGAGAGGCTCGTGCCCACGGTGCCGAAGCTCGTGTAGATGCCGTTCACCACCTGCGCGGTGATCTGCTGGCCGAAGCCGGCCTGCACGGCGGAGGCCACGGTCGAGGCGAGCACGCCCTGGAGGTAGCCGTGCGAGTCGTCGGTCTCGATGTGGATGAGGCTCTGCTCGGGCGTGGTCGTGCCGAGGGTGTTGATGTCGGCCGAGAAGGTCTCGGGGATGGTGAGCACGGCGTAGTACGTGCCGTCGGCGAGGCCCTTCTCGGCGTCGGCCGAGTTCGTGACGTTCCAGTCGAATCCGGTCTCGCCGCTGCCGGTGAGTTCGGTCACGACGGCCCGGCCGGCGAAGTTGACCGACTCGGTGCCGTCGGGGTTCGTGGTGGTGGTCATCTCGTCGTTGTTGACGACGGCGGCCGGCACCGAGGAGAGGTTGGTGTCGGCGTTCGCGAGCGCACCGGAGAACAGGCCGTTCACCGCGAACGGCGTGAGCACCACGGCGAGCGCGGTGAGCGCGACGAGGACGATCTTCGTGCGGCGGCGGGAGCGCGGGGTGGGGATGGAGGTCGGGGTGCTCATCGGGTGCCCTCCTCGGGCAGGTCGGTCGTGCGGTTCGTCGTGCGGGCGGCAGCCGGTGCGGATGCCCGGGCGGCTGCGGGAGTGGATGCCGGTGCGGCTGCGAGCGTCGACATGGGCACATGCTCGGCCAGGTCGATGCGCACGAGCGGCCGGTCTCCCGTGGGCGCATCCGGAGCCGCGTGCACCGCGTGCAGGGTCTCGGCGCCGAACAGCACCGTGGCATCCGGTTCGGCGATGCCGGCGACGGCCCGCACGAACTCGGGGGTGGTGGGGTGGGCGGCGTCGCCGTCTCCGGCGTCGATCACGAGCACCCTGGCGCCGTCGGCGACACCGAGGGCGACCGTGACGAGCGACTGCGCCATGGGGCTCAGTTCGCCGAGGGTGCGGTGGATGCTGATGGGCCGCTCCACCTCGATCGGCTCGAGGGCGCGGTTGACGCGGTCGACGAGGTGCTCGGCGGCACCCCTCGGCACGGCCCGGAACCAGCCGCGGGCGAGGCGGAGCCGCTCGTTGAGGGCGTCGCCCACGGTGGTGGAGAGGTCGGGGCGACGCGACTCGAGGTCGACCAGGGTCACGAGCTTGGTCACGGCTCCGGACTCGGAGGGCACGCTGAGACCGAGCACCTGGAGGTGGCCGGCGGCCGGCGCGATGCGGCCGGCGATGGCGGCGCCCACGAGGCGGCGGGAGGCGGTGGGGCCCGTGAGTACGGCCACGGCGCCGAGCGGGATGCGGAAGGTCGCGGGCGCTCCGGCGCCTTCGACCTCGAGGCCCTCGGCGCTCACGGCGGCGGGGGCGGTGCCGGTGCCGCTACCGGCGGCGGTGCCGGTGCCGCTACCGGCGGCGGTGCCGGTGCCGGTCCCATCCCCGTCCCCCGTGGCGGTGGCCCGCTCGGTCCACGCGCGCTGCTCGATGTGCTCGCGGAGGCTCTCGCCCTCGACGTCGACGTTGGGCAGCAGCCGGTCGAGCCACTTCGGCAGGTACCAGGCCTTGTCGCCGAGCAGCGTCATGATGGCGGGCACGAGCGTCATGCGCACGAGGAACGCGTCGACCGCGACCCCCACGGCGAGGGCGAGCGCGATGGCCTTGATGGGGCCGTCGCCCTCGGGCACGAACGCGAAGAAGACGAAGAACATGATGAGCGCGGCGGCCGTGACGACGCGTGCGCCGTGCTGGAAGCCGATCCGGATCGCTCGTCGCGCATCCCTCGACTTCACGTACTCCTCGCGCATGCCCGAGACGAGGAACACCTCGTAGTCCATGGCGAGGCCGAAGAGGATGGCCATCAGGAGGATCGG
>NZ_JAHFUY010000059.1 GCF_023264895.1 Herbiconiux sp. | reverse complement strand
GCCGGGCATCCGGGTGGTGTCGGAGGGGCAGGGCTACGGGATGGTGATCACGGCCCTCATGGCCGGCCACGACACCCAGGCGCGCACCGTGTTCGACGGGCTGTTCCGGTATGCCGACGCGCATCCGAGTGCGACCGATCCGAATCTCATGGCGTGGAACCAGAACGCCTCGTGCGCGAGCATCCCCGGCAACGACAGCTCGGCCACCGACGGCGACCTCGACATCGCGTTCGGCCTGCTCCTGGCCGACACCCAGTGGGGCTCGGGCGGCACGATCGACTACGCCGCCGAGGCCCTGCGCATCATCGCGGCCCTCAAGCGCAGCGCGATCAACCCACAGACCCTCCTCCCCGAGCTCGGCGACTGGGTCTCGGCCGAGAGCGGCTACCTCTACGGCACCCGCACCTCCGACCTGATGGTCGACCGCTTCACGGCGTTCGAGAACGCCACGGGCGACGTGTTCTGGGGGCAGGTGGCCCGGGCGAGCTCCGCTCTCGTCGCCGAGCTCCAGGAGACGGCCAGCCCGGGCACCGGCCTCCTCCCCGACTTCGCCGTGAACACCGACACGGCGCCCGCGCCCGCTCCGCCCCGCTACCTCGAGTCGCCCTACGACGGCGACCACAACTGGAACGCCGTGCGCACCCCCTGGCGTCTCGCCTCGAGCGCGCTCCTCGTGGGCGATGCGGCCTCCCGGGCCGCCGCCGGCCGCGTCAGCTCCTGGATCATCGAGGCCACCGACGGCCGACCGGATCGCGTGCGAGCAGGCTACGAGCTCGACGGCACCCCCCTGCAGACCTATGGCGACCTCGCCTTCACCTCCCAGTTCGGCGCCGGCGCGGTGGCCGACGCCCGCCAGCAGGGGTGGGTGGATGCGGTCTGGACGACCATCCGCACCGCCCCGGCCGCCGGCTACTACTCCGACTCCCTCGCGCTGCAGGCGATGCTGCTGATGTCGAACAACTCCTGGCTGCCCGCGCTAGAAGCACCCTCGGGCGTGCAGCGGATCGGCGGCGAGAACCGCTACGCCGTCTCGGCGGCCGTCTCGGCGAGCACGTTCGCACCGGGGGTCGCGACCGTCTACCTCGCCTCCGGGGCGGTCTTCCCCGACGCCCTCTCGGCCTCCGCGGCCGCCGGGGCGGAGGGCTCCCCCGTGCTGCTCACACCGCGCGACGCGATCCCCGCGCCCGTCACGGCCGAGCTCTCCCGGCTCGCGCCCGACCGGATCATCGTGCTCGGCGGCCCCGCCACCGTCTCCGACGCCGTCGTGGCGTCGCTCGGGACCACCGGGGCGGAGGTCGTGCGCATCGGCGGCGCCGACCGCTACGCGGTCTCGGCCGCCGTCTCCGAGCGCACCTTCGACGACGCCTCGCCCCGGGTGGCCTACGCCGCCTCCGGCCAGGTCTTCCCCGACGCCCTGTCGGGCTCCGCCGCGGCGGGCGCCGACGGCGCACCCGTGCTGCTCGTCGCCCGCGACTCCGTGCCCGCGACGATCACCGCCGAACTCGGCCGCCTCGACGCCGGCTCCCTGGTCGTGCTCGGCGGCTCGAACACCGTCTCGGCGAGCACCTTCGCGGCGCTCGACCGCGCGGCCCCGGCCACCCGCGTGGGCGGCACCGACCGCTACTCCGTCGCCGCGGCGGTCTCGGCCCGCACCTTCGCCCCTGCGCGCGTGCGCACCGTCTACGTCGCATCCGGCGCCGTCTTCCCCGACGCCCTGTCGGCCTCGGCCGCGGCGGTCGCGAACCACGCCCCGGTGCTGCTGGTCACCCGCGACTCCGTTCCGCCCGCCACCGCGGCCGAGCTCACGCGCCTCGCACCGAGCCGCATCGTCGTGCTCGGCGGCACCGCCACGGTCTCCGACGCCGTCGCCTCGAGCCTCGCCGCCTATCTCGCTCCGTAGCGGCGAGGGCGGCTAGAGCGACCAAAGCGACGAGAGCCGCGAGAGCCTCGACCGACCGCCTCTTCACCCTCCCGTTGGTTCGGGCTTCACCTGCGGGTGCCATGATGTGGGGATGGACGACGACATGATCTCGCTCGATGCCGGAGTCGTGACCGACTTCGATGACGACTACGACGAGCTGGCCGTGACCTCGGCGGGCCCCGCCCTGCCGGAGGGCCGCTACCTCGACCGGGAGCTCAGCTGGCTCGCGTTCAACACGAGGGTGCTCGAGCTCGCCGAGGATCCGACGCTGCCGGTGCTCGAGCGCGCCAACTTCCTCGCGATCTTCGCCTCGAACCTCGACGAGTTCTTCATGGTGCGGGTCGCAGGCCTCAAGCGCCGCATCCTCACCGACCTCGCGGTGCCCACCAACGTCGGCCGCCGCCCCACCGACGTGCTCGAGGACATCTCGATCAAGGCGCACGAGCTGCAGCTGCGCCACGCCCTGGCCTGGAAGAATCTGGTGTCGCCCGCCCTCGCCGAGTCCGGCATCCGGGTGATCACCTGGGACGACCTCGACGAGGCCGACCGCGAGAACCTGCACGACATCTTCTCGCAGCAGATCTTCCCGGTGCTCATGCCGCTCGCGGTCGACCCGGCGCATCCGTTCCCCTACATCTCGGGGCTCTCGCTCAACCTGTCGATCCGGGTGCGCAACTCCAAGACCGGCAAGGAGGAGTTCGCGCGCCTCAAGGTGCCCCAGGTGCTCAACCGCTTCATCCGCGTCGACACCCGTGAGACGCCCGACGAGCTGCGCTACATCGCGCTCGAAGACCTCATCTCGAGCTTCCTCGGCGACCTCTTCCCGGGCATGGAGATCGTGGAGCACCACGTCTTCCGCGTCACCCGCAACGAAGACGTGGAGGTCGAGGAGGACGAGACCGAGAACCTGCTGCAGGCGCTCGAGAAGGAGCTGCTGCGCCGCCGTTTCGGCCCGCCGATCCGCCTCGAGATCAGCGACGACATGGATCCGGTGACCCTCGAGCTGATCGTGCGCGAGCTCGACATCACCGAGCAGGAGGTCTATCGCCTGCCGTCGCCGCTGGATCTCGGCGGCCTCTTCGACCTCACGCGCATCCCCCGGCCCGACCTGAAGTACCCGAAGCACGTGCCCACCACGGCGGCAGCGCTCCTCCCGCCCGAGGCCAACGCGAAACCCGACATCTTCAAGGCCATCTCGCGCGGCGACATCCTGCTGCACCACCCCTACGAGTCGTTCGCCACGAGCGTGCAGGCGTTCCTCGAGCAGGCCGCCGCCGACCCCAACGTGCTCGCCATCAAGCAGACCCTCTACCGCACGAGCGGCGACTCCCCCATCGTGGAGGCGCTCATCGACGCGGCCGAGGCCGGCAAGCAGGTGCTCGCCCTCGTGGAGATCAAGGCGCGCTTCGACGAGCAGGCGAACATCTCCTGGGCCCGCAAGCTCGAGAAGGCCGGCGTGCACGTGGTCTACGGACTCGTGGGGCTGAAGACGCACTGCAAGCTCGCCCTCGTCATCCGCCAGGAGAAGGGCCGGCTGAAGAGCTACAGCCACATCGGCACCGGCAACTACAACCCCAAGACCTCGCGGATCTACGAGGACCTCGGGCTCCTCACCGCCGACGACCAGGTGGGCAAAGACCTGACCCGCCTGTTCAACGAGCTCTCGGGCTACGCCATCGAGAAGAAGTTCAAGCGCCTGCTCGTGGCACCGCTCCACCTCCGCAAGGGACTGCTGAAGCGCATCGCCACCGAGGCCGAGAACGCGCGGAAGGGTCTGCCCTCCGGCATCCGGATCAAGGTCAACTCGATCGTCGACGAGGCCATCATCGACGGCCTCTACCGCGCCAGCCAGGCGGGGGTGCCGGTGGAGGTCTGGGTGCGCGGCATCTGCGCGCTGAAGCCCGGGCAGGAGGGGCTGAGCGAGAACATCCAGGTGCGCTCCATCCTCGGCCGCTACCTCGAGCACTCGCGCATCTTCTCGTTCCACAACGAGGGCGACCCGCAGGTGTTCATCGGCAGCGCCGACATGATGCACCGCAACCTCGACCGCCGCGTCGAGGCGCTCGTGCGCCTCGTCGACCCGCAGCACCTGGCCGAGGTCGACGACCTCTTCACGCTCGCCATGTCGGACTCCGTCGCCTCGTGGTCGCTCGCGGCCTCGGGCGAGTGGACGCGCAACGACGTCGATCCCGACGGCGAGCCCCGCATCGACCTCCAGGACGAACTGATGCAGCGGATCAGCAAGCGCAAACGCCCCGGAACGACGCGATGACCGTCTTCGCCGCCGGAGCCGTCGTCTGGCGGATCGTCGAGGGGAAGGTCATGGTGCTCGTCATCCACCGCTCCGCGCACCGCGACGTCTCCCTGCCCAAGGGCAAGGTCGACCCGGGAGAGACGCTGCCGCAGACCGCCGTGCGCGAGATCTCGGAGGAGACCGGCCTCGCCGTGACCCTCGGGGTGCCGCTCGGCATGACGAACTACACCATGCCCAATGGCCGGGAGAAGACCGTGCACTACTGGGCGGCCGAGGCCACCGACGAAGCCGTGCGCTCCTCGACCTTCCTGCCGGGTGGCGAAGTCGCCGCGCTCGAGTGGCTCTCGGTGCGGAAGGCCTGCGAGGCGCTCACCTACGAGCGCGACGCCGAGATCGTCGAGAGGTTCCGGATGCTCGTCGACGACGGCGTGACCCGCACCTTCGCCATCATCGCGCTCAGGCACGCCAAGGCCACTCCTCCGTACCAGTTCCCGGGCTCCGACGCCGATCGCCCGCTCACGGAGCGCGGTCTGGGCGAGGCGAAGTCGATCGTGCCGAGCCTCCTGGCGTTCTCGCCCGAGAAGATCGTGACGAGCTCGGCCAAGCGCTGCCGGCAGACCGTCGAGCCCGTGGCCAAGCTGCTGCGGCTCGAGCCCAAGGTCACCGACCGCATCAGCCAGGACGCCTACGAGGACGGCACGAGCGACGTGCGCGGTCTCGTCGGCAAGCGGGTGCGGAAGCGCGTCACCACCGTGCTCTGCAGCCACGGCCCCGTGCTGCCGGACATCGTGCGCGAGGTGGCGCTGGCCACCGGCACGGCGCCCGCCGCCACCCTCTCCCGGGCGGGGGACCTGCCGGTGGCCGGTTTCTCGGTGCTTCACCTCTCTGTCGACCGGCCGGGCTCCGGCATCGTGGCGATCGAGACGCACGTCCCGCAGTAGCGCGCACCACCCCTTCACGACGGCACCCGGTTGTTCACCTTCCGTTCACCGCGGGGCGGCAGTGTCTTAAGCAACGCCGCTTAGCGTCTAGGACGGGCCCGCACCGGCTCGAACTGAAATCACTCCGAAAGGGATTCCTCGTGAAGCTCAAGCGCTATGCCGCCCCCGCGGTCATCGCCCTCACCGCCGCCCTCGCCCTGAGCGCGTGCGCCTCGAACGAAGGCGGCGCTCCCGCCGCCGAAGGAGCCGACTCCGGCTCCGCCCTCACCGGCACCCTGACCGGTATCGGCTCCTCCGCGCAGGGCTCGGCCCAGGAGGCCTGGATCGCAGCGTTCCAGACCGCCAACGACGGTGTCACCGTCAACTACGACCCCCAGGGCTCCGGCGCCGGCCGCGAGGCCTTCATCTCCGGCGCAGCCGCCTTCGCCGGCTCCGACTCCGCGCTCAACGACGAGGAGCTCGCGGGCGAATTCGGCTCCTGCGCCCCCGACACCAAGGCGATCGACCTTCCCGTCTACATCTCGCCCATCGCCGTCGTCTACAACGTCGAGGGTGTCGACGAGCTCAACATGGACGCCACGACCCTGGCGAACATCTTCAGCGGCACGATCACCACCTGGAACGACCCGGCCATCGCCGCGCTCAACCCGGAGGCAACGCTCCCCACGACCGCCATCACGGCCGTGCACCGCTCCGACGACTCGGGCACCACCAAGAACTTCACCGACTACCTCGGCAAGGTCGCTCCCGACGCCTGGGCCGAAGAGGCTTCGGACACCTTCCCCTTCCAGTCGGGTGAGGGCGCACAGGGCACCTCCGGTGTCATCCAGGCCGTCACCGGTGGCGACGGCACCATCGGCTACGCTGACGCCTCCAAGGCCGGCGACCTCGGTGTCGCCAAGATCAAGGTCGGCGAGGAGTTCGTCGAGTACACCGCCGAGGGTGCTGCCGCCGTCGTCGAGGGCTCGCCGCTCGTCGAGGGCCGCGAGGCCAACGACCTCGCCGTCAAGCTCGACCGCGAGACCACCGACCCGACGCACTACCCGCTCGTGCTCGTCTCCTACGCCATCGCGTGCCAGGAGTACGCGGACCCGGCCCAGGCCGAGCTCGTGAAGGCCTACATCAGCTACATCGCATCGGACGAGGGCCAGCAGGAGGCCGCGACCTCCGCCGGCGCCGCACCGCTCTCCGCCGACCTCGGCACGAAGGTCGCTGCCGCGATCGAGACCATCAAGTAACACCGCTCCACCCACTCTGTCCGGTTCCGTTCTCCTCGAGACACGGAACCGGACAGAGCCGGGTCAGGGCCCGCCCCGACCCACCCCCGCCCCGCACCACCCGCTCCTAGCCCGATGACAGGAGACCAGGTCCTATGACCACCGCCCCCGCCAAGCCGGAAGCGCCGCGTCCGATCAAAGCGAAGCAGCGACCAGGCGACGCCATCTTCTCGGCGAGCACGGTGGTGGCGGGTTCGCTCATCCTCGTGGTCCTGGCCGCCGTCGCCATCTTCCTGGTCGCCCAGAGCATCCCCGCCTTCACCGCGGGCCCCGACGACCTCAAGGGCGGAGCACCGAACTTCTGGGCCTACGTCGGCCCCCTCGTCTTCGGAACCGTCTGGGCCGCGTTCCTCGCGCTCCTGATCGCGGTGCCGCTCGCGATCGGCATCGCCCTCTTCATCTCGCACTACGCGCCGCGCAAGCTCGCGCAGGGCCTCGGCTACGTCATCGACCTCCTGGCCGCCGTGCCGAGTGTCGTGTTCGGCCTCTGGGGCATCACGGTCCTCGCGCCGTTCGTGCAGCCGTTCTGGTCGACCCTCGTCGACCTCTTCGGCTGGTTCCCGCTCTTCGCCGGCCCCGTCTCGGGCACCGGCCGCACCATCCTGACCGTCGCCATCGTGCTCGCGGTCATGATCCTGCCGATCGTCACGGCCCTCTGCCGCGAGATCTTCCTGCAGACCCCGAAGCTCCACGAGGAGGCGGCTCTCGCGCTCGGCGCGACCCGCTGGGAGATGATCCGCACCGCGGTGCTCCCCTTCGGCCGCCCCGGAATCGTCTCCGCGTCGATGCTCGGCCTCGGCCGCGCCCTCGGCGAGACGATGGCGGTGGCCATGGTGCTCTCGCCCCAGGTGCTCATCTCCTTCGCCCTGCTGCAGTCGACGAACCCCACCACGATCGCCGCGAACATCGCCCTCAACTTCCCCGAGGCCCACGGCGTCGGGGTCAACGTGCTGATCGCGACCGGCCTGATCCTGTTCGTCATCACGTTCGCCGTCAACTTCATCGCTCGCGCCATCGTCAACCGCCGCAAGGCCTTCTCGGGAGCCAACTAGATCATGTCGACGATCACCACTCCCCCGCCGGCCACCAAGGCCCCGATCGCCAACACGCTCACCACGGGCATCCTGCCGAAGCCCGTGCCGTGGATCCTCCTCGGAGTCTGCTGGCTCATCGTGGGCGCCGTGTTCGGCATCCTGCTCGCCGCCGGCGCGAACGACAGCTACAACATCATCGGCGCGATCTTCTTCGGCACCGTGCTCTGGGTCATCGTGAACTACATCGTCTCGCGCTCCTACGAGGGCGCGCGGCCCGCGATGAACCGCTTCGTCACCTCGCTCGTCTCGCTCGCGTTCCTCGTGGCCCTGCTGCCGCTGATCTCGCTGCTCTACACCACCATCTCCAACGGCATCCCGCGCTTCGACCTGAGCTTCTTCTCCGGCTCGATGCGGAACGTCGTCGGCGAGGGCGGCGGAGCCCTGCACGCGATCGTCGGCACCCTTGAGATCACCGGCATGGCCACGCTCATCTCGGTGCCCGTCGGCCTCCTCACCGCCATCTACCTCGTGGAGTACGGCCGCGGCCACCTGGCCCGCGGCATCACCTTCCTCGTCGACGTGATGACCGGCATCCCCTCGATCGTGGCGGGTCTGTTCGCCTTCGCCTTCTTCGCGCTCATCCTCAACCAGCCCGGCATCCGCTTCGGGTTCGGTGGTGCGGTGGCGCTCTCGGTGCTCATGATCCCCGTGGTCGTGCGCTCGAGCGAGGAGATGCTGAAGCTCGTGCCGAACGAGCTCCGCGAGGCCTCCTACGCGCTCGGTGTGCCGAAGTGGCTCACGATCGTCAAGGTCGTGCTCCCCACCTCGATCGCCGGCATCACGACCGGTGTCATGCTCGCCATCTCGCGCGTCATCGGCGAGACGGCACCCCTGCTGATCATCGCGGGCTTCACGCAGAGCATGAACTACAACCTCTTCAACGAGCGCATGATGACCCTGCCGGTGTTCGTCTACACGCAGTACGCCAACCAGGGCATCCCCGCCGAGGCGTACATCGACCGGGCCTGGGCGGGTGCGCTCACCCTCGTGGTGATCGTGATGCTGCTGAACCTCATCGCCCGCATCGTCGCCAAAGTCTTCTCCCCCAAACTCGGCCGCTGACGCGGAACTGAACCCGAAGGAACCCTCGTGTCAAAGAGCATCGAAGTCAACGACCTCAACGTCTACTACAGCAGCTTCCTCGCCGTCGAAGGCGTGTCGCTCCGGATCGAACCGCGCACGGTCACGGCCTTCATCGGCCCGTCCGGCTGCGGCAAGTCGACCTTCCTCCGCACCCTCAACCGCATGCACGAGGTCATCCCCGGCGCCCGCGTCGAGGGCGAGGTGCTGATCGACGGCAACAACCTCTACGGCCAGGGCGTCGACCCCGTGCTCGTGCGCCGCCAGGTGGGCATGGTCTTCCAGCGCCCCAACCCGTTCCCCACCATGTCGATCGGCGAGAACGTGCTGGCGGGCGTCAAGCTCAACAACAAGCGCATCTCGAAGTCGGATGCCGACGACCTGATCGAGAAGTCGCTGCGCGGCGCGAACCTCTGGAACGAGGTCAAGGACCGCCTCAACCTCCCGGGCTCCGGCCTCTCCGGCGGACAGCAGCAGCGACTGTGCATCGCGCGGGCGATCGCGGTCTCCCCAGACGTGATCCTCATGGACGAGCCCTGCTCGGCGCTCGACCCGATCTCGACCCTCGCGATCGAGGACCTCATCGAGGAGCTCAAGTCCGAGTACACGGTCGTGATCGTGACCCACAACATGCAGCAGGCCTCGCGCGTCTCGGACCGCACCGCGTTCTTCAACATCGCGGGCACGGGCAAGCCCGGCAAGCTCATCGAGTACGACGACACCACCACGATCTTCTCGAACCCGTCGGTGCAGGACACCGAGGACTACGTCAGCGGCCGCTTCGGTTGATCTGCGGCCCCGGCCGCACAGAAGAACCCCCTGCACCTTCTCGGGTGCAGGGGGTTCTCTGCTGTGTGCTGCAGGTGGCTCAGGCCGACTCGACCACGATGACGGGGTCGGTGGTCGGCGACTCGGATCCGCCGGCCGGTTCGACGGTCACGCCCACGGTCGCACCGGCGGCCATGGTGCCCTCGAGCACGTGCCAAGCGGTGCCGGCACCGCCGGCGGTGAAGGTGCCGGCAGGGACGGCGCCGTCGGAGCCGATGTACCAGGCCTCGTAGACCTTGTCGTCGGGCAGCGGCTCGAGACCGTCGGTGACCACGGCCGAGCGGCCGAGCTCCTCCGACCAGACGAGGGTGGCGGTCGATCCGCCGTCGAGGTCGACGGTGGCGCGCTGGGAGTCGGGAGCCGCCGTGATCTCGGCGAGCTCGGAGGCGGAGGCCTCGACGGCCACCGGCGAACCCGGCATGAGCGCTCCGCCCACGAACCCGCCACCGATGAACAGGGCCGCCGCGGCGGCGACTCCGGCCACGAGGCCGATCGGGCCACTGAACCAGCGGCGCGAGGCCTTGAGCTCGGCCGGGGTCGAGGCTGCGGCGACGGGGAGAGCCTCCGCGGGCTGCGCCACCGCAGGCTGGGTCTCAGCCGTGGCGGACTCCGCAGGCCGCGACTCGACAGGGCGGGACGCGGAACGCGTCGGAGTCTCCTGCGGCGTCGAGGCGATCTTCGCCATCAGGTCGATCTTGAGCCGCTCTGACGGCGCCACCGGATCGGCGGAGAGGGCGAGCAGGAGCGCGGTCTCGCGCAGTTCGTCGGCCTCGGCCTGCAGTGTCTCGCTGCGGGCGGCAGCCTGCTCGAAGGCCTCCCGCTCGTCGGTGTCGACCGCGTCGAGGGCGTAGGCGCCGGTGAGTTCGCGTGGGTCGATGTCGTCTCGTCGATCGCTCATGATGCCACCCCCATCTCGTCTCTCAGTCTGATCATTCCATCGCGCAATCGCGTCTTCACGGTGCCGACCGGTATCCCCAGCAGGCCCGCGACTTCGGTGTGGCTGTAGCCGCCGTAGTAGGCGAGTGAGATCGCCTGGCGTTGGAGCTCGGTGAGCTGAGCCATGGCCCGTTTCACCCTTTCGTGCTCGATCCGGATCTCGACGGATTCGCTCACATGGTCGAAGGCGGGCTCGATGTCGCGGAGCCCGATCCGCTCGTCCCGGTCATGACCGGACTGCGAGGAGCGCACCCGGTCGACGGCACGGCGGTGGGTCATCGTCAGGATCCACGACATCGCACTGCCGCGGGCCGACTCGAACTTGGTGGCGGTACGCCAGATCTCGAGGAAGATCTCCTGCGTCACCTCTTCGGACTGGGCGTGGTCGACGAGCACGCGCTTCACGAGGCCCAGCACTCGAGGTGCCGTGCGGTCGTAGAGCTCGGAGAACGACGACTGGTCACCCGTCGAGACGGCGTGCAGCAGTTCCTCGAGCGGTGTCTCGGGTTCTGGCACGTCAATCGGTCCTCGGTCGGCAGTCACGAGCACCAGCATGACAGGCCTCGCTCTCTCTCGGTGATCCGACGGCGCTTGTTGCGCACATCTGATGTTCGGAGAGCCCGGCGGAACGGATTGGCCGGACCGCGAGGAATCCGAACGGAGACAGACCGGGCCGCAGAAACGCCTCTCGGCGGAAGGCCGCTCGAAGCGGCGAATTTTGGAGCCCGGGGTTACTGCGGCCCGGCGGTATCAATTGTACCGATCAGTCGAGGGTGTCGTGCCGCCAGAGCGTGGCGGACTGGGTGAGATCGGCCCCGATGCTCTCGAAACGGAGGGCTCGGGTGGTGAGTGTCGAGGACGTCTCAGGGGCCCCGATCTCCGCGTCGTCGGCGATCGCGGCGCATCCCTGTGCCATGATCCGGCAGAAGGCGGCGGCGCGATCGAGGGCCACCGCAAAATCCCCTGTGAACAGTCCGCGCAGGATGCGATCGGCCAGATCGATGATCTCCCGCGGGCCGGTGGGCGACTCCGCGCCGGCCACCACGGGATCGATGCCGCGGAGCACGGTGCTGCCGCGCTCGTAGAAGTAGCTCGTCTGCTCGGGGTCCTGGCGGATGAGCACCCGGAGGAGGTAGATGCGCCAGAGGCTGCCCGGCAGGCTGTGGGCGCTCGCGCGCGACCACAGTTCGGCTACGGTGTCGATGCCGTGGTCGTCGGTGAAGGCGAGCAGCCTCTCGACGATCTCGGGCTGCGGGTCGTCGCGCACGCGGCTGAGCAGAGCGCCCGCCGTCTCGTGCGCCACGCGGTTGATCTGGGCGGGGTCCTCGCCGCCCTTGAACGCGTCGAGAGCGCCGCTGTCGAACAGCGCGGGCTTGTGGAAGTCGTCGGCCATGGCGTCCATCCTGCCCCTTTCGGCCGGACGCCGGATCCAGCATCAGGCGCTAGGCTGGAAACGAGGGCCTGTAGCTCAGTTGGCAGAGCATCGGACTTTTAATCCGCGGGTCGAGGGTTCGAGCCCCTCCGGGCCCACCTCGCTCCGGCAACGGCTCGCACCGGCAACGGGCTTGGCCCATCTCTACCAGGCTGACGCGTCGTCGTCGAAGTCGGCTGCGACGAAGATGCAGAACGGGTGGCCGGCCGGGTCGGCGAAGACGTAGAGGGCCTCCTCGGGGTCGCTCGACTGGTCGTCGATGATCGTCGCGCCGAGTTCGAGGGCGTGGTCGCGCCGGCGCTCGAGCTCCTGCACATCCGGCACCATCAGGTCGAGGTGCAGCTGCTGCCGCACGTCGCCCTCCGGCCAGGTGACGCGGGGCAGCTCCGGCACCCGCTGGAAGGCGAGCCGCACGCCGTCCGGGGTCCGGATCGCCACCCACTCGGCGTCGTCGTGCGAGCCGTCCGCCGGCGGTTCGTCGCCCGGCCGGTAGCGCGCATCGAGCAGATCGCGGTAGAACGCCGCGAGGCCGCGGGCGTCCTCGGCGTCGAGCACCACTTGGCGCAGGCGCATCCCGCCGCTCGTCACGGATGGTTCGTCGTTCATGGTGC
This sequence comes from Herbiconiux sp., assembly GCF_023264895.1. Lineage (GTDB taxonomy): Bacteria > Actinomycetota > Actinomycetes > Actinomycetales > Microbacteriaceae > Herbiconiux. Next base: position 15,860 of record NZ_JAHFUY010000059.1, on the reverse strand, counting down.
TCCTCCGGCCGGTGATGAGTGCGAACCTAGTCGCCTCCACCGCCGTCGGCATCGGCGTCTTCGAGCTGCGGGGTGGGGGTTCCCCAGCGGTTCCAGGCGAGCACGTAGACCACGAGGCCCGTGATGAGGCCCACGACGACCCAGAGCACGATCAGATAGTCGATCCAGGATCCGATCGGCGGCGAACCCGGGAGGAAGGTGCGGAGCGGCACCGTGGCGAAGAGCATCGCCCCCATCCAGCTCGTGAGCGTGGCCTCGACCTTCCGCCGGCCGGTGAAGGCCCGGATCGCGACGAACAGCACGAGCGCCGGCATCACCACGAGGAGTCCGAGCAGCACGACGCCGAAGGCGATGGTGCTGAGCGAGCGGTTGGCCTGGATCGAGATCGCGGGCACGGGGTCGCCTCGGCCGTCGGCGGTGTCGACCGTCCCGACCGGGTTGTCGTAGTCCTCGGCGACCGTGAAATCCCAGCCCGTGAGGAAGCCCTCCCACTTCACCTCGGTGGGGATGACCTGCTTCTCGCCGTTCTCGTCGGTGACGTAGGCGAGGACACCCACCGCCGCGGTGTAGCGGTCGAGCGGCCAGTTCTCGATGGCGCCGCTCGACGCGACGATGGTGAGCGACTTCGTGAGCTCGAGCAGCGAGCCCTCCTCCACCACGAACGACTGCTCGCCGTCGACGGGCGTGATGATGAAGCCGATCTCCCGCGTGATGCCGACGCCGTCCTCGTCGCGGAACTCGGCCGCCGGCGAGATGCGCGCATCCACCTCGATGCGCTGGGTCAGCCCGATCACCGCCATCGGCGAGAAGGTGATCGTGGTCACCTCGGGGTCGGCGACACCGAGGAACCGGTTCTGCACATCCGACCCGCGGCCGCCCGCCGCGTAGAGCAGCACCACAGCCACGTACGCGAGCACCGCGAACACGATGATCCCGGCGACGACACCGCGCCGCAGGTTCCGGCGCCCGGTGCTCACCCGCTCCCCCGTCGTTCCCACGAGTCGAGCTTAGCCAGCAGGCGGGGCGATGATCAGCCCTCGAGCTCCCCGGGCGGCTCGGGCATGATCCGCAGGTCGCCGCGATGCGCCGCCGTCATCATCTGGTCGATCCAGGCCCGGTTGATCGCGGGCGGCCGGCTGCCGTAGAAGCGGAACCGCAGCGGGATCGACGGATGCACCCAGAGGGTCTCGCGACCGCTGCCCTGGCTGGCCTCGACGATCCAGGAGAGGGAGAACGACTCGTGATTGCGCATCTTCGTCACGATCACGATCCGCAGGTGTGCGAGCAGCCGATCGTCCATCTCGATCTCGGACCCGCTCGGTCCGTAGATCAATAAGCCCAACCGACGCTCCCTGACAGTCCTCCAGAGCCGTATGAACTCTCAGGATCCGAGCTTAATCGAGGGCAAATGCGCGCCAAAATCTGAAAATGGGGCTTGACAAGAGCGGATCCCCCACCGGAGATTCCACGTCTCACCGGGCTCGAGCCAGCGGAGGCCCTCCCCGGAACCGAGGGCGTTCGCGGGGGCCGTCATGGGCTCCAGGGCCACCGCGAGCCGCGGCCCGTCGACCGAGGCGAAGGCGGGCGGCGTGAACACCTGGAGGTAGCGGAAGCTCTCGTCCGCCCACAGCTCGACCCGCCTGCCGTCGGGCGCATCGAGGGTCTGCCGGCTCCAGCCGTCGGTGATCCGCACGCCGCCGAAGCCCTGATCCATCGAGAGGTCGCCGAGCCGTCGCCCATGGGAGAGGTCGAAGTCGGTCCCGGCGACCTTCTCCTCCGACACGGGGATCTGCCGATCGTCGGCGACGAACCGGGTCTCGGCGTCGACCGTGAGCACGAGGTCGGCGGTCGGCACGTCCCCGATCCGGAGATACGGATGCGCGCCCACCGCCACGGGCGCCGAGCGCTCGGAGTCGTTCCGCACGGAGTGCGTGACCTGCAGGCCGTCCGGCACGAGCTCGTGCTCGACCGTGGTCTCGAGCAGGAACGGGTAGCCGTGCTGCGGGAACACGGTGGCCGCCTGGAGCACCCGGTGCGGTTCGTGCTCGAGCAGGCGGTAGCCCGTGTTCCGCAGCAGGCCGTGGGTCGCGTTGCCCTTGGCCGGCTCGGTGAGGTCGAGCTGCTGGGGCTCGCCGTCGAGCGTCCAGCGCCCACCGGCCACCCGGTTGGGCCAGGGCACGAGCACGATGCCCGCGGCACCCGGGGGCGAGGAGGTCTCGGCGAAGGTCTCGACGAGCGCCGTGCCGTCGACCTCGAGGGCCCGGATGCCGGCCGCCACCTCGGTGATGACGGCGGTCACGACGGAGCCCTCGGACTCGAGCCGGAGCGGATACTGATGGCCGGTGGGCGCGCGCATGCCGCCAGCCTAGCGACGGCCGTCCCAGGCCCCACCCCGATGTCGTCCGTCGCGCTTAGACTGCTCTCCTCGCCTCGCAGAAAGCAGCACGGCCGCATGACACTCCTGAGACTCCTCGGGCGCTTCCTCCGCCCCCACGGGCGCCCGATCGCGCTCATCGTGCTCTTCCAGCTCATCCAGTCGGTGGCGTCGCTCTACCTGCCCACCCTGAACGCCGACATCATCGACCAGGGCGTGGCGAAGGGCGACACCGCCTACGTGCTCTCCACCGGCCTCGTGATGCTCGGCATCACGGTCCTGCAGGTCGCGGCGTCGATCACGGCCGTCTACTTCGGCGCGAAGGTCGCCATGGCGCTCGGCCGCGACCTCCGTGGCGCCATCTTCCACCGGGTGAGCGCCTTCAGCGAGCGCGAGGTCTCGGCCTTCGGCGCCCCCTCCCTCATCACGCGCTCCACCAACGACGTGCAGCAGGTGCAGATGCTCGCACTCATGACGTTCACGCTGCTGGTATCCGCCCCCATCCTCGCCGTGGGCGGTGTCATCCTGGCCCTGCAGCAGGATCTGGAGCTGTCCTGGATCATCGCGGTGAGCGTGCCCGTGCTGCTCATCGCGCTGAGCCTCATCATCGTGCGCATGGTGCCGCAGTTCCGCCGCATGCAGACCCGCATCGACACCGTCAACCGGGTGCTGCGGGAGCAGCTCACGGGCATCCGCGTGGTGCGTGCCTTCGTGCGCGAAGGGGTCGAGACCGAGCGGTTCGCCGAGGCCAACGCCGCCGTCACCGACTCGGCGCTCCGGGCGGGCCGGCTGATGGCGCTGATGTTCCCGACCGTCATGCTCATCCTCAACGTCTCGAGCGTGGCGGTGATCTGGTTCGGCGCGTTCCGGATCGACTCGGGCTCGATGCAGGTGGGCACCCTCATCGCGTTCCTCAGCTACCTCGTGCAGATCCTGATGGCGGTGATGATGGCGACGTTCATGGCCATGATGATCCCGCGTGCCTCGGTCTGCGCCGACCGCATCACCGAGGTGCTCGAGACCGAGACCTCCGTGACCCCGCCGGCCCACCCCGTGCACCGGCTCGAGCAGCACGGCGTCGTCGAGCTCCGCGGTGCCTCGTTCTCCTACCCCGGCGCCGAGCAGCCCGTGCTGCGCGACCTCGACATCACCGTGCAGAGCGGCCAGACCCTCGCGATCATCGGATCGACGGGCGCCGGCAAGACCACGTTCGTCAACCTCCTCCCGCGCCTGTTCGACGCCACGGCGGGCTCGGTGCTCGTCGACGGCGTCGACGTGCGCGAGCTCGACCCCGACCTGCTCTGGAGCCGCATCGGCCTCGTGCCGCAGAAGCCGTACCTCTTCTCGGGCACCGTGGCCTCCAACCTCCGCTATGGCAAGCCCGACGCCACCGACGAGGAGCTCTGGCACGCGCTCGAGGTCGCTCAGGCCGCCGACTTCGTGCGCTCGATGGACGGCGGGCTCGACGCGGAGATCGCGCAGGGCGGCACGACCGTCTCGGGCGGCCAGCGGCAGCGGCTCGCCATCGCGCGTGCTCTCGTGAAGAGGCCCGAGATCTACGTGTTCGACGACTCGTTCTCGGCGCTCGACCTCACGACGGATGCGCGCCTCCGACGCGCCCTCCGCGCCGATGTGAAGGGAGCGACCATGATCATCGTCGCCCAGCGGGTGTCGACCATCGTCGACGCCGACGTCATCGTGGTGCTGGAGGACGGCGCGATCGTGGGTAGGGGCACTCACGACGAACTGCTCGCCACGAGCGAGACCTACGCCGAGATCGTCGCCTCCCAGCTGAGCGCGGAGGAGGCGGCATGAGCGGGCCGGGAGCGGCGCGCGGCCCCGTCCGCCGCGGTGGTCCGGGCGGTGGCCCCTTCGGCGGCGCCCAGCTGCCGGCCGAGAAGTCGATGACCTTCGGCCCGTCGGCCCTCCGGCTGCTGCGCCGCCTCGCACCGCACCGGCTGCCCGTGCTCGCCGTGGTGCTGCTCGGCGCCATCAGCGTGGTCTTCACGGTGGTCGGCCCGTGGCTGCTCGGCCAGGGCACCAATCTCATCTTCGCGGGCGCGATCGGCCAGACCCTCCCCGCCGGCTCCACCAAGGAGGAGGTGGTCGAGGGCCTCAGGGCGAGCGGACAAAGCGCCCAGGCCGACCTCATCAGCGGCATCGACCTCGTGCCCGGTCAGCACATCGACTTCAACGCTCTCGCCGTGGTGCTCGGCACCGTGCTCGTGCTCTACGTGCTCGCCTCGGTGTTCTCCTGGGTGCAGGGGCGACTCCTCAACACGGTCGTGCAGCGCACCACGTTCACCCTGCGCGAGGAGGTCGAGGCCAAGATCAACCGCCTCCCCCTGTCGTACTTCGACCGGATGCCGCGGGGCGAGCTGCTCAGCCGGGTCACGAACGACATGGACAACGTGGCGCAGAGCCTGCAGCAGACCCTCAGCCAGCTGCTCACCTCGCTCCTGACCGTCGTCGGCATCCTCGTCATGATGTTCATCACCTCGCCGCTGCTCGCGGTGATCTCGCTCGTCACGATCCCGCTCACTGTCGTCATCACCGCCCTCATCGCCAAGCGCTCGCAGAAGCTGTTCGTCACGCAGTGGAGGGCGACGGGCGAGCTCAACGCGCAGGTCGAGGAGAACTTCACCGGGCACGCCCTCGTGAAGGTCTTCGGCCGGCAGCGCGAGACCGAGGCGGCCTTCGGCGCCAAGAACGAGGAGCTCTACCGCGCGAGCTTCGGCGCCCAGTTCGTCTCGGGCATCATCATGCCGGCCATGATGTTCGTGGGAAACCTCGTCTACGTCGTCATCGCCGTGGTGGGCGGGCTGCAGGTCGCCTCGGGCGCTCTCAGCATCGGCGCCGTGCAGGCCTTCATCCAGTACTCCCGCCAGTTCACCCAGCCGCTCACCCAGCTGGGCTCGATGGTCAACCTCCTGCAGTCGGGCGTGGCCTCCGCCGAGCGCGTGTTCGAGCTGCTCGACGCCGAGGAGCAGACCCCGGATGCGACGCCCGCCGAGACCCCCCCGGCCGATGGCCCGGGCCGGCTCCGCTTCGAGGGCGTCTCGTTCCGCTACGTCGCCGACCGCCCCCTCATCGACGATCTCTCGCTCACGGCGGAGCCCGGTCAGACCGTGGCGATCGTCGGCCCCACGGGCGCCGGCAAGTCCACGCTCGTGAACCTCATCATGCGCTTCTACGAGCTCGATGCCGGCCGCATCACGCTCGACGGCGTCGACATCGCACGGATGACGCGCCACGACCTGCGCTCCCGCACCGGGATGGTGCTGCAGGACACCTGGCTCTTCGGCGGCACGATCCGCGACAACATCGCCTACGGCCGCCCCGACGCGACCGAGGAGGAGATCCTCGCCGCCGCGCGGGCCACCTACGTCGACCGCTTCGTGCACTCCCTGCCCGACGGCTACGACACGGTGCTCGACGACGAGGCGTCGAACGTCTCGGCCGGCGAGAAGCAGCTGCTCACGATCGCGCGGGCGTTCCTCGCCGAGCCGAGCGTGCTCATCCTCGACGAGGCCACGTCATCCGTCGACACCCGCACCGAGCAGCTCGTGCAGAAGGCCATGTCGGCGCTGCGGGCCGACCGCACGAGCTTCGTGATCGCGCACAGGCTGTCGACCATCCGCGACGCCGACCTCATCCTCGTGATGGAGTCGGGCTCGATCGTGGAGCAGGGCAGCCACGCCGAGCTGCTGGCGGCCGACGGCGCCTACGCGGCGCTCTACGCCGCGCAGTTCGCCGACGCCGCGCCGGAGGACACCGCCGAGGCGGACCTCCGCTAGGGCCGAGTGGCCCGGAGATGAGTGAGTGAATCGTGCTCGGTGCCCAGGGACGGGTCGCTACGACGTTCCGCCCACCGCGCTCGAGCCCGCCCAGAGGTTGATCCCGAGGTCGACCGCATACTCCTCGATCGCGCGGGTCTCCTCGTCGGTCAGGTCCGGGGCCGATGCGGCATCGAGGTTCGATTCGAGCTGCTCGACGCTCGACGCCCCGATGAGCGCAGAGCTCACTCGCGCGTCGCGCAGAACCCAGGTGAGTGCGAGCTGGGCGAGCGTCTGCCCCCGCGACGCCGCGATGGCGTCGAGGCCCCGGATGCGCATCCGCACGTTGTCGTCGATCGAGGTCGATGACATCGAACCCGGTCTCGAGGCGCGGGACCCCTGCGGAATCCCGTCGAGGTAGCGGTCGGTAAGGAGTCCCTGGGCCAGCGGCGAGAATGCGATGCAGCCCACACCGAGCTCGTCGAGCGCGTCGAGGAGGCCGTGTTCGATCCAGCGGTTGAACATCGAGTAGGAGGGCTGGTGGATGAGAAGGGGCGTGCCGAGGTCGCGGAGGATGCGCGCCGCCTCGATCGTGCGCTCCGGCGAGTACGACGAGATGCCCGCGTACAGCGCGCGGCCCGACTGCACCGCGGTGTGGAGAGCACCCATCGTCTCCTCGAGCGGCGTGGCGGGGTCGGCCCGGTGGGAGTAGAAGATGTCGACGTAGTCGAGGCCGAGCCGCCCGAGCGACTGGTCGAGCCCGGCGAGCATGTGCTTGCGGGAGCCCCACTCGCCGTACGGACCTGGCCACATGTCGTAGCCCGCCTTCGTCGAGACGATCAGCTCGTCGCGGTGCGCCCGCAGATCGGCTCGGAGGATCCGGCCGAAGCCCTCCTCGGCGCTGCCGTAAGGCGGGCCGTAGTTGTCGGCGAGGTCGAAGTGCGTCACTCCGAGGTCGAAGGCCCGCCGGACGATCGCACGCTGCACCTCCCACGGCCTGTCGTGGCCGAAATTCTGCCAGAGTCCGAGCGATACGGCGGGCAGCTGCAGACCTGATCGCCCCACCCGGCGGACCTTCGCGTCGTCGTAGCGCCGCGGATCGACGACGTGCGGCTGGGGGAAGTCGGGCACGTACGTCATCGGGCGACCTCCACTGAGCGGTAGCGTGCGGCCGGATGCACGGAGGGCACCCGGTCGCTGCCGGACAGACGGCTGCGGAGCGTCGCGGGGGCCGGTGCCTCCTCGATCGCCCCGGCCGCACGGAGGTGGGGCGAGACGTGCTCGGCGAACTCCAGGTACGACGACGGTGAGACGTAGGGCGTGATGTTGAACCCGTCGAGATCGGTCTCCTCAGCCAGCTGCAGCATGCTCTCTGCGATGTCGGCGCCCGTTCCCATGAGCACCAGGTCGCGCATCCCACCCCGGCCGACATAGTCGGCGAAGGCCTCGGCCGCTGTGCGCCCGCGGTGTGCCGTGAGCTGCGTGCGGCTCTGTTCTGTGGTGAGGGTCGACAGCTCGGTCTCGGGGTGGAGGGCAGTGAGGTCGACTCCGGTCATCTGCGCGAAATAGACGCGCATGGCGTCGGCGTCGACGTACGAGAGGTAGTCGGCGAGCTTCTGCTCAGCGTTCTCGACCGAGTCTCCGACCACGGTCGAGAGCCCGGCGATCGCCGTGATCGACCGCGGGTCGCGCCCTTCGTCGGCCGCCAGGGCCCTGAGCTGGTCGACTTGCGCCCGGAGCTTGCCTGAATCGGCCCCCTGCAGGAAGACGACCTCGGCGTTCCGCGCCGCGAACGCCAAACCCGCCTTGGAGGCGCCCGCCTGGAAGATGACGGGGGTGCGCTGCGGCGACGGCGTGGAGTTGAAGTACCCGGCCGATGAGAAGTAGGCGCCGTCGTGGCTCACCCGGTGCACCTTCTGTGGGTGGGCGTAGACGCGGGCCGACTTGTCAGCCACGACCGCGTCGTCCTCCCACGACCCCTCGAACAGCTGGTAGCTCAGCTGCAGGTACTCCTCGGCGATCGCGTAGCGCTCGTCGTGGGGAATGAATCGGTCGTGCCCGAACAGGTCGCTCACGACCGTGCTCGTCGTCGTCACGACGTTCCAGGCGATTCGGCCCCTCGTGAGGTGGTCGAGCGTCGCGAACCGGCGGGCGTTGGCATAGGGCGCCTCGAACGTCGTCGAGGTGGTGACCGCGAAGGAGAGGGTCGAGGTCGCCGCCGCCAGCGCCGGGATGAGCAGCATCGGGTCGTTCTTCGGGATCTCGGCCGCCTGCTCGAAGGCGACGGCGGGGGTCTCGCCACCGATGCTGGGGTACCCGTAGGAATCCGCGAAGAACAGGAAGTCGAAGCCAGCGCCCTCGAGGATGCGGGCGATCTCGATCCAGTAGTCGAGGTCGTTGTAGCGGATGGTCTGATTGTCGGGATGGGCCCAGAGGCCCTGGCTCGTGAGGTTGACGCCGTTGATCTCGAAGGCGCCCAGGTGAAGTCTTTTCATGATTCCTCGTCGGTAGGTGGTGTGCAGGTGGCCTGAAGGTCAGGCTGCGCTCATCCGGGCGATGCCGTGAACCAGGCGGCTAGGGAGTCCTCGTAGACGGAGCGGGTGGCGGCGTCGAGCGCCGGCAGCAGGAGGCCGTTGGCGGCGACCGCGCCGAGCGTGTCGTCGCTCAGCCCCCAGACGTCGCGGGCCACCGTGTACTGGTCGGTCACCGAGTGATCGAACCAGAGCGAGTCGTCGGCGTTCAGCGTGACGGCGACGCCGGACTCGATCATCTGCCTGGCCGGATGCTCGGCGAGCGAAGGCGTGACACCGAGCGCCACGTTCGACACGGGGCACACGTCGCACACGATGCCCTCGGCGGTAAGCCTCTGCAGCAGCTCCGTGCTGGCCACGGCCTTCACGCCGTGCGAGATGCGGGTGGCGCCGAGCTCATCGAGGGCTTCGAGGATGCTGTCCGGTCCTCCGGTCTGGCCGGCGTGGGCCACGACCGCGAGCCCTGCATCCGCTGCCCTGCGTGCAGCAGAACGGAACCGGCCGAGACCCGCGGGCTCGACGAACCCGGCTGTGCCGAGTGCTGTGACACCGCGGCCGGCGAAGGCAACGGCCGAATCGGTGAGCTCGTCGGCGATCTCCTCGTCCTGGTCCGTGTTGATCGTGAGGTTGGCGCCGACCTGGATGCCCGCGGCTGCGGCACCCTCCTGAAGGGCGTCGATGATGATGCCGGTCACCCGCTCGATCGAGCCGAGACGGGGCGCGTACAGCTGCGGCTCGATGGAGGGTTCGAGATACAGCACCCCTTCGGCCGCCTCGGCGGCGACCAGGGCACTGCAGAGGGCCGCCAGGTCATCCGCCTCCTGAACCAGCGCGGGCACGGTTCCGTAGGCGTCGAAGAACTGCCACTCGTCGGCGAAACGGGCCGGCCGCTCGAACACGAGCCCCCGACGGCGTGCAAGGTCGCGCACCGCAGACTCGGGATAGCTGCCGTCGAGGTGCACGTGCACGTGGACCTTGGGGAGCGCGCTCAGGTCGCGCCGGCCGTTCACGACTGCCACCGTGCCGAGACCCGGCGCTCCGCGGCCGCGGCGATCACGTAGGCCGCGACGGAGAGGGCGACCGCAACGATCACGGCCGCCCACGACCCGTCGTTGTCGAGAACGACGCGCCGCTCGCTGAAGAGGCGGCCGAGGCCGCCCTGCCCCATCAGCCATTCGGCCGAGATGGCGATCAGGAAGCAGTTCGCCGCGGAGATGCGCACCGCGAGCAGCAGCGTGGGAACCGAGCTCGGCAGCGAGAGCCTGATGAGCCGTTGCCAGCGCCCGGCGCCGTGCACGGCGAAGACGTCGTCGGCGCCCGGCGGGCGGGAGCGGAGACCCGACAGCGCGAGCACGTAGATGGGGAAGAAAGCCATCAGCACGCAGGATGCGAAGACGGTCTGCATTCCGTATCCCAGCAGGCCACCGATGATCGGGATGAACACGACGATGGGAACAGTCGGGATGATGAGCGCGAGAGGCGACAGCATCGAGTAGAGCCACGGCACGACCGACACGAGCACAGCGAGACCGATGCCCACGATCGCCCCGCTGACGAGGCCGCCGAGAGCCGAGACCGTGGTGAGCGCCGCCGCCTCGAGGTAGGGCACGAAGTCGGTGACGAGCGCCCGACCCACACCGGCCGGCTGGGGTGCGACGATCTGCGGGACGTGGCCGACCCACACCCAGATCTGCCAGAGCAGCACCAGGGCGACCGGGATGGCGAGGCCCAGCAGCGCGTTCTCACCGCGGCGGAGCGCGGCGACGGGGCTCGGTGCCTGGGTGCCCCGGGCGAAGCGTGCCGACGCTGCGCGTTCGAGCGCGGTCGCGATCGCGTAGAACACGACCGACACGACGATCGCGGCCAGCGCGGCAGCCCAGAGCAGGCCGTACTGCACGTTGCGCATGGCGGAGACCATGACGACTCCGAGCCCCCGATCGGCACCGAACCACTCGCCGAGGATGGCCCCGAGGAGGGCGGCAGGCACGGCGAGGCGAAGCGCGTCGGCCACCATGGGGAGGGCGGAGGGGAACAGCAGCAACCGGAACCGGGTCGAGCGCCTCGCGCCGTACACGGAGAAGAGAGCCTCGCTCGACGGGCTCGCGGTGCGGAGGCCGTCGCTCACCGCGAGGACGGTGCTGAAGAGCACGGAGAGCCCCGCGAAGATCTCGGGGATGAACGGGCGCGTCGAGAGACTCATCAGCACGGGCCCGACTGCCACCACCGGGATGGCGTTGATGAGCACCGCGCTGCGGAGAACCGGCGCCGTCGACCGCGGCAGCCAGGCAGTGACGGAGGCCAGGAGGACGCCGAGCGCGAACCCGGCGAGGCCGCCTAGGAGGGCCCTCTGCCCCGTGGCGAGCGTCGCACGCCAGATGACGTCGCCTCGGCTCCCGAGCGCTCCGATCACCTCGGTGAGCGGTGGGATCGACCGGCCGAGCAGTTGGCCCGCTCCGACGACCTGCCAGAGAACCAGCAGCACTGTCACGCCGAGCGCCGGCAGAAGCCATCGTCCGCCGAGGGTCTGAGTCCTCACGCGGCGACGTCCGCGTCGTCGGCGTCGAGCGCCGCCGTCAGCTCGGCCACGATCGCGAGGAACGCGCCACTCGTCTGGATCTCCTTCGTCCTCCCCCGTCCGAACGGGATCGAGGTCTCGAGCTTCACCCGGCCGGGGCGACCGGTCATCACCACGACGCGGTCGGCGAGGAACACGGCCTCCTCGACCGAATGCGTCACCAGCAGGGTGGTCGAGCGCTCCGCATCCAGGATGCGCGCTAGCTCGGTGTTGAGCCGGTGGCGGGTCACCGCGTCCAGTGCACCGAAGGGTTCGTCGAGCAGCAGCACCCGCGGTGAGAGCACGAGGGAGCGGGCGATCGAGACCCGCTGGCGCATTCCGCCCGAGAGCTGCGACGGCCGACTCGCGGCGAAGTCGCTGAGACCCACGAGCGCGATGAGTTCGGCGACCCTGCCGCGGTCGACCGGGCGGCCGGTCAGCCGGTACGGCAGCTCGATGTTGGCCGCGACCGTCAGCCAGGGCAGCAGCGCGTTGTCCTGGAACGCCACGCCGAGGCCGCCCTCCCTGATGAGGCGGGCGGGCGACTCCCCCGCCACGCTCACCGCTCCGGAGTCGAGGGGTTCGAGGCCCGCCGCGACGCGGAGAGCCGTCGACTTGCCGCAGCCTGACGGCCCGAGCACCGCGACGAACTCACCCTCCGCGACCGTCAGCGAGAAGCGGGTGAGCGCCTTCACGGCCGTCCGGCTGCTGCCGTAGCTCTTCTCGACCGAGTCGAAGACGAGACCGGGGGCGGACGTCATTCGTTCGCCGCTTCGACGACCCCCGTGTCGAAGGCAGACGACACCTCGGGTAGGGACTCACGGCCGGAGGCGGTGAGGGCGTCGTACATCGGCCCCTCGATGAGGGCGGGGTCGAGGGCGAAGAGTCCGTTCGCGTCGGTGAAGTCGCTCGTCATGAGCGGCACCTGGGCCTCGAGCGTGCCGAGCTCGGCGGCTGGATCGAGCCCCAGGTCGGCGCCGTACGACTCGGTCACGAGGTCGACGGCTGCCTCGGGGTCGTCGATCGCGTCCGCCCAGCCCTTCGTCGTCGCCGCCACGAACGATTCGACGGTGTCGCGGTTCGATTCCAGGTATTCGCGGGTCGTCACGATGAGGCCGCCGTACGACTCGAAGCCGAGGTCGGCGAAGGTGACGGTGTTCGAGGGCTGGCCGGCCAGATCGTAGCTCACCGGCTGGTTCGTGACGTAGGCGTAATAGGCGTCGATCTGGCCGTCGAAGAGGGGCGCGGCGTCGTAGCCCACCCGCACGTCCTCCCAGTCGGGCTCGAGGCCGTTCACCGCGAAGAGCGTGTTGATGTCGGCGGTGCCCGACTCGTCGGTGCCGATCGTGAGGCCCGCGAGGTCGTCGACGGAGGTGATGGTGCGGTCCGGAAGCGTCATGATCCCGGCGGGTGACTGCTGGTAGAGCGCGCCGACCGCGACCAGGTCGGCGCCGGTCTCGAGGGCGTCCATGTACCTGGCCATGTTCGAGACGATGCCGATCTGAGCCCCTCCACCCGCGATGACCGCGGCGGTGGATGCGACGTCACCGCCATCGAGGAACGTCACGTCGAGACCGGCGTCGCTGTAGTAGCCCGCATCGTCCGCCTCGAAGAAGCCCGCGAACTGACTGTTCTTCACCCAGTCGAGCTGGAACGAGACGGCCTCTCCCCCGCCGTCACCGGAGTCGGCGCTGCCGGTGGCGCAGCCGGCCAGGACGAGGGTGGCGGCGACGGCGACGACGCCGGCCATGCGGTTCGCGCGCCGACGGGGGCGCTGCGGGCCTCGGGTGCCGATCATGGGTGCTCCTTGATGAGGGACGAGTGCGGGGAGGATGCTTGCGAGTGACTCTAAAGTTGGCGGCGCGGCCTGGCCAATTCGGCCTAGTATTGATGTCATAAGCAAAACGAATGACCTTGGATTCTCGCGCCTGTGTCCGCGCTCGTGTTTCGTCGCCCGCGGAATGTTTACGAGACCGAAACACGCGAGGAGCGGCACGAGGTGGAGCTGAGGCAACTGGCGAACTTCGTGGCCGTGGTCGAGGCGCGGAGCTTCACGGCCGCTGCCGCGCGGCTGGGAGTCTCGCAACCCGCCCTGAGCCAGAGCATCGCTCGGCTGGAACGCGACGTCGGTTGCGCCCTGCTCGTCCGCAACAAGCGCCTGTCCAGTGCCGGGGTCGCGCCGACCGCCTCCGGTGAGTCACTGCTCGCCGACGCCATCGACATCCTCCAGCGCGTGCAGGGTGCTCGCGATCGCGCACTCCGTGCCGACGCAGACGAGGGCCTCCCTGTCGTGCTGCTCGGCTTCTCGTCGAGCACACCCCGCGAACTGGTCGACCTGGCCACCGCATCCGCACCGTTCGACGATGCATTCGCGCTCGATGTCGTGCCGATCCAGCTCACGTGGGGCGAGGAGATCCACGCCCTCCGATCCGGCAGGGTCGACGTCGCCTTCCTGCATTACCCGGCGGGAGCGGTGTACCCGGGACTCACCATGACGGCTCTGCTCCCGGTGCGGAGGGTCGTCATCCTGCCGGGCGGTCACCGGCTCGCAGGAGCCTCGGCGCTGACGCTTCGCGACCTCGCCGGTGAACCCATCCTCGACCCGGGCGTGTTCGACGACGAGCCGGGCCTCCGCGACTACTGGCTCGCCGCGCCGAGGCCGACGGACGCACCGATGGGCCGCATCGTCGGGCCTCCCACCAAGACGGTCGAGGAGATGTGTGCGTTCGTGCGGGCGGGCCGGGGCACCGCCATCGCGGCGTCGGCGGTCGCGGCGCAGTACCCGCGCGACGACCTCGCCTTCATCCCCATCGTCGATCTCGAGTCGACCGACGTCGGGATCGCAGTGAGATCGGAGGACAAGCGGCCGCACGTCACGGCCCTGTACGACACAGTGGTGCGTGAGACCGCTCGCCTCGAGGACAGATGACTTCCGTACCCGGCAGGCGGATGAGGAACGTCACGGCCCGGTTCGGCTAGAGCCCGGCCCGGCGCTCCGCCTCGGCCACGACGTTCTCGACGAGCATCGCGCGGGTCATCGGCCCCACTCCCCCGGGAACCGGCGAGAGGAAGCCGGCGACCTCGGCCACGCCGGGGTCGACGTCTCCGATCAGCCTGGCCTTGCCCGTGGTGTCGTCGACCACGCGGGTGATGCCCACGTCGAGCACGGCGGCCCCGGGCTTCACCCAGTGGTCCTTGATGAGGCCGGGCACGCCCACGGCGGCGATCACGACATCGGCCCGGCGCACCTCCTCCTCGAGGTTCCGCGTGCGCGAGTGCGTGAGCGTGACCGTCGCGTCGATGCCCTTGCGGGTGAGCAGGAGCCCGAGCGGGCGGCCCACCGTGAGGCCGCGACCGACCACCACGACGTGCTTGCCTGGCAGGCTCACGCCGTACCGGCCGAGCATCTCGACGATGCCCGCGGGGGTGCACGGCAACGGGGAGTGCAGGTCGCCCGAGACGCCCAGCACGAGCCGGCCGAGATTCGTGGGGTGCAGTCCGTCGCTGTCCTTCGCCGGGTCCATCAGCTCGAGCATGGCGTTCTCGTCGATGCCGGCGGGCAGCGGGAGCTGCACGATGTAGCCGGTCACGGCGTCGTTCGCGTTGAGCTCGGCGATCGCGTCGCGCACGTCCTGCTCCGTGGCGGTGGCCGGGAGGTCGACGCGCACCGATTCGATGCCCACCTCGGCGCAGTCGCGGTGCTTGCCCGCCACGTACGAGATCGATCCGGGATCCTCGCCCACGAGCAGCGTGCCGAGACCGGGCACGATGCCCTTCGCCTTCAGCGCCGACACGCGCTCGGCGATCTCGCGCTTCAGTGCCGCCGCGGTGGCGTTGCCGTCGAGCTTCGTGGCTACCACTGCTCGAGGCCCGGGTAGAGCGGGAAGCCGTCGGTGAGCGTGAGCACGCGGGCGCGCAGGGCTTCCACGTCGGGCGAGGGCGTGAGGGCGCTGCCGATGATGTCGGCGACCTCGACGAACTCGGTGTCGCCGAAGCCACGCGTGGCGAGGGCCGGCGTGCCGATCCGGAGACCGGAGGTGACCATCGGCGGGCGCGGGTCGAACGGCACCGAGTTGCGGTTCACCGTGATGCCGACCTCGTGCAGGATGTCCTCGGCCTGCTGCCCGTCGAGCGCGGAGTTGCGGAGGTCGGCGAGCACGAGGTGCACGTCGGTGCCGCCCGTGAGCACGTCGACGCCGGCGGCGCGGGCGTCGTCGGCGGTGAGGCGCTCGGCGAGGATGCGGGCTCCGGAGAGCGTGCGCACCTGGCGGTCCTTGAACTCGGGCTCGGCGGCGAGCTTGAACGCGGTGGCCTTGGCGGCGATCACGTGCATGAGCGGCCCGCCCTGCTGGCCGGGGAACACGTTGGAGTTGAGCTTCTTCGCGAGCTCCGTGTCGCGGCTCACGATGAAGCCGGAGCGGGGGCCGCCGATGGTCTTGTGCACGGTGGAGGACACCACGTCGGCGAACGGCACGGGCGAGGGGTGGAGACCGGCGGCCACGAGGCCGGCGAAGTGCGCCATGTCGACCCAGAGCTTGGCGCCCACCTCGTCGGCGATGGCGCGGAAGGCGGCGAAATCGAGCTGGCGGGGGTAGGCAGACCAGCCGGCGATGATCACCTGCGGC